>DASWND010000061.1:0-17559 GCA_036399435.1 Flavobacterium sp.
TTTTCTTTATCCGAAGTGCCGGCAATATCAAAAAAGCTCATAATCAAGATCATTACGATTACCATCGGCAGTACTATATATTTCATACCAATAGCATTTTGTTAAACTTACTTAAAGTTAGAAAAACCTGCCACCGGGGTGTCTTAAAAAGCTCTTATAGTTCTGATAATGAAACGCCAAAAAACATTCAGGAGCTATTGCTTCGCCAGTTCGCTCTTTGGGAGCTCGGTCCCGCTGTCCGCTCACACGAGCGAAGCGAACTGGCGAAGCAATCTTTTTTGCCTGTTCTTTATTCCTTTCGAAGAAGTTGCGGAGGTTAGCAAAAAAGGATGCCGCTGCCATTGGGGCTAGGGCTATTCGGTAGCCTTATCCTTTTCCCTAAAGATGTACTTATAGATAACCTGCGGCTCCTCGCCTGGTTCAGCCTCGGGCTCGGGCTTTGGAAGATTTATGAAATTCCCATTCTCGTCAAAGCGTTGAAGAAACTTATCTTCTGCTGCATTATAATCAGGCCGTTCCCAATCATACCGGATCAACTTCTTGTATTCTGCAGTCTTAAAGTATATGGCGAAAACAAATCCACTGATCAATCCTCCAAGATGGCCTTCCCACGAAATACCCGCCTCAATATCCGGGAAGACATACCAAATCATGCTTCCATAAATAAAGATGACAAGTAGCGATAAAGCGACCAGCCTGTAGTACTTGGTCATGATCCCTTTGAAAAATATGAAACTGACAAGTACATAAATGAGTCCACTTGCTCCAATATGATAATTCTCTCTTCCAATAATCCAGGTGATCAATCCTGATAATATGATTCCAAAAAAGACAACCTTTAAGGTCAGTTCATGATAGAAGTAAGATAAAGCTGCAAGCAAAATTAATATCGGAATCGAATTGTTATAGATATGCTCCAGATTCCCATGAATAAATGGACCAAAGATGATCCCGCGCAGCCCTTCCATCGTACGTGGAAAGATGCCATAATGTCCTAAATTCAGATTAAATCTTGCTTCTGCCCAAAAAACAACCCACATCGATAAAACAAAAAAGAAAGGAAGAAGTACAACCTGAGGCGTAAATTTAAAGTTGGTATCAGTCATGGTGCAGAAAATTATTGTCTGGAACCTGCGCTTACTCAAAAACAAATCCAAATGAAAGTTAGTGCAATTTTGGCAGTTCACACATTAGCCCGGATGGAAGCGGCATCCTTTTTCTACTGCAGAAACTTTCATCACAACCTTTGAGCACGAGTAGAAAAAGATACAGCGTACAGCCGGAATAGCTTCAAAAACAATTCAAAAATCCGTAAATTCGTAACATGGACGCACCATTAGCAGAAAGAATACGCCCGCAGCGGCTCGAGGATTACATCAGCCAGTCGCACCTTGTTGGGCCAACCGGATCGTTGACTCATCAAATTGCAAACGGAATAATTCCATCACTCATATTTTGGGGACCGCCGGGAACCGGAAAAACGACATTGGCGCAGATCATTGCACAGGAATCAAAACGTCCTTTTTATATTTTAAGTGCGATAAACTCCGGGGTTAAAGATATCCGAGAAGTAATTGACAAAGCAAAACAAGCCGGCGGGTTATTCACAGCGCGCAACCCTATACTTTTTATAGATGAGATCCATCGTTTCAGCAAATCCCAACAAGATTCACTGCTAGCAGCCGTTGAAAAAGGATGGGTGACTTTAATCGGGGCAACAACCGAAAACCCAAGCTTTGAGGTTATCCCAGCGCTTTTGTCACGGTGTCAGGTTTATGTTTTAAATGCGTTTTCAAGAACAGATCTCGAAGCGTTACTGCATCGCGCACTTGAGATTGATCCACAAATTAAATCCAAAAACATAAAACTGCGGGAAACTGAGGCACTACTCCGACTTTCGGGCGGCGATGGACGTAAGCTATTAAATATCTTTGAACTTGTCGTAAATGCGTCCCCTGAGGCCGAAATTATAATTACTAACGAGAAAGTATTACAAATTGCACAACAAAATACTGTTCTTTATGACAAAACCGGTGAACAGCATTATGATATTATATCTGCATTTATAAAATCAATCCGCGGAAGCGATCCGAATGGAGCAGTATACTGGCTTGCGAGAATGCTTGAAGGTGGAGAAGACGTAAAATTTATTGCACGAAGAATGCTGATCCTTGCCAGCGAAGATATCGGCAATGCAAATCCGACCGCACTTGTTATGGCAAATACGACGTTTCAGGCTGTGGCAGTAATAGGAAATCCCGAAAGCCGGATCATATTAAGCCAATGCGCGGTTTATCTTGCCACCTCACCAAAAAGCAATTCGACATATATGGCAATTGGACAAGCGCAGCAAATGGTAAAGCAAACAGGAGATCTGCCAGTTCCAATTCATCTTAGAAATGCACCAACAAAACTGATGAAGGAATTAGGTTATGGTGACGAATACAAATATTCCCACAGCTATGAAAACAATTTCGCTGAACAGGAGTTCCTGCCCGATGCAGTTGCAAACACACCGATTTATGTTCCTGGAAATAACTCACGCGAAAATGGAACCCGCGAATTTCTAAAAAACCGGTGGAAAGACAAATACGGCTACTAGAATTTAATATTCAGTTGTCTTCTTACAAGCTTATCACCACTATAATACTCGTAAGTATAAAGCGGCCCATCTTTAAATACAACTCCGCTTGTCGTTTCATCAGCGGCAATGTAAACATCTGCTTCACTGGTCGTAAAAATGCGCAATACAATTTTTGGCGTTGTGTTGACTAGTTGAAAACCATTTGGAATGGCCTGCGCATTCAGCACCTGACTGTCAACAGAAATTGGAGATTTTGTTGGGGTTGGCTGGTTTGGTACTATTTTTTGGCCTGACGCGGCTGCAATTGGTGAAGGTTTAAAACTTGCACCTTCAATCGATTTTAGAGCTTTACGAAGCGCTTCAGTATAGGCAGCCTTGTATTCTTTTTCTTTACTTTTTCCTTCAACTGAGGTGATGATTATGTTATTTCGGCAGTCTTTGATTAGCACCTTTAGCTTTGTAGTTAGCATTGCATTGTCTTCAACCACACTTACGTAAACTGTGTTGCAATTCTGGTCTGCTACCTCGGGCGGCATTGTCTCGGTATCAAAGTAAGCAGCGTAACCTAGTTTTTGAAAAAACATTTTTGTCAAACTACTCAGTCCATATTGATCCGCAGTTTTTTGAAAATCAAATTTCGAAGGAATGACTGCATATTTGATCGGGCCAGCGCTTTGCGCCGTGGCGAAATTGAAAATCAATAGTACGAAAAGAAATAGAATAGTTTTTTTCATAAATATATTTTAAGATCCTGGAGGTGTTTTATATGTTTGATGCTGCCGTCTTCGCAGACATTTCCGTTAAATAAGATCGCGTCGATTCCGCAGTTCAATGCGCCACGTACATCTGCTTCAATGCAGTCACCGATCATGATACTGCTCTCTTTTCTTGCATTTGCTTTTGCAAGTGCATATTCAAAAATTCGTGGATCAGGTTTTTTGACGCCTGCCATTTCTGAATTGGTGATCGTCTGAAAATATTGTGCGAGACCTGAATTAACAATTTTTCTATTTTGCACTTCGTCAAATCCGTTCGTGATGATATGCAGATTGTATCTTGCGGATAGATATTGCAACACTTCAATTGCGCCTTCGAACAGGTGATTGTGGTCAGGCAATATTTCGATATAATCAGATGACAATTGTTCGATCATTTCGTCGCCGATAACGTAGTTTAATAGCTCGAACGTATCGCGTAGCCGTCCATAACGGAGAACTTCCTGTGTGATCTCACCATTGCGATAGCGCTCCCAATATTGATAATTTAAAGGAACGTAATGTGATAGAAAAGAATCCAGATCTATGTTCATCTGCCGACTTTGCCAGATTTCCTTAAAGGCCAGTGCTGAATTTTTTTCAAAATCCCACAGTGTATGATCGAGATCAAAAAAGATGTCGGTTATATGATCGAGTTTCATTAGTCGCCTTTGACGATGACAGCATCATCTATGTTGTAGATCCAATCGTCGACATCAGCTTCGTTGACGCGGAAAGTGCCTTCAACAGTGACGAACTGATCAGTTTTGAGCTTCATGCTGCCACCTTTGAACTTTAGTCCAACAATGGTTTCCGGACCCGCTTTTCCACAAAAAAAACATGATGCAAATACGTTCTTACTCAAAGCATAATTTGTGTTGTCAATTGGCACTATAAAACCCGCCATCGAAACAGTTTTTTTGTGCAGGCTTTTTAATTTTGCGTTTACCACAGGATAATTTACTTCACCATAATCCTTATGCGGCTTTTTTGCGAAGGAAATTTCACCTAGCATTTTCCATGTCAGCGTTGTTGGTGGCGCCAGTATTACAGCAGGAACTGCTAAAAAAAATAAGACAATTATATAGTTCAGTTTAAGCATTTGCAAGAGTTTTTGAAATATTCAGTCTATAAGCTTTTACGGCCGGCAGCAACGCAGCAATAACTCCTACAAAGATAGTCAGCACCAGCAAAAAACCCTCGTTCTTCCAAACAATTGCCAAAGGATCGAGTGTTAATTTATATGCTTCATCGGCTGCAGCAGATATTAGCATAATCGCAAGTCGCCCCGCGACACTACCAAAAATGAAGCCGACAATGCACAACAACAGACTTTCTATCAGCACAAGCAAAAAAAGCTGCATTCTGCCGGCTCCGCTGATGCGTAATAGGGCAAATTCGTATTTGCGTTCCTTAAGCCGGTTATAAAGTGCAATAAAAATGCTGATTGCCGAAATGAACATTATGCCATACGCCAAATATTTCAATGCCTCAATTCCAAAGCCGAACAAGGTAAACAGCCGGTTTAGCTCAACAGCCGGCGAAGCCATCTGCATTTTTGTATTTTGTGCGATTATCCGCGGCCATGTCACAAAGGCCATTTTGTTTCTGATCTTAAAGAGAACGGCGGTAATTTCTTTTCCTTCTTCAGATTCTTCAGCTGCATGTTCGTGATCATGCTCTCCTTCATGAGTTGCTTCGTCACTATGATCTTTGTGCATCGCCCAAACTGATCCGATATTGCAAATAATTAAGTTGTCAATGACTTTACCTGTCGGTGAAGCGATTCCGGTGACAACGTATTTCATTTCTTCGTGAACTTCGCCGCCTTCTGCTTGTCCGTGTGTGCCATAGAACTCCTGTCCGATTTTCATCCTGGTCTTTTCGGCAACATTACTTCCTAATACAACTTCAAGTTCCTTGTCAAAAATTTTACCTGATGAGATCTTTGCGCCGTACTTTGTCAGGTATTCATTGGTGGTTCCAAGGATTTTAAATCCAACGTAGCTGTCGCCAAAAGCAAGTGGAATGGCGCTTTGTGCGAACGGATGTTTCATCCAGACCTTTGCATCGGTGTAGTTGATGTTGCCCGTTGGCGCATCCATTTGATATACTGATGATAGGATAAGCTGCAGCGGACTTCCCTGCGCGCCAAGTACAAGGTCGACGCCTTCAATATTTTCTGAAAACCGTTGCTCCATTTGCTTTTCCATCAGGATCAATAGCGAGATAATTCCAACGCCGGAGGTTAGCAAAATCAGGCTAAGCAACGTGTTCAGTGGCTTATGAAATATATTTTTTAAGGCGAGTTTCAGGATCATAACGATATTGAATTTGAAAAACGCTGTTTTAAACGCTGATCGTGCGTTACGATAATAAGTGCAGCGTTAAATTCTGCAGAAAGATTTGCGAGTAAAGCAGCAACATTTTCGGCATTTTCATCATCAAGGCTGGAAGTCGGCTCGTCGGCTAGAAGTAGTTTAGGTTCATTTATCAGTGCGCGCGCAATTGAAACCCGTTGCTGTTGCCCTATGCTGAGCTTACTTGTATTCTTGTGTAGCTGATCCTGAAGTCCGAGGTGCTCAAGAAGTTCTGTCGCTTTTTTCGACGCCTGCTTTCCTGTTGCAAGCCACGACGACATTACAACATTTTCAAGAACATTAAGTGATGCAATAAAGTGCGATTGCTGAAGTACGATTCCAATATTTTGTCCTCGAAATTTGTCAAGCTGATTGTCGGAAAGATTCTGAATTTCGGTGCCGTCTATATTGATGCTTCCACTTTGAGGTTTTAGAAGTCCGCCCAAAAGGTGCAATAATGTTGTTTTTCCTCTACCCGAACCTCCGGTAATAAGTAGAGTTTCCGCCTTATTGCAATGAATGTCAGGGAATGCAAAAGCCGAATCAGGTGAATAAGAAAATAGCAGGTTTTTTGTCGAGATCATAGTGTTTACAGGTAGCCTTCATCTGCGAAGCTAAAATAATTATTTTCCGTGACTATTAGATGATCGAGTACCTTTATGTCGAGGTTTTCGCCTGCATGTTTCATCTTCTTCGTGATTTGTTTATCGGCTTCACTGGCGACTAATGTTCCGGATGGATGATTATGACACAAGATGATTCCAGTGGCGTTGTGGGCGATTGCAAGTTTAAACGCCAATCGTACGTCTACAACGGTTCCGGTAATTCCACCTTTGCTGAGTTGTGTTTTATGAACAACCTTATTGGAATTGTTCAGGCAAAGAATCCAGAATTCTTCGTGCTGAAGGTCTCCAATGATTGGCTGCATAATCTCGAATACTGAGCGGCTCGATGCAATTTTCGAAAGTTCGACAGTGTCTTCAGTTTTGCGTCGGCGGCCGAGTTCCATTGCGGCCATAATGGAAACCGCCTTTGCTTCGCCGATGCCTTTAAATTCGGTAAGCCGCTGAATTGACATCTTTCCCAATTCATTTAGGTTGTTACCTGTTGCAGACAAGATACGTTTGCTTAGCTGCACCGCACTTTCATTTCGGCTGCCGGAACCTATGAGGATCGCGATCAGCTCTGCGTCGGTTAATGATGTTTTGCCTTTTGTGATTAATTTTTCGCGTGGACGGTCGTCTTCAGACCAGCTGCGGATTGGAAAAGAAGTAGTTTCTGACATGGCTTTAAATTTTGATGAATGGCTTGTATATGAATCAAATATAATTATTCTCAATGAAAATCCGTTGTATTAAAAATCGATGATATGAGAATGTTCTTACTGTTCCTGTTCCTTATTAGAGTACATGCAACTCCGGAAGCTGATTTTTTCCGGAAACTTTCAAACGCGGCGATTACCTTAACAAATGATAACGTGGTTTACGATCCAACTTACCGGCAAATTAAATATCCTAATGGCGATGTTGCAAAAGATAAAGGCGTTTGCACTGACGTAGTTATTCGCACGTATCGAAAATTAGGAATCGATCTTCAGAAAGAGGTTCATGAAGACATGAAAAAGAATTTTAATAAGTATCCAAAAATATGGGGTTTAAAAAGTACAGACACAAATATTGATCACAGGCGTGTTCCGAACCTACAGACGTTTTTTAAACGATTCGGAACTGAACTTTCCGCGACTGAAAACGCTGCTGATTACAAAACGGGTGATATCGTAACATGGATGATCAGCGGGCGATTACCGCACATCGGGATCGTTACACATTTAAAAAGCCGCGACGGCAAGAGAAACATGATCGTACATAATGTTGGCAGCGGACAGGTTTTGGAGGATTGTTTGTTTAGTTATGAGATTACGGGGCGTTATCGGTATAAGAAGTGAGAAGTTGTTGGTTGTTGGTTGTCGGTTGTCGGATCGGTATAGGTTAAATAGAATTTGTTGGTAATTGGTTGTTGAATTATTATGTAGTGGCGAAGTGTTTATAGTAAATCCAGGACGTCCGACAACCGACAACTAAAAACATCAAACCTAGCCCCGATGGAAGGGAAAATCCTTGCCATGCCAATGGCAAGATTGGAATGACAGCGGGACTGAAGCTGAATCACAGGAAAAATGTTGTGCTTCTAAACTACTGAATCAAAGTTTTAACCTCATCGAAGTTTAAGCCGCCGTAATTTCCGGAACTCATTAGCAGCAGCGCGCTGTTATCGAGATCGGCAGCGAATAAAAATTCTTTAAAATCAGCAGGATTGGTGTAAATAATCAGGTCGTTTCGCTTGAATGCATCGGCAATCTGCTCGTGTGTGATCTCGTCGAGCTTCTTGATTTTCACTGCGTCGGGCGAATAAAAGACTACGGCAACATCTGCTTTGTCGAGCGCGCCTTCATACTCTTTTAAAAATTCGGGATTTAAGCTGCTGTAAGTGTGGAGTTCGAGGCACGCGAGGAGTTTCCTGTTCGGATATTGCTCTTTCACCGCTTTTGTCGTAGCTGAAACCTTGCTGGGCGAATGTGCAAAATCTTTGTAGGCGACTTTATTTTTGCTTTCGGCAATTTTTTCAAGACGTTTGGAAGCGCCTTTAAACGTTGCAATTGCTTCATAGAAATCAGCTTCGTCTACTCCCATATTCTGACAGATCCATTTGGCGCCCGCGAGGTTATTGAGATTGTGCGCGCCAAACACTTCAATTGGCATGTTGCCTTCGGGCGTTTTAAGCAGCGTCACGCCATTTTCGACAGAATACTCAGGTGTTGTATAAGGAAGCTTGCGAATAGGGTTTACAGCGGCTTCTGCGACGCGTTTTACTTCGGGATCATCTTCGTTGTAAACCAGGATTCCGCCGTTCGTGATTTTATTTATGAAAATTTCGAATTGCTCGACGTAATTTTCGTACTGCGGAAAAACATTGATATGATCCCATGCGATTCCGCTTATCAGTGCGATATTCGGCTGATAAAGGTGAAATTTTGGCCGCAGATCAATCGGCGAAGAAAGATATTCATCGCCTTCAAGCACGATAAAATCGTTTTCTTCAGTAAGATGAACCATTGTGTCGAATCCTTCAAGCTGGGCGCCTACCATGTAATCGACCTTGATGTTGTGAAAGTTCATCACGTGAAGGATCATCGAGGTGATTGTCGTTTTTCCATGCGAGCCGCCAATGACAACCCGTGTTTTATTCTTTGACTGCTCAAATAAAAATTCCGGATAAGAATAGATTTTTAATCCAAGTTCCTGCGCGCGAAGTAGTTCAGGGTTGTCGCCTTTTGCATGCATTCCGAGGATCACAGCATCAAGATCAGCCGTTATTTTTTCGGGAAACCAGCCGAGCTCTTCAGGTAAAAGTCCTTTTTTATCAAGCCTAGTACGTGAAGGCTCGAAAATGGCATCATCGCTGCCGGTTACTTTGTTGCCTTTTTCGTGGATGGCGAGCGCCAGGTTGTGCATCGCGCTTCCGCCGATCGCTATAAAATGTGTACGCATCAGGTTTTGTTTTTTTCGCCGTATGTAGCAAGCGTTGCTTTTGCTTTTGCAGGCTGATTCAATTTGTTTTTATATAGATCTGCAAGTTTTTTATAGGTGGTCATTGAGCCGCTGACGTCGATTGCTTTTTTGTAGTTCAGTTCAGCAGCTGGATATTGCTTAAAATACTCTGCGATGTGGCCGTGCGCCAGGTAACCATCGACAGGTGATATTTTTAAAAGCTGATCTGCGTAAGATTTTGCTTTTGATTCGCTGCCGCCGACAATGGCTGGAAGCAGCAGGTAAAGCTCTATTAAAGCCCAGCGCGCATCGATATGTTTTGGATCAAGTTCAATAGCTTTTTCGAAGGATGAGCGAATTTCGCCGAGCATTCCGAGTGCTTTAAACTTATTGCTTTCTTTAGCAATCATTCCGCATACACCGCCAAATTTGTAATGATAATTCGCAACAGTCGGACGCAATTTAATTAGCCGCTCATAATAAGTCATCGCCTCATCCCACTGCTTTTCATGTCCATAAATGTCACCTAAATATTCTAATGTTTTTAGGTGATTTGGATTGGCTTTCAGGTAATCCTTGAAAATCAGTTTCGCCTGACTGTAGTTCTTCTGTTTAAACAATGCTTCTGCCGAATCAAAGCGGCTTTGAGACAGCACCGTCAAAGGTAAAAACAACAACAAAAGAAGATATTTCATCATTTAGTTTTGTGGGCCAAAAATAAGGAATTTAAAATGAGCCGAGGCAAAATAAAAAAAGCCGCTCCAAACGGAACGGCCTTTTTCAAACTAATTCTATTTTTATTTCACAATCGTCATTTCGTCAACGATGTGTTTCGCACCTGAAAAAGTATCGATCACCCAAAGTACATAACGAATATCAACATTGATCGTACGCTGCAATTCCGGATCAAAGATCACATCACCTGCCATTGCTTCGATGTTTCCGTCGAATGCAAGTCCGATTAATTCGCCTTTACCGTTTAAAACCGGCGAACCAGAATTTCCCCCTGTAATGTCATTATCAGTCAAGAAATTGACAGGCATGTATCCTTTTTTATCAGCATAACGGCCAAAGTCTTTTTTGGCGTTAAGGTCAAGCAGTCGTTGTGGAAGATCAAATTCAGGATCATTCTTCTTGTACTTCTTCACCATGCCTTGCATAGTTGTGTAGTTGTTGATCTTCGCGTCATTTCTCTTGTCTGAAGGAAGCGCGCGGACTTTTCCGTATGTCAGACGCAATGTTGAGTTGGCGTCAGGATATTGAATTGTGTTCAATTTTGATTCACGAAGTCCTTCAACCATAACGCGGAAAGCTTTTCCGAAATCGTTGTCAAGCTTGATCTGTTCGTCATTCCTTGCACGGATCTTCGTCAAAAGATCCGAAGATACTGCGAACAATGGATCTGAAGAAAGTGTTTCTGCAACAGGATTGTTCAAGAAAGCTTCAACTGACTGCTTGCTTGCAAACATACTTTTAGAAGCTGCATCTTTTACAAAAGCTGTAAAGTCGCCGCCATTTTTAGCTTTCAGTTCCGAAATCATTGGAGTTAATCCGTATTCAGCACCTTTTGAAGTGTACAAATCTAATTGCGCAGCAAGAACGTCCTGCTCAAGCGGAGCGTGAAATTCTGCATAATAGTTATCGATCATGTCCTGGATCTTCGGACGCATCTCAGCACGTTTCGCATCGTTTTCTTTGCTGTACTGCATAAGCGTGTTGCCAAGAACAGCCGGCATCATTCCGTAAGCGCTTGTACGAAGCAGCTGCTGCAAATAGTTATCGTGACGAGATTTTAGATTAGTAGTATTGTAGTAGTTGTTGATTGTTGAAACAACATTGCCATACTTAGCTTTGTTCTCAGGCTTGTTTGCCCACTCGTTGAACTTAGTTTCAAGTCCGGTTTTTGTTTTTGCTGTTCCGGCTTTAGACAACGCGTCGATCATTCCCTGACGGTTTTTCCAATAATTGGCAGTCGAAGCATATTTAGAAGCGTAAGCAAGATTGATTGACGCATCTTTATCCATGTACTTCTTCATCACGTCCATTCCGGTTTTCGCACCTTCAACCCAAGCAGGATAAGCATACTTTACGTTTTGCTCGATTCCGCCTGCAGGCATCCATCTGTTTGTACGTCCAGGATAACCGAGGATCATTGCAAAATCATTTTCTTTAACACCTTTCAAACTTACAGGAAGGTGGTGTTTTGGCTGCAAAGGAACGTTGCTGGTGCTGTATTCAGCAGGATTTCCAGCTGCGTCTCCATAAACCCGGAACATTGAAAAGTCACCTGTGTGGCGAGGCCATTCCCAGTTGTCGGTATCTCCACCAAATTTTCCGATACTTTCAGGAGGCGTACCTACAAGTCGAACATCGTTATAATCCTGATAAACGAAATAATAGTATTCATTGCCCTGAAAGAATGGACGCACAGAAACCGTGTATTTTCCGCCTTCGTTGTTTTCTTTTTCAATAAGCGCCATTTCCTGCTGGATAGCTTTTGTGCGCTCGTCTTCTGTCATTTTGTCGTTGACTTTCGACAGTATTCTTTTTGAAACGTCGTCCATTCTTACGAAGAAACGAACAAACAATGATTTTGGCTTTAATTCAGATTTGTGGTCTTTTGCCCAGAAACCATTTTTAAGGTAATTATTATCTGCAGTAGAAAGTTCAGCAATGGCATCGTAACCACAGTGGTGATTAGTAAGGACGAGTCCGTTTTTCGAGATCATTTCCGCAGTACAACCGCCGTTAAATTGCACGATCGCATCTTTAAGGCTATGGTTGTTGATGCTGTAAATTTCTTCTGCGGTCAGTTGAAGACCCATTTTTTGCATGTCGCGGTGGTTCAGCCTTTCGATGAACATCAGAAACCACATGCCTTCGTCAGCCTTCACCGGAAACGCCATCAGGCACATGGTGAAGAACAAGATCACTTTTTTCATTTGAATTGAATATGAGTTAGAAATATGTCAAGTAGTCTACCACTTGCGTAAGATGTTACACTTGCGGCAAAATTTGAGGTGCTAAGATACTTTTTTTTGCGCATACAACTTAAATATAGGCCTAAAATCAGAATAGCTCAAAACGGAATACGGGCGAACGGCCGGGTCTTCCGCTGTAGCTCTTCGCTGCGCTGCGAGGCTGCCGCTGCAACCCCTGTCGCGCTTCACGGTATAGTTTAACTATATTTTACAAATCGTGCTGGTGAAGCGTAATGAACAAAGGTGTAACTTAGGGTAGACTTGAACTTCAACATTCAAAATTCTTTGTTCATCATTCGTTGTTTTTTGAAGGTTGAATTTTGAACAACGAACCTTTAACAACGAAGTATTTAAAACAAAAAACAACTAAACAATCAACTATGGGATTTTTTTCATTTAATAAAAAAGCAGGAAAAAAAGTGCTTCCAACTGTAGAACCGGCAGCACCACCGGCACAAAGCGCACAGAAGAAAGCAGAAGCTTTGCTCGCTTACGTTAAAGGGCTTGGCCTTCCGTATCAAAATGTTTTGATCATGGTACAAGGTGATGATGTTATCTTAAAAGGCGACGTCGACAAGCAGTCAGATTCCGAGAGGATCGTTCTGGCTGTCGGAAATGTGGAAGGCGTCGATAAGGTCGATAACCAGATGAAAGTCAAAACGCCTGCTCCTGAAGCGAGATATCACACCGTTGCCGAAGGCGACTGGCTTTCAAAAATCGCACAGACGTATTACGGAGATGCCAAAAAATTTGACGTGATCTTCGAGGCAAACAAACCCATGTTAAAAGATCCAGATGAAATCTATCCCGGACAAGTTCTCCGGATACCGAATCTATAAAAAAAAGGATGCTGCGAAGCATCCTTTTTTTTATGTTGTAGTATTAAGCATCTGCCATAACTTATCTTTCAGTTCTGTCAATCCTTGTGATGCCAGCGACGAAATGAACAAATACGGAATGCCTTCAAGTGATTTGTCGAGGTCTTTCTTCATCTCGATCTGAAGTTCTTCATCAAGCATATCAGATTTTGAAACAACCAGAAGGCGTTCTTTGTCCAGCATTTCAGGATTGTATTTCCGAAGCTCATTTACGAGGATTTCATATTCATCTCTAATATTAGGCGCATCCGCCGGAACTAGAAACAACAAAGTTGAATTTCGTTCGATGTGGCGTAAGAAGTAATGTCCGAGACCTTTTCCTTCAGCTGCGCCTTCGATAATTCCGGGAATATCGGCAATAACAAATGATCTGTAATCACGATAATTTACAATGCCTAAATTAGGCTTGAGAGTCGTAAACGGGTAATCGGCTATTTTTGGCTTCGCCGAAGTCAGCACCGAAAGCAATGTTGATTTTCCTGCATTTGGAAAACCTACAAGGCCAACATCTGCGAGGACTTTTAATTCTAGAACGACATCCATTTCTTCTGATGGGAGTCCGGGTTGTGCATAGCGCGGCGTTTGATTTGTGGAGCTCCTGAAATGCCAGTTCCCGAGTCCGCCTTTGCCGCCTTTTGCTACAATACGCTTTTCGCCATGTTCGGTGATCTCAAATAAGATCTCATTGCTTTCTTTATCGCGAACTACAGTTCCAAGCGGAACTTCGATGTATTTATCTTCACCGTCAGCTCCGGTGCTTCGGTCGCTCCCGCCATCGCCGCCGTGTCCGGCTTTTACGTGACGTGCAAATTTGAGGTGAAAAAGTGTCCATAGTTCTTTGTTACCGACAAGATAAACATGGCCACCACGACCGCCGTCGCCACCGTCGGGACCACCTTTTTCAATGAATTTCTCACGGTGAAGGTGTGTTGAGCCTTTTCCTCCTTTTCCGGAGGAAACATATATTTTAACGTAGTCTACGAAGTTTCCCTCAGTCATCTTATTAGGTATTGGGTGTTGGTGTTGGGTATTGGGTTTTGGGTGAAGGGTTAAATGTATAGTTTAAAGATGAACTGTTTGTTCATCATGGAGAACGTGAGCTGCAACTTAACGATCAGCTTTAGCCCTGATGGAAGCGGTATCCTTTTTTGCTGGTTCCCCTCCTTTGGAGGGGTTAGGGGTGGCGGCAAAAAAGATATAGCGTACAGCAGGAAATAGCTCCTAAATAAATTAGCTATCCGCCTGATCCTGTTCTTTTTCGAGTGAACGCACCAGAACCTTGTCTATCATCGCGCCGTCCATGTCAATGACTTCGAGTTCATATTCGTTCCAGATCAGCTTCTGGCCTTCCTTGGGAATGAACGACAATTCGGTCATTATGAGTCCGCTTACGGTTGTGACGTCGTAATCATTGATCAATTCATCCAGTTCGAAAAACGTCAAAAAGTCGTGCAGCGAATAGTGTCCGTCAACCATCCAGGTTCCATCTTCGCGCTCGACAAGCTTGAAATCTTCGCGATAGAAATCTGATGCATCGCCAACGAGTGCTTCCAAAATATCATTCAGCGTAATTATACCTTCAAAGTCTCCGTATTCATCAGAAACCAATGCATAGTGGATTCCGCTTGTCTTAAAACTCTCCAAAGCTTTATATGCCGTCGTCTGCTCCATCATAAATGGCGCTTCGGTCATGATCTCGGACAGGTTGAAGTTTTCATTTTCAAAATTTGCGAAGATGCTCTTCAGATTAACAACGCCGAGAATATCATCATAATTGTCGCCATACACAGGATAGATCGAGTGTAATTCATCAAGCATCAAATCGCGGACATGGTTTTTATCGGCACTTACAGGAAGCAGCTTTACAGCTTTTCTGTGCGTCATTAGTGAGTTGATCTTTCGGTCGCCAATGTGAAAAACGCGCTCCACTATATCTTGCTCAATTTCCTGCACTTCTCCGCCTTCTGTACCTTCTTTAATGATGGCTTTAATTTCTTCTTCGGTGACTTTACCGTCGGCCGAAGGTTTTATCATCAGTATTTTCAGCAAAAACTCGGTCGAAACTGTTAACAGCCAGATAAATGGCGCGGTGGCTATTGACACAAATTTCATCGGAAGCGCCATGGCTTTGGCAATTGCTTCAGGATGGTTCATGCCTATCCGTTTTGGCAGCAATTCTCCTAAAACTAATGAGAAAAAAGTCAGCACAAGAACAACGATTACGACGGAGATTGAGTCAACGTAAGATGCTTTGAACAGGTCTGTTTCGATCAAATATGCTCGGACATCTTTGGTAATCCTGTCGCCGCTAAAAATACCGGTTAGAATTCCAATGAGAGTAATTCCGATTTGGACGGTCGATAAAAATTTGTTCGGTGAGTTGGCAAGATCCAAAGCTGTTTGTGCGCTTCGGTTACCTTTCTTTGCGGCAAATTCAAGCCTGTTTTTTCTTGCGGAAATCAGCGCAATTTCCGACATGGAAAAGAGGCCGTTCAAGATGATAAGGAAAAATATTATTGTTATTTCCATGGTTGATTCGGCTACAGCTTTTCAATCACCGCGATTAAGCGCGAGGTAATTTCAGCTACTGAGCCAATCCCGTTCACAGGGTGAAATTTATTTTGGTTAGTATAGTATTCTATTAATGGTGCTGTTTTCTGGTTGTATTCCTGATATCTGAACCTGATCTTCTCTTCGTCCTGGTCATCGGGGCGTCCGCTGGTTTTGCCGCGTTCAAGAAGCCTTTTTACGAGAACCTCATCGTCGGCTTCGAGTGCAATTGTTCCGGTCACTTCCCATGCTTTGCTTTCGAGAAATTTATCCAGTGCTTCAGCCTGCGCGATGGTCCGTGGAAATCCATCAAACAAAAATCCTGCAGTATCGGGATGTTTTTCAACCTCATCCTGCAGCATCTTTATCGTCAGTTCATCGGGAACGAGTTCACCTTTGTCCATATATTCCTTTGCTTCTTTGCCAAGATCCGTGTTGTTCTTTAAATTGTATCTGAAGACGTCGCCGGTTGAGATATGTGTTAAATTAAAATTTTCTTTTAAAACTTCAGCTTGAGTTCCTTTTCCAGCTCCAGGTTTGCCAAATAAAACTATGTTAATCATTTTTGTTCTTGTTCTCAGATATATACCTGACAGCCACTGGCTGTCCTCCTTTTAATTTCAAATCCGCGCCAGGTTTGCCAAATAGTACGATATTGATCATTTACGTTTTTTGCAATGTTTATTTAAGTTGATATACTTCAGGTAAATTCCGCCCCAGGCCGTCATAATCAAGTCCGAAGCCGACAATAAATTTATCAGGAATCCGAATACCGACGTAATCTATTTTAATATCTTTTTTATATGCGTCAGGCTTTAAGAATAGCGTTGCCATCTTGAAGTGCTTTACATCTTGTTCTTTAAACAACCTTTTTAGTTCGGCTAATGTGTTTCCGGTATCGACAATGTCTTCAATGACTACAACGGTTCGTCCTGATAAATTCTGGCTGATGCCGATCAATTGTTTTATTTCATGTGTGGAAGATGTTCCCTCATAAGAAGATAACTTTATAAAACTCACTTCGCAGGGCTTTTTATAGTGCTTCAGAAAATCTGCAACTACCATGAAGGCGCCATTTAAAACGCCAATAAATACCGGTACGTCATCTGCAAAGTCAGCTTCGACCTCACTCGCCATTCTCTGCAGTGCAAAATCAATTTCTTCAGCCGAAATAAACGGAACAAATTCTTTATCGTGAAGTTGTATCACTTAACGGGTTTTAAATAATTGGCAAATATATATCAATTGTAAACGACCTTTCATAAATGTACTAATTATATGTGTTTTGTTAATGTTAAAGTATATTTAATATTAAAAGTGCTTTAGCAATCCGGCTGAGAAAGTCATAATTTAGAGATTAAAACGCCTTAAAATTATGAATAAGTTATGCTGTTTGCTCATTAGTTTTTTATCGCTAAATCACGGTTTCGGACAGGCTGCAGCAAACGATTCTATCCCGGCTCCAACACATCTTCGGGAAGTTTTTATTGGTGGATTTCACATTAACGACAGCTTGCTTAATGCTCCGGCTTCAATTGCAATATTATCTTCAGCGGATCTTCAAGGCAATAATCTTGTTGATATTTCGCAGGTTATAAACAGCGTTCCGGGCATTTATATGCAAACCGGAGCTTTGAATACCAACAGGATCTCCATACGCGGAATCGGGGCTCGGACTCCATACGGAACAAATAAGATCCGCGCGTTTTTCGGCAGCATTCCGCTTACATCCGGCGACAGCGAAACTACAATCGAAGATCTTAACATTGAAACGATTGCACAAGCCGAAATTATAAAAGGTCCGCTTTCAAGTTTGTATGGCGCCGGACTTGGTGGTGCAATACTACTTTCACCTCTCAACAAAAATACAAAAGGAAGCATGGCATCAGTAGGTTCAACTCAT
>DASWND010000062.1:0-28447 GCA_036399435.1 Flavobacterium sp.
GGATTTGCCCAGTTGGCATCCCAGACGTCTGCGCTTGCCGCAAGCAGCAATCCAAAAACGATCAGGCCAAGCAATGACAAAATCTTAATGATGGTCATCACAGTCTGCAATATTTTGCTGTTTTTGACTCCTCGGCTGTTGAGATATGTAAGCAGAACTATAGTAACGATTGAAACCAATTGCGCTGCATTTAGCTTAAACGCACCAATTTCATAAAGAACGTTCTGGTCGCTTACAGGTTCATATAAATATGCAGCAAACTTTGAAAAAGCAACACCTACAGCCGCAATTGTTCCGGTTTGGATCACCGCGAAGAAACTCCACCCATATAAAAAGGCAATCAGTTTATTATAAGCTTCACGCAGGTAGACGTACTGACCGCCGGCTTTTGGAAACATCGCGCTGAGCTCACCATAACTTACCGCAGCAATAATTGTAAAAACTCCGGTTAAAGCCCAGATCAGCAGCAGCCATCCGGCAGAACCGACTTGCCGAACCATATCTGAACTGACGATAAATATTCCGGATCCAATCATTGATCCGACGACGAGCATTGTGCCGTCGAGTAAACCTAGTTCCCTTTTAAAATCCTGGTTTTCGTTGTTGTCCATTGTTCTGTTATTGGTTGCCTAAAGATATAAATATTTGTTAAAAAGCCTAGCCCTGATGGCAGTGAACTCCTTTTTTGCCTCTCGACTGCGGAGGAAAATTTTAGCTGCGTTGAAATAACATAATTGCGGCGCGGCAAAAAAGAGTGGAACGGACAGCAGGAAACAGCTTCAAAAAAAAATCCGCCTCAAATGAAGCGGATATTTAGTTATAAAGTAGATTCTATAAATTAAGCGTGACCCGCAGCTGCGATCAAATTTAGTGCTGAACCTGCTACAAACCAGCCAATCTGGCCTTCGTTGTAAGTGTGATTAGCCAAGATTGTATCGGTTGTGCCATCGTCATGAACAAGTTCAATGGTTAATGGCTTGCCCGGTGCAAATTCTTTTAGATCGATAAAATTAAATTTATCGTTCTCACGGATAAGATCGTAATCAGCTTCGTTGGCGAATGTGAGTCCGAGCATTCCCTGTTTTTTCAGATTCGTCTCGTGAATTCGTGCAAAAGATTTCACAAGCACGACTTTCACGCCAAGAAAACGCGGCTCCATTGCAGCATGTTCACGTGATGAACCTTCGCCGTAGTTATGATCACCAACAACGACAGTCGGAATTCCGGCAGCTTTGTAAGCTCGCTGAACGTTTGGAACCGTATCGTAAGTTCCTGTCAACTGGTTTTTAACAGAATTTGCTTTTTGGTTGAATGCATTGATCGCGCCGATAAGCATGTTGTTTGAAATATTATCCAGGTGACCGCGGAAACGAAGCCATGGCCCAGCCATAGAAATATGATCTGTGGTACATTTTCCAAAAGCTTTGATCAGAAGTTTCGCGCCCATGATATTGTTTCCATCCCATGGTTCGAATGGCGCAAGAAGCTGAAGCCTTTCTGATTCGGGGCTGACAAGAACCTGTACATGCGATCCGTCTTCTGCCGGCGCCTGATAACCTGCGTCTTCAACTGCGAAACCGTTTGGAGGAAGTTCGAAACCAGTTGGTTCGTCGAGCATGACTTCCATTCCGTCTTCGTTGATCAAGGTATCAGTCATTGGATTAAAGCCAAGGTCTCCTGCAATTGCCATTGCGATCACAAGCTCGGGTGAACCAACGAACGCAAGCGTGTTTGGATTACCATCGGCACGTTTTGAGAAGTTACGATTGAACGAATGAACGATAGTATTTCGTTGTTCTTTTTCGGCACCTTCACGATCCCACATTCCGATACATGGTCCGCATGCATTAGCAAATACCACAGCGCCAACATCATCGAAAGTTTTCATGTATCCATCTCTTTCCATTGTATAGCGTACAAGTTCGGAACCCGGGTTGATTGTAATGTGCGCTTTAGGTTTTAATTTTTTTGCAGCTGCCTGGCGTGCAAGCGAGCCTGAACGTGAGATATCTTCGTATGATGAGTTCGTACATGAACCAATAAGCCCGTATTCAATTTTTAGTGGCCAGTCATTTTTGATCGCCTCTTCCTTCATTTTTGAAATCGGAGTAGCAAGATCCGGCGTGAAAGGTCCGTTTAGATATGGTTCAAGTTCAGATAAGTTGATCTCGATAACCTGATCAAAATATGCTTCCGGATTAGCATAGACTTCATCGTCAGCAGTAAGATATCGCGAAATTTGATCGGCGGCATCAGCTACGTCGGCACGATTTGTTGAGCGAAGGTATCGGCCCATTGATTCGTCATATCCGAAGGTTGATGTTGTTGCACCAACTTCAGCACCCATATTACATATTGTAGATTTTCCAGTACATGACATTGCGCGAGCGCCTTCACCGAAATACTCGATGATCGCCCCGGTTCCACCTTTTACAGTAAGAATTCCTGCGACTTTTAGAATAACGTCTTTTGGAGCTGTCCATCCTGAAAGCTTTCCGGTTAATTTTACTCCAATCAGTCGCGGAAACTTTAATTCCCAAGCCATTCCGGACATTACGTCCACAGCATCAGCACCACCAACACCGATTGCAATCATTCCGAGTCCACCTGCGTTTACAGTATGTGAATCCGTTCCTATCATCATTCCGCCCGGAAATGCATAGTTTTCAAGAACAACCTGATGTATAATTCCGGCACCCGGCTTCCAGAAACCGATTCCATATTTATTTGAAACAGATGATAAAAATTCGAAAACCTCGTTGCTTTGGCTCTTAGCGCGGGCAAGATCGGTTGCGGCGTCAATTTTGGCCTGGATCAGGTGATCGCAATGCACGGTTGTAGGAACAGCCACTTTGGGTTTTTGTGCGTGCATAAACTGTAGCAATGCCATTTGTGCGGTCGCATCCTGACAAGCAACGCGATCCGGAGCAAAGTCGACATAATCCTTACTTCTAGTATAAGCTTTACGTGGTTCGCCTTCCCAAAGGTGTGCGTATAATATTTTTTCCGATAAGGTAAGAGGATGACCTACCAGTTCGCGCGCCTTGTCGACACGTGATGGCATATTCTCGTAAACCTTCTTGATCATTTCAATATCAAAAGCCATAGTATGTGTTTATTTTGTTTTGCAAAAGTACGAAATCATGATGAATCTTCAACGTTTTTTCAATTTCACCGACATATCTCCATCAATGTCGGCAGAACGATCATTATTTACGAATAATCCAAAAAATAATCGATTAATCTCTAATGTCGTATTTAAATCGATAGATGCTGCGAATACTTAAATTCTGTTCTTGCTTTAAAATGCTAGTCGAATAAAGAACCTATCTAAATTACGAATTTCTAACTAGTTGTCGCGCCTGTCTGTCACCGGTTTTTCATAAAACTTATATAAAATCGTGCTGAGGGCGAATGTGATTGCCAGATAACACAAAAGAAAGATAACCAAGGCGGTTCCCTTTAGCTCATCAGATGGTACAATTTGTTTCATGGTTTGGAGCGTTACGCTATAATGGATCAGGTACAATGAGTATGAGATCAGGCTGATGAATGTAACCGGCTTTTTGATAATCGACCATGAACTTTTCCAGTCGGACAACAGCGGGAGAAAAAGGCCGATTGAAAGCGAAGTTAGAGGAAGATAAACGATGTTCCAAAATATTGGATACTGATCAATAAAAAGCCTGAAGTAGCCGACGCCAATCAGGAAGAAGCACATTCCAAGAGCTCCGACGACAGCCAAGATGATTTTGAAACGTTTCCAGATCCCGACAAATACCAGAGATAACCATGCGTAGAGAACTCCGATAATAATTGAGTCGACACGAAAGACAACAACTGATTTCACCCCAAGGTTCCATTCATATATAGTTGGTGACGGATCATACATGTGATTGATGATCTTGCAGATAATAAAAATTAGGATGAGCGCCAGCGCAACTGCCAGAAACAGCAGCTTTTTATCATCTTTAGGACGAATAGACAGCGCAATGAACAGTGATGCCGGAAGTAATATATATGCAAATTCTTCGACGGGTAAGCTCCAGGATTCAGTAAAGAACGGCAGCATTGCAGTGCTAAAATTCTGCAGAAAGAAAAAGTAGCGCCAAAGCTCATCAAGCTGATAACCGATTGCAAGACCAATAATGATGTTGACGATCAGAATCAAATAGTAGTTTGGCACTGTTCGGAACCAGCGTCTTTTTAGAAACGTTATGATATCACTCCACGTAAACTCAGTTGTTGTATATATTTTAAAAAGAATTCGGCCGATCAGGAAGCCACTGAGTACGAAGAAAACCTCGACGCCCATAAACGCAGAGAACGCAAAGAGCTGTGACAAAACATCCTGGTCATTGGGATATATCCAGCCACAGTGTCCGATCAAAACCAGACAAATTGCAGTTGTCCTCATCAGATCGAGTCCGAAGACGCGGTTATCATCATTGGTATTTATCATAATGTGCGTGTTTTTCGTAATCGTAACATCGGCTTTTCAAAAGTCTGGTGCAGGAACCAGCTGATGCTGATGGTAATTGCCAAATAACCTATTGCGAAGAGATTAAGCTGCCAAAGGCCCAGCCCGTCAACTTCCAAAAAATACTTCATTAAAAAAAGAACCAAGCTATAATGGATGAGATAGATCAGGTATGAAAGGTCGCCCAGGAAACGAACAGGAAGTTCAAGAAACTTTGGACCGCTTTGCCAATCTGAAAGCATCGGCAAAAATAAGGAGGTGGCAATGCTGATGACCGGAAGCAAAAGTACGTTCCATAAAAATGGAGTATTTTCTAAGTTAACTTTCGCAGATCCTACCGCGATGCATATTAACATCCATAAAACCGCTCCGCACATTGCTGCTTTAAATCGTAGATCAATCCACTTTTGTTGGTAGTTATGGCGGATCCAGGCGAATAATACGCCGATCATAACTGAATCGACTCGGTAGATAACTACTGATCGCAAAGAGATGTTCCAATCAGCGAGTGAGATTTCCGGATTGCTAAAATGGAATTTAATCTTGAGAACCAGCGGTATTGCAATTAAAAATAAGGTAAATATCAGAAAGATATAGTTCCTTTTAAGGTGCTTGAACAACAGTGAAACCAGCAATAGCATAATTGGAATTGCAAAATATGGCAGCTCCTTGATCGGCATGCTCCACGATTCAGGAAAAAAAGGCAACATTGGCGAAGCAAAATTTTGAAGAAAGAAAAAGTATCTCCACGCTCCTGTCGCCGAATAACCAATTATATATGCGACAGCAATATTTATCAGCAATATCAGAAAGTATACGGGCATGATTCGAAGTGCGCGGCGGCTAAGAAAAAAATAAACCGAATGTATGTTGTATGTTTCACGGACAAAAAGCCGAAGCATGCTGCCTCCGACCAAAAAGCCACTTAGTACAAAGAAAAGCTCAACTCCCATCGATCCCAGAAAGTCAATCGATCTTGTCAGCATGCTGTGATAACCTGAATAAATCCACAGTGAATGAGACGCCAGGACAAGCACAATCGCCAGAACCCTTAGAAGATCAAGGCCAAAAACTTTGCGCACCTCAGGCTGGTTCGCAATCATGTAAAAATGTATGTTTGTACCATGTCAAAATCAAAGATATATAAAATTGGTATTGCAGGCATAATCGCGCTTATTCTTGCTGGGGTTGCCATTTACGCCACGCGATCAAACAGGCATAAGGCGATCATAAAAACTACATTACTGCATAAGTTGGGAGTCGTCGACAACAAGTGGAATGTCAATTCCGAAGGAAGTCAGCATAGGATGATTTCACCCACATTTGTCATTGATAATATTTATAAATCGATGGAAGGACCAAAATCATCTGACTATGTTATGATCTCGCAAGATTCGGATGTTGTCTGGCTGACGGGCTTTCATGTAAAAGCGGTCGCTGCCAAAAATGGTGAAAGGGTTTCTGATGATTATATATGTCATACCAATGTCGATTTCAACGACGTGAAGTACTACAGCAACTTAGGATTGGAAAACAGGATTGGAAAGCAATATCCCAGAATGACGTCGCTTTCACACGGACTTGAAGATTTTGATTTTCCAAAAGGTTACGGCGTTCCGATGAAAGGCAATGATTTGTTGTATGTGACTACACAGTCGCTGAACCATAATAAAAAAGATACAGTTTTTCAGGTGAAGCATGAGATTGCAATTTCATATACTAAAGAGGTGAAGAAGCCTTTAATGAGCCGAACTGTTTTTATCATGTTGCCATACGATAAAAGCGACCCGTTCAAATCTCCTCTTGATCCGGGAACTGATCAATGCATTCCGGTTGAAACTGGAAATCATAGCTATGATGATGGCCATGGTGGAAAGCTATCGGGACATTGGGTGATTGCGCCGGGGAAGAGTTCATATCGGAGTTCGATTGATGAACAGCTTCAGATTGTTGATAGCTTGCGGCTTCATGCTGCGGCGATTCATGTTCACCCTTTTGCGACTTCGATTACGTTGTTTAATAAAACTCAGCAAAAAGCGGTTTTTGTGAGCAAGATCATTAATCATAAGGACAGAGTTGGATTGGCTGATGTTGAGCAGTTTTCTTCGGAGGAAGGCGTTTGGCTATACGCAGATCATGATTATGAGTTGGTGTTGACTGTGGATAATACTACTGAGGAAGATCAGGATATGATGGGAAGTATGTTTTTGTTTTTTTATGATGGGGAGCTTGATGAGATTTTAAATGACAATTTGAAGGACAGCCACTAATGCACGAATTTTTTTAGCCACGGATTGTGCAGATTTTCACGGATTTTTTTTAGAGCCACGAGTTGAAGGTTAGCGAGTTAGCCACTAATGCATGAATATTTTGAGCCACTGATTGCGCAGATTTTTAGAGTCACGTGTTGAGGGTTAGCGAGTTAGCCACTAATGCACTAATTTTTTTTAGGCGGATTGTGCAGATTTTCACGGATTTTCTTTTTAGAGCCACGAGTTGAAGGTTAGCGAATTAGCCACTAATGCATGAATTTTTTTAGCCACTGATTGCGCAGATTTTCGCAGATTTTTAGAGTCACGAGTTGAGGGTTAGCGAATTAGCCACTAATGCATGAACTTTTTTAGCCACTGATTGCGCAGATTACGGCGGATTTTTAGAGTCACGAGTTGAGGGTTAGCGAATTAGCCACTAATGCACGAATTTTTTTTAGCTACTGATTGCGAAGATTTTCGCGGATTTTTTTTTGCACGGCCCGAGCAATGGCTTAAAACTGTTCCATAATAAAAAAATCCGGTGGTTAGCCGAATTTTTTATTTTACATGAGTTTTGCGATGATGGCCTCTTCGGTGATTCCTTCGGCGTCGGCTTTGTAGTTTTTGATGATCCGGTGGCGAAGGATTCCGGTTGCAACTGCCTGGACATCTTCAATATCCGGGGAGAATTTACCATTGAATGCCGCATGGGCTTTGGCTCCGAGGATCAGGTTTTGCGATGCTCGCGGACCAGCACCCCAATCCAAATAATTTTTGATGAACTCGTTTGATAATGGGTTGTCGGGACGAGTTTTGCTAACCAAGGTCACGGCGTATTCGATCACATTATCGGCAACCGGAATTCGCCTGATCAGCTGCTGGAAGTCGATGATCTCCTGAGCCTGAAACAATGGATTTATATTGACTTTATTATCTGCCGTTGTGCTGCGGACAACTTCAACTTCTTCGGCGAACGAAGGATAATCAAGTTTGATCGCGAACATGAAACGGTCTAATTGCGCTTCTGGAAGCGGATATGTTCCTTCCTGCTCGATCGGGTTTTGTGTTGCCAATACGAAGTATGGAAGCGCCATTTTATAGTTCTGACCTGCAATTGTTACTGCACGTTCCTGCATCGCTTCAAGTAGCGCGGCTTGAGTTTTTGGCGGCGTTCGGTTGATCTCATCGGCAAGGATGATATTTGCGAACAATGGCCCTTTGATGAATTTGAAATGACGGTTCTCATCGAGAATTTCGCTTCCGAGAATATCAGATGGCATCAGATCGGGCGTAAACTGGATCCGTTTGAAGTCGAGTCCCAAAGCCTGCGCAATGGTATTGACCATCAGTGTCTTTGCCAATCCTGGAACTCCGACTAAAAGTGCGTGTCCGCCGGCGAAGATGCTAAGCAAAATCTGGTCGACGACCACATCCTGGCCTATGATGATGCGTGAAATTTCTTTTTTTAGTTCGTTTCTCTTCTGAACGAGGTTTTGAATTGCTGCTACGTCAGACATACGTTGTTTTGTGTTTTTATAAGCTAATGAAAGCGATATGGTTGAATTCAGCCCCGATTGAGCCGATATCCTCGCAGCGCAGCGAAGAGATAAAGGCGAAAGCGGGACATCTGCTGATTACGGCTATTATGTTGTGCTGCCTACTTTTTCATCCAGTTGTTAGCGAACGTGCAATCGCGGTATTCGCCGTTGATCTTGATGTAGGTTTCCTTGATTTTTTCTTCTGACCACTCGCCTATTCTCTTGATCTGCTTTTCTTTCAGCGCAAGATTTTTGATGCGGATGTAGTCAAGCGAATAATCGGCTGTGTGGGAATCGTACCGGTTCGTGACCATCATCAGTTTGTATGATTTCTTGCCGGAAGGATCTTCGTCGATCATAGGCTGCGATACTTCATTTTCCTTTAGGTTTGATACCTGGCCGTAAAGCGCAGGATCCATTTTTGTGAGTTCGAAACGTGTATCCTGAGTTTTCGGATTGATTAAAACGCCGCCGTTTGCACGGGTTTCCTTTTCGTCTGATAAAGTACGTGCAGCATCGGCAAACGTGATCTCTTTATCTTCGATACGCTTTCTGATGGTGATTGCGCGCTCTTTCGCTTCTGTCATCGCCTCTTCGGATACTTTCGGCGTAAGCAAGATGTGACGAAGGTCGACTTCTTGGCCGCGTATTTTTTCAACGTAAATAATATGATATCCAAACTCGGTTTCGAACGGCTCTGAAATTTCACCTTCTGCAAGGCTGAACGCTACATCTTTAAATTCTTTGATGAATGGCGTCTTGCGGGTCATTTTATAAAATCCGCCGTTTGAGCGCGATCCCGGATCCTGCGAATAGAGTACGGCTTTACTGAAAAAGCTTGCGCCTTCCTGAATTTCTTTCTTGAATTGTTTTAGCTTGTCAATGACAACCTGCTTTTCAGCTTCGGTGACTTTGGGAACGATGACGATCTGCGCAACTTCCATTTCAGCACCGAAAACAGGAAGCTGATCTTGTGGAATCGATTTGAAGAAAGTACGCACTTCTTCCGGCGTGATCTCGACCTCATCAACAATTTTGCGCTGCATTTCTTCGGTCAGGGTGTTTAGCTTTAGGATCTCGAACAGGTCGGTTCTCAGCTCTTCTTCGCTTTCTTTCTTAAAGTATTTTACAACTTTGTCAACCGTGCCGAGCTGCTCAACCATATATCCCATCTGACTGTTTAGCTTTTCGTTTACCTGCTCGTCGGTAACGACAATACTATCCTGGATCGCCTGGTGTGCGTAAAGTTTGTCTTCCAGCAATTTTCCAAGCATCTGGCAACGTGAAATATCTTTAACAGAAGCGCCCTGGCTTGTAAGCTCAAGGTAAGTCTTATCGATATCAGAGTCAAGAATTAGATAATCTCCGACAGTTGCTATGACGCCGTCTATTTTTTGTCTTTGTCCAGTTGGCGGCGGCGTATTTTCGGCTACTGCAGGTTCAGGAATGACTTCTTGTGCAGAAAGCAATGATGTAAATAGGGCGCAGCCTGCAATCAGAAGCTTATTTGTAAATTTCATATGTTTTATTTTTGAGCGCATCATCGGTAATTTCTTTTTCAAATTTTTTAATAAGTGCCAGTTTACGGCGATTCAGGATCACTTCGCGAAGAGTAGGTTTAAGGTACTCGAACGGACTGACCTGATTTGGCTGAATAACGCCAAGAATCTTTACGAGATAAACATCGGTTGAATCAGGCTGCTGAATCGATCTACCGGGAACGATGAAATGGTCGCGGTTGTTTGGGTTGATGAACGGAAGCCTTGAATATACCTGGCTAATGTCGACCCAAACCGAATCGTTGAACGCAAAACTTTTGAACTGCAGGGCATAATTCTCCCAGAATTTCCTGTCGGATTTTCTGAAATCAAAGAACCTGTTCCTGATGTTTTCAAGCCGTGGATTATCTTTTTGCAAATGTATGTATCTCAGCCTGACGAGGGTGCCATTTGTGAGAAAATTAAGTTTATTTTCCTGATAATATGCCTTAAGCTCGTCGTCGCTAATCAGTGAGTCGACATTTGCCGTCACCAGGTCTTCGATATAAGCTTTTGTATAGAGGTCATTTTTATATTGACGTACAAGCAGATCGAGTCCGGCTTTCTTAGTTTTGTTAAGATTTACCTCTGCACCTTTGAGAAGCAGCTTCTGGCGAGCCCACCTGTCGATAAAGCTCCTGACGAATAACACGCTGTCTTCTTTCGAACTTCCCGGCGGTACGATCCCGACAATGCTGTCACGCATAAGATAAGAATCATTGACACGGGCAACTGCTTGTGATGCGGAATCATCTGTTGACCTATTACATGAAATAATGAACAGCGTCAACAAAAGAACAGGCAGCATTTTCAGCATCAAGTTATGATTTCAATTGCAGCTTTACGTTTTCGAATACCGTATTATTTACATTAACCGTAAACTCCTGCTTCAGGTCTTTCACCCAGTTTTCCTCAAGATATTGCTGATAATCGTTTGTGACTTTTCCTCTTGCATCTTCGAAGCTTTTTGGACCTGCGGGAAGCACTTTTTCGACTTTGGTGACAAAGTAGTACTCGCCTTCTTTGGTAATGTCTGAAATTCCTTTTTTAAACGCAGTAGCTTTAGGCAGTGCAGGATTTCCTTCTTCGTATGTGCCGTTGCTGGCCATTACGTTAACGACATCTGCAGTATTCAGTTTTGATTTAATGAAATCAACATCTTTCTTTTGTTTAAGGAACTTTTGTGCCTTTTTGATTATATCCTGATTTGTTGATGAGATCACAGTTGCTTCAACACGGCTTTTCCATTGATATTCCGACTGGTGTGTATCGTAGTATTTTTTCAAACCGATAGTATCAGTTTTTGACCTTTCCCAGATTTCTTTTTCCATCAGGTCAAAAAGCAGAAGCCCATCACGATATTCTTCCATCACAGCTGCAAACTCGGGAAATTCGTTTTCGAGGTTGTCGTTATAATACGTGTTTAGCTGTTGGTCTACGAATTTTTCGTACAGATCATCAGTAAGTTTAGTTACAGGCTTAATTGTAAGACCTGATTTTTGCTGAGTATTTATATAATCCAAAAAGTCGGTTCCTTTTACAGCTTTCCCCTGCAAGTCGAACAGGCTTCCTTCAAACGCAGTTTTGTTTTCGGGAGCTGTCCATGAACCGTCATAGACCTTATCATTGACTGTCTTTTGAATAGCAGTGTATAATTTCGCATTGCGTTTCACAGGATACTTCTTACGAAGCTTTTCATTCAATGATTCGGCAATTAAGCGTGAACGTTCGTCTTTTCCAACTTTGTTTTCCAGCTCTGCTTTCATTTCATCGAAAGTCTTCACCGGATGTTTCGATATCAATTTTACAATATGCCATCCAAAAGCGCTTTCGAACGGAGGCGAGATTTCACCTTCTTTGGTAAGAGAAAAAGCAACATTTTCAAATTCTTCAGAACTCAATTGACCTGAACCAAAACGGTTTAGCTGACCGCCTTTTCCTGCTGAAGATTTGTCTTCCGAAAATTGTCTTGCAAGTTCACTGAAGTTTTCACCCTGCTGAAGTTTCTTGTAGATATCATTAATTGTGCTCGATGCTTTTTGCTCTGCTGCAAGATCATCTTTGCTCGGTTTTAATATCATAATATGCGCAACGGTAAGTTCACCGCGGTTATCACGGATATCGTGCACCTTAATTATATGATATCCGAAACGGGTACGAAGTGGCTTTGAGATTTCTCCTTTTTTTGTTTTGAAAGCTGCTGCTTCAAATGGGTACACCATACGGAAAGCAGAAAAATAACCAAGTGAACCTTTATTCTCCTTAGCCGACGGATCTTGTGACACCTGAGCTGCGAGCGTTCCGAAGTCTTCACCTTTAACCGCGCGTTCTCTTATATCGGAAATCTTCTTGAATGCCGACAGCGTATCTGCAGGCGATGCATTTTCGTCGACAAGAATTAAAATATGTGAAGCATTGACTTCTTTAACCGATCGTTCGTAAGCCTCACGAACAAGTTCGTTGGTAACTTTTGAATCGGTGTTGTAATTTTTTGCCAGTTGCGTTCGATAGCTTTTTAGCTCGGTTTGGTATTGTTTACCATCCTGAAGCCCGAGTTTATGTGCTTTGTTGATCTTTAGTTTGTAACCTACAAAAAGCTGCAGGTATTGATCGAGATTTCTCTGTGATTCGTCTTTAACAAGGTCGAGGTTTTTCTTGTAGACGCGCGAGAATTCGTCAGTGTAGTAAGGCTTGCCATCAATTGTAAAAAGAACTTCTTTGGTAACATTCTGTGCAAAAGATGCTAACGGAAGGCATAAGATCAATCCGAATAACAATTGTTTTAATTTCATTCTTTATTGTTTATTAAAGTGAAGAACATGTCTTAAGTTGACAACAATCAGCAAAAATAACAATTCGCTCACATTGTGCAACAAATTCGATCAGAATATACAGCTGTCCAAATTGTTGCTGCCGATATAAAACGATGTTTCTCTGCTTTATTGTATATAGCTGATATTGCTCAGGAAAATACTATTTTTGCAGTCCATAAATTGACCCATGAGTTTTACAGAAGAAATTAAGAGAAGGCGCACATTTGGAATCATATCACACCCCGATGCGGGAAAAACAACTTTAACTGAGAAGCTGCTTCTTTTTGGAGGTGCGATCCAGGAAGCGGGCGCCGTCAAAAACAACAAAATCAAGAAAGCAGCGACGAGTGACTTTATGGAGATCGAGCGGCAACGTGGAATCTCAGTGTCGACTTCGGTGCTTGCATTCAACTATGCCAACCGGAAGATCAATATTCTTGATACGCCGGGACACAAGGATTTCGCTGAAGATACTTTTAGGACATTAACGGCTGTTGACAGTGTAATTGTTGTGATTGACGTTGCGAAAGGTGTCGAGGAACAGACCGAAAAACTCGTGGCTGTCTGTCGGATGCGAAACATTCCGATGATCGTTTTTATCAACAAGCTCGACCGTGAAGGAAAGGATGCTTTTGATCTGATGGATGAAGTTGAGCAAAAGCTTGGGCTTCATGTTACACCGTTAAGCTTTCCGATCGGAATGGGCTATGACTTTCAGGGAATCTACAATTTATGGGAGAAGAATATCAACTTATTCAGCGGTGACAGCCGAAAAAATATAGAAGAAACTATTGCATTTTCAGATCTTCAAAGCCCGGAGCTTGAAAAGATCATTGGAAGCAAACCAGCTGAAAGGCTTCGCGAGGAGCTTGAGCTTATTGATGAAGTTTATCCGAAGTTCGACCGTCAGCTATATCTTGAAGGAAAGCTTCAGCCGGTGTTTTACGGTTCGGCCCTAAACAATTTTGGAGTGAGAGAACTGCTTGACTGCTTTATTGAAATTGCTCCGTCACCTCGTCCAAAAGAATCAGAAACGCGATTGGTAGCTCCGGATGAACCTAAAATGTCCGGCTTTGTATTTAAGATCCACGCTAACATGGATCCAAAGCATCGTGACAGGCTTGCGTTTGTGAAGATCGTATCGGGAACTTTTGAAAGGAATAAACCTTATTTGCATGTCAGACAGGGAAAGAATCTGAAATTTTCTAGTCCGAATGCGTTTTTTGCGGAGAAGAAAGAGATCGTAGACATTTCGTATCCCGGCGACATCGTTGGATTACACGACACCGGAAATTTCAAAATTGGTGATACCTTAACTGAAGGCGAACAGATGAGCTTTAAGGGAATTCCTAGTTTCTCGCCTGAGCATTTCAGATATATCAACAATGCCGATCCAATGAAAGCCAAGCAACTTGACAAGGGAATCGATCAGCTGATGGACGAAGGTGTTGCACAGTTGTTTGTTTTGGAGATGAACAACAGGAAAGTCATAGGAACTGTGGGCGCGCTTCAATATGAGGTTATTCAGTATCGGCTTGAACACGAATACGGAGCAAAATGTACGTATGAGAATTTCCCGGTTCACAAAGCATGCTGGGTAAAGCCGAATGATCCGAAGAGCGACGAGTTTAAGGAATTCAAGAGGATCAAGCAGAAGTTTCTGGCACATGATAAATATGGGCAGCTTGTGTTTTTAGCCGATTCTGATTTTACGATTCAGATGACGCAGACGAAATATCCTAATGTGAAGTTATTTTTTACTTCGGAGTTTTAGAAAAATTCGCTGATTTTTATTCGAATCCGTATCGTGATTCGGCTGGTGCTTTGGATGTCAGTTTTTGATAAACGATGATGCCGATTATCAGCAGTGAACTTAGTGCAAGGACTTTTTTCATTTGAATTTTTCTCAACCTTTATTACTTTTTTGAAGGTTTATTTGTTGCAAGCTAGTAAATATTTTTTCTCGCCAGTAGATTTATATTCTTAAGAAGTTCAATTCTGATGTTCGGGACCAGTTACAGCATAGGAGTTGGTCAGAACACACTGATCAGTATTTTAGACAATTTTTTCAGACAACCCCACTGGCAGACAGCTGTTCATCATATGACCCTAAGGATGTAAATCCCGATGCATGTGCATTTGGAATAACACTTATGTGATTGGTTATGGTTTTGACAATTCGGTTAGAAATCTCAAGGTAAATTTTGACATTTTTTATAACCTGTACTGGCGTCGATGCCCGGAAGAACATTATTTCGCCATCTGTATTGTCATATAATATGCCTGAACACGACTGAATTCCTGTCGAATATGGCGAAGCCAATGCAATTTGTAACTTGTATACCTCTGTTTTTGAGCTGTATTCTGCCTCAATATTTATAACCATAATAGTGGTTTTAATTTTACGTGGTAAGTTAACCAAGTAGAATTAAGTTATAATCAACAAAGCGATTATCTGTAGTTTAATCGGTTAAAATGCAAAGCTGCTAAATCGGATTTGTAGCAATTGAATTCGTCTCGATAGGGACCGCTCAGTGGAACTTTATTCCTCTGAATTAGTCATGCTGATTTTTAACTCTTACTACTCAAGATTTCTTCTGAATGATATTCATGAAAAATAGCCCCGGTTGCAGCAGCAATCCTCCTGTAAGGAGATTGTCGCGGAAAACGGGACCGAAAGCTTAACAAAGGCAGAATGATGTGCTCCTAATTAACAACATCTTTAGTACGCTGGTTCCTGAATTTGAAATATGCGAATAAGACACCGGCAACAAGCAGCCAGATCAGTTTTCGATTGATCGAAACCGGTGGCGCATCGTCAGACTGAAGATCTCCGTCTTCATCGTCGGTTGGGAAATCCTGGCAAAATGCCACGAATTCGGTCATTAAACAAACAAGGCACAGGAAATACTTTTGCATGGTCATTTTCATAGCAAGTGAATTTGTGAAATTGTAGAGTAGAAATGGTTATTTGGTGCTGACGATCTTCTTGTTTAACTGAGCGCCATTTTCTAGTTTAATTTTTAGGATGAGAACCTGGTCGGGACCTTCGGCAGGAATGAGCACCTCAGCAGCGCTGATGTTTTTCCTTTCGATCAACAGCCTTCCTCTGATATCAAATACCTGTACATCACGGATATTTTCTTTGCCGGCATTAATTACTATATTCTCATCCGACTTATAAACCACAACTGAATTTGCGCTAAAATCAGGATTTGACAGCACGGGTGCATTCTGGTAAACTACCGTAAATCGATCTGCAAAGTTCCCTGCTTCGGTGGCAAACGTATATGGTGACGCCTTCAGATCATGGTAAATGTTTGAATAGATATCATGCAGGAAGATAGTTTGGTCACCTGTGAAAAGTCCGTCAACATTATCAAGCTCGATGGTGTAATCACCGGCATTTGGTGTTTTAAAGTTCATTGGTACAACATCCGACGCAACGAACGGTGCGCGTCCCTGGATGATGTATTCTTCGCTTTCAATCAAAGATGTCAGTGCAAAATTTCCATCATTAAAGAACTTTCCGTCTGCGCGGTCGACGCCGTTTTCAGCATCGTCCATATAGGCGATCAACGTCTGCCCGAAACCGGCGCCCGAGCTGGTCACGTTTAACCAGATTCTATGCTTCTCGCCATCTTCAGATGTTCTGAAGAACTGACCATTTCCGTTATCGGCAATCCTCATGGTGTTTGCAAATTGAATATTGCCTGTAGCCGCAGGAAGTGCTTTGACCAAAAAGCCTTGTCCAACCTGAATTTGTCCGTTTGGCTGTTGCGATTCTTCAACATCATCGTTATCCTGATCAACACCAACTCCACCTGCAGTGGTATAAGTCGCATAGTACGCGCTTATCAGCTCGCCTTCGACGGGAGCAGCATTTCGCCTTCTCCAGAAGTATAGTGTGCCTTCGATCTTGGTGCTGTTAGCATTAAGGAAAAGATTAGCATTCAATGGCGACGGATATGGATTGCCGACCATGTTGTATCGTCCGCCTTCTGAACTGATGGTAAAAGTTTTGGTTCCGTTGTTTGGAACTCCGCTGAAAGTTCCGAGCCAAGGTTGCGCCACTGCTGTCGGGCTGTACACAATATGGTTGTTGCGCATTCTGATCAGGTAGCCTTTTGCTGTAGTGAAAGTAGTTGTCAGCGGATCTGTTTCGGTGAAGAAGTTGTTGGATGTCGTAAGGGTATAAAACCTGTTATCGGTTGTTTGCGGCGAAAATTCCTTAAGCGTCTGCGCGCCAAAAACAGGAGACGACCACATTGTATAATCAAGCCTAAATAATGGCGAGCTAAAACGGCGGACACTGATGTTTCCGGTATTCTGCACTTCGGATGACTGGATCAGATTTGCATTATTCTCAAGAAGAAAGCTTCCGCTGTTGACATTAACTGCACCCGAAATTGATACAGCAAAACCTGTAGGAATATTAACAATCGCATTGTTTTCTACCACGATACTGCATGCAGAAATATTGCCGGTGGCTGTGTAATTCCCCGAAAACACAACTGCAGTTGTCGATGTTGGTACGCCATTCGTCCACGTAGTGCCGTTCCATGTTGTTGAATTTACAGAAATTACAAATATGCCTGAATACGCAGATGAACACAATCCGTTTTGAACTAATGCACGGAAGTAAGTTGTTTGTGTTAGGCTTCCAATGACGGTGCCGCTTAAAACCGCTGATGAAGATGAAATTATGACGGGAGTGACGAATTCAGGTGAAGTTGACTGTTCCCATTGGATAATTGTCCCTGCATAGCCTGACAAGGTAAGATCAGATGATGCTGTACCCGGACAAACAGATTGATTGCCAGAAATGGTTCCACCAACTGATCCAGGGTTAATTTTTACCTCAGCTGACGCTACTGCAGTAATACCGTTGCTATCTTTCATTGTGACCTGATAAAAGAAAGTTCCGGCAACATTCGTAGGCGGTACAACAACTTGCTGCTGCCCTAAACCTGATGTCCAATTGTATAAGTATGGCGAATCGCCTCCTGTACCTGTTGCGGTTAACGTTACAGCGGTTCCTGCACAAAATTCACCATAACCTGAAATCGCAGCAGTAAATCCACCGCCTTTGATGCCTGTAAAAGCCGAGGTTTGTCCTGCAGGAAGTGTTGCGCCCGTTGCTGTTAAAGTATTAGCCGAAAGCGCTGCAAATTTGATCCACGGATTTGTTTGTTGATTAAATGTACCTATCAATTGCGCCGCTGCCATAGTTGATTCAGCTACAAGGACCTCAGCCGGAAGATAAGTCGCCGTAATGGTTGCAACAGCGTTGGTAATTCCGGTTTGCTTCAAGTTCCAGTATCTGCTGATATAGTTTGCGGTACTGTGGTTGTCAGGATGAATTCCGTCTTTGACTGCAACTCCCACAACGGCATTTGAGAAAGTTCCCGATGTTACGTTTACAGATATTGGTGAATATGAAGGATTGCTTACCAACTCGCCCACGGGGTAAAAATAAGAGCCAACGCCACTATAATTTCTATAGACCATTCCGGTGCCATCAGCTGCAATCATCGACGTGGCGCTAAAAGTTCCAGCGACAGCATTTGTTCCCAGTGTTAAATTACTTTCAAGTACAGAAAGAACTCCGGATGTCAATGTCAGTGTTCCAGACACTGATATAGAAGTGTCCAGCCCCACACCTGTCGCGTTATTGATCTGCAAGTTTGAAAATGTTGGCGAGACGCTTCCACCGATTTTTTGTGGTTCGAGACCCGTCGCAACGATGGTTTTTCCAGCAAAGTTTACGGTATTGTTGAGTGTAAGATTTCCACGGATGTTTAAGCTTGCAGGAAATACAGCACCGCTTCCAGTAATAACCAAATTATGATAAGCTGCTACGGTAGTACTGTTTGGGACAGCAAGTGTTTGATTTGTACCAATGTATTCAACAGTATTATCGATAGCGCCGGTAAATAGAACGCCATTATTGATAAAACTTCCGGATACTTTAAGGTAACTATTACTTAATGGCCGCAGACCTGCACCGGTCGCAACTGTAATATTATTAAACGTGGTCGCACCTGCAATTGTAGCGTCTAAGCTTGTAAAAGTGACAATACTTGTACCTGTTCCCGCATTGTAAATTCCGTTGTTGATCCACGCGCCCGCTCCACCATTCATCGTAAATTGTGAATTCGCAGGTGCATTTAATATACCGCCAATTTCGATATTTAATTTACCGAGCGTTGTTACGGGATTAATCGTAGGGTCATTTGGAGTTGTAGCTGCATCCGGAATAAATACAGTAGTCTGATCGGAAGGTGTTGCGTTTGGTGTCCAGTTAGCAGCAGTTGTCCATGAGGTACTTTGCGACCCGTTCCACGTTAGCGTTCCAGCTTCTGATTCATCGAGTGTTAGTCGTACGGCATCAAAAGTTGACTGGAAATACAATCCGACATTCACATTTGTAAGTTCAACCCAATTTTCTGTTGTACTGAAGTTAGAGCGTCCCTGTTCAATTGTATTTGAAGTTGAAAATATATGTGCCCAGTCAACAAGCTTTGTTTCTACATTGCCGTTCAATTCTGAGTCGAGATATGCTGCCTTAATTACAGCTTTTGTATTCACGCCTCCCGTTTGTATAAAATCGTACTCACGTTTTATAGCATTTGGCCTCCACGAAGGTGCAACGCCCAATATAACTTTAAGGCTCATTGAAGAAGGAAGCGTTCCTGTTGCCGGAAATATGATAGAAGTGTGTTGGTTTCCAAAGGTGTACACGACATTGCTTGTTATGCTATTGCGCGTTATAATTCCAGAAACATCACCGATTCCTGAGTTTACAGCAAGTGGACCCATAAATAGTGTTGAAGATCCCATCGCCAAGCTTCCTGCCGTCGCCGAAGGGTTATTCGTTGGCAGATTCAGAATGCTGGTTACAGTAATATTTCCACCTGCGGTACTTCCTAACGGACTTGACAAAGTCAAATTCGTGTATGTTCCGGGAACAACCACCTGTGCAGATGATGTAGCATTGTAATGCACCAATCCGATACCGTTCCATGTTTTTCCTGACGGCAATGCAGCACTTGCAGATTGAGTAAATAAATTACCATCAATAGTTATTGATGTAGAAAGTGTTCCGGAAAGCGGATTGGTAAGCAAATTAAGTGTTTGGCCTGCTTCTACAAACAGAGCGCCATTCAAAACAAGTGGAGTCAGTAATTGTATGGTATTGGTAGAAGACGAATTTAAGAGTAAATCGCTCACAACGTTTGTTGTACCTAAAGTTGTTGTGTCAAAGCTTAAACCAAGGTTGTTGATGGAAGTTATTAAAATCCGGCTTGAAGCACTTCCTTTTAGGCCTCCAGCCACAGTGTTGACTACATCGCCGGCAATTGTCAGGGTTCTGTTGTTTACCGCAAGTTTTCCACCGGTAAAAACGATCCGTGATTTAACAGTTAGGTCGTTCGACATTGTAGCATTTCCCTGCAGAACAAAATCTTCCGCTATACCTGCAAATTCGACATTGTTTGTTGTTGGATTAGCCACAAGTGAAATATCATCTAGAGCAAATTCGTCGTAAGTTCCGCTTCCGGATACTGTAGAACCAGTCCATCTTAGATAATAATATGCTCCCGCCGCGATATTAAGTCCGGTAATGGTTGCAACACGATAATTACCCTTCCAAGCAGGGACAGCGTCAGGTGCAGCACCGGAAGTTACGTCGATAGCGGAAATGGCCGTGTATGTACTATTATTAGCTGAGTGGCTGAAATTAAAACTGCTTGATGCAGGTGTATCATTATACGTAAAAACTTTATATCCAACATTAATTGAAGTTATAGCTGCATTTGTCTGATTTTGGAATCGTATTGTAACCGTTCCGGGTGCAAAATCTTCAACTGACGTCTGAATTCCAAGAGAGCCACTACCTACTGATGTTTCAAATGAATACAGTCCCGATTCTGTCACTTCTCCACTGGAAAAACCTTTGTCATAATCTGTGTCCTCTGCACTGGCATCACCAAATTGTATATTTCCTGTACTAAAACCAGTCATAGCAAACGTATTTGAATTTAGTTCCCCGGATCCGCCTGTTGCTGAAAGCCCCGTGCCCTGGAAAGCACCGTTATTGACCCCATCGACAGTATTGTCAAAGTCAATTTTGTTAACTGCATTACTGTTGTAAATTTGCCATCCTAAGACCGCATTTAAAGTTGTGCGGTTAGCTATAGCTGCAGTGGCAGTATAGTTTTCGAATGCACTTGTGCCGTTATACTCAAATACAGCAATGTGATAAGTGGTTGCCGGTGAAAGATCTGAGATCGTGACACTATTGCCAGTCCCGTTGTAAATGACAAAATTACCCGTGCCAAGTTCGGAGCCGTTTCCAAATGAAGCGGATGCAAAGTAGCTTGAACCGTCTACAGGAACACCGGTAACCGCGGACACACTCCTTATTAGTACAATTCTTGAAGAACCATTGCCTCCTGTAAAAGTTGCAGTCATACCCGTTGAATTAACATTTGAAAATGTTATTCCCGTCGTTGCTGTTGAAGGCTGTGCTGCCAATACCTTTCCGGACACACTGACATTTTTTATTGAACCGCCATTTGTGGAAATTGACACGTTACCTGTCGAATTTCCCACGGGTGCAGCTGCTGAGATCCGAACATAGATCGTAACCGGCTGATTCGTTAAAGTTGTTGTATGTGGAATCGTTAATGAGGCTGCAAATGTTGAGTTGTTAAGTGAAATCTCAAAATTTGAAGGCGCAGTGACGACCACGTCGGCACCAGTCAAGTTGCTTCCACTGACATTGTATGAACCACTCGCAGAGGCCGTGCCTACTACTGTAGTCATTGCCGCAAGTGCATTTGTAGATGTTGTAAAAACGGGCACACCGGCAGGATCCACAATAAAAGTCTGACTATTGGATATGGCGGTACCATTCGCCACGGTTACAGGAAATGATCCTGCTGTTGTGATATCAGCTGCGGTAATGGCTGCTGTTAATTGTGTTGCCGAAACAAATGTTGTGGTTCGGCTCGAGCCATTCCAGCGCACAATACTTCCATTCACAAAATTGCTTCCATTCACAGTTAATGTTAAGCCACCAGTACCGGCTACTTTTGAAGGTGGTGAAATTGAAGTCGTTTGTGGTGTAGCAACTGTGACGTTAATATTATCAAAGCTTGCACTATTATTATTATTAGTAGAGGCGTTTAAATATGCACCAAGAACTGGTAGAGAAACAGCTGTATAAGTGTTATTTATAACTGAACCCTGAAGAACCAGATTACCAACTGCAGGGTCTTGAAAAGCAGCAGTTCCATCGTTACGAACATAAAGCTGCCAAGTATTCGTAGATGGCGTATAGACCACTTTTACACTTATATATTGAGATCCAAAGTCTCCCAGTCCGGTAGTATTTGACGAAATAATATTTGTATGGCTACGGATGCCAGTGTTGTATCTTACCAACCGTATCGGATCAATTTTTCCCGCTCCACCCAATAAAACAGCATACCCTGTTCCGGTTGTATTTGTGGTTCCGGTTGTTCCTGCCAAGATGAATGCTGCGCCATAATTAAACGAATCGAATCCATTCGGATTTGCTCTGCTTTGCCGCATGTTGAAAGTCCACGTTACAACTCCCGGATTAGAGGACAAAATTGTATTATACGGTGCAGCGAAATTAGTCGTGTTTGCCTTAGCGAGGATATAACCTGCGACATTCGACGTACCCGTTGCATCATTAGTAAGAGTAAGAAGCCCACTATTTATTCTGGCACCAAAATCGACCCCACTTCTTGTAACACTCCATATTGTATTGGTTCCAATGTTTGTATTTGCAGTGGTGTAAGTTGTACCTGCTGAAGTTGCAAAGGCTTCACTAAAAACATTGACCTGCGCCTGCTGTTTGAAACATATTAAACAAGTAAGAAGTAGAATAAAGCGACCTACACGAGTTGGTAATTTTCCTTTCATTGCAAATTCAAATATTAGTAAGCTTTTTAGGTAATAGAGTGGCAAAAGTATGTCTTTAGTCGATAAAATATGTGTTTTAGCGGTAAAAGTGCGTTTTTCCTGTTAAATGCGGCTTTTTATACATTCCTTTCTTACAATTCCACCTCGTAACTACTTAGTTGTAACCATCACAAAAAGAAAAACCTCTGCGTATCAGCAGAGGTTTGGGAAGTAAAAGTGGATATCAGATCCTACAATCTGTTCAACTCTTCAACATTTGGTGTTTTTGCTTCTTTAACTTTTTCACCGCTGTTGAAGTTATACCTCAGAGATAAGCCAATGCTCCTTATTCTAAAATACTGATCAAAGTCATTGACATTTCCATTTATGTCTGTTGCCCACCTAAAACGCCAGCCTTTATAAACATCGTTTGCATTTACCACCACTTCAAGCTTCTTGTTGAAAAAAGCCCGTTTGACAGCAATATCAATTCGGCTCATTGCCGCCATCTGATATAAGCCGCTCGCAGCCGGAGTCTGATATCTAAAATTGAGTTCAAGCCGGATGTTCTCCGGAAGCTTCATCGTATGGTTGGATTGTATATTGTATGATAGCTTACTGTTGGCAAGATCTACATTTTCTGATTTCATCTCAAGCTCGCGGTAGTTTACAGACAGAACATTTTGCGAATCCCACCAATTCGTGACCTTCTGTGGAACTACAGCTGTAAAATCAACTGATTGGCCATCATCGACATTGCCGGTGGTATATGTTGTCGTGGCGTTTTCGACATCCAGAATTGGAATCTCAGCCATCACATCCTTGTCGTAGTTATAGCTTAAAGTGAAAAAGTATGTTTTATTTATCGACTGCACTATTGAAAAGTAGTGGGTGTACTGAGGGCGCAGGTTTGGATTCCCCTGCGTCCACGTATATGGATCCCGATAAGACCTAAACGGATTAAGATTTCCATAATTTGGCCTTGTGATCCTGCGACTGTAACTATAGCTGATCTCATACTTATCACTGACCTTTTGCGTAACGAACGCACTCGGAAAGACATCAATATAGTTGCGTTTATTATGCTCTCCTGTAGTTAACGATTTTCCATCTGAAACCGTGTTTTCAGCCCGAAGACCAACTTTAACAGATAACTTTTTACTTATAGGAGCCGACCATGTACCATATGCTGCAAAAATATTTTCACTGTATAGAAACCTGTTGGTCCTAAGCGGATCAAGAACTCGCGGTCCGTTGTCAAAATAAAATTTTGAGTCATTATCGCTGCTGACCCGGCTCGCTTTTACTCCGGCTTCAATCTTATTGTTTGATGCGAACGGCCGGGTGAAATCGATCTTTCCACTATAAATGTCAAAATCGCTTGGCGTAGATGAATAAAGGAAATCCTGAGTTTGATCTTGAAGCTCCAGGTTGGTAAAGTAGTTGTTGAAATGACTCTCACCCCGATTCGCGATTTTTACCAGATCCAAGTCGGATGTGAGCACAGTTCCTAGCGTATCGATTTTCCTGATGTAGTGCAAGTTGGCATTAAAGCTTGAAAACTTGTTTTGACTGTAGTTTTCAGCTCTGATGTATTGATATGGATTTTGCTGGTCTTCAGCGATATAGGTATCTGTTAGAAAATCTGATCTGCCGGTGTTCTGTGAATATCGGGTTACGAAACCTATCTCGTTTTTATCATCAATAGCATAATCAGCACCTAATCGAACAGTCGGAGGACCGGTATTGACATTTGAAGCTGTTGCTGTCTGATCAAAATAAGTCGCAAATTCTTCACCATAAAAAACCCGCGTAAAAGTTGCATCGCGGCCTCCAACCCGCCGTGCGTTATCTATGTGAAAGAACGAGCTCCATTTTCCTGCCCTGTAGTTGATGTTGCCGCCATAGTTATATCCTATTTGTTTAAAATTGTAAGTTGTACCGGTAAACAGGCTGCCGTTTGTACCACGACGAAGATTCTTTTTCAGATTGATATTTAGAATTCCGGATGTTCCTTCAGCATCATATTTTGAAGACGGATTGGTAATGATTTCCACATTTTTTAAGTTATCCGCAGGCATGCTTTCAAGCATATTTCGCAAATCAGCCGCAGATAAATAGGTAAGCTTCCCGTCGAGCATCACCGTTACTCCTGCTTTTCCGTTTAACCGAATGTTTCCTTCGGGGTCAACAAATACACCCGGCATCCTCGAAAGAACGGTTAATGCGGTGTTTCCCGCCGCCATTGCGGTACCTTCGACCTGTACGACCATTTTCTCGCCATCATGTGTTATTTGCGGGCGTAGCGATTCAATCTGAACTTCGGCAAGCTGATTGGCGTTAGCTTTTACAACGATCGTTCCCATGTCCTTAGATTCTGATTCACTTGCAATGACGAACGCTGCAGTTTCCATTTGTACAGTGCCGTCAGATTGGATCCTAATTCGGTACGTTCCTGAACCTGGATTTACAATCGAGAATTTTCCCTCCGGATCAGTAACCGTTCCTGTTACAACTTCTCCGCTCGAGTGATCAAGAATTGCCACATTAGCAAAACCAACATTATTGTTATTGCTGTCGATCACGGTACCCGAGATGTTTCCCGGCTGCTGTGCGTAAAGAAGTTCACATGATAATAATAAAAGAAATTTAAGACAAATAAATAGGTGCTTCATGTTCGTCTGATTGATTGATTGATGATGTATCTACTAATAGTAGAATAACTATAAAAATAGTTACAGCATCAGGCGTAAATTATCGACCAGCAGAACGCAAACAGAGTTTCCGAGAAATAGTAGTCTTAATTACTTTCCCGTCTCAGAATGAGGAGCATCGACAGGCTTAGATTCGGGCGAACCCTTTTGACGTAGCCAGATCGAAAGCATTACAATAGCAAGAACAGCCATAAATTCACTTTGCCAGTTCTGAAAGGACTCGAACCAAAATCGCGAAGATTTGATGTACGACTGCCACGTTTCAATCGGTGCACCTTTCGCAAGTTGCTCATCATTAAAGTTGTCGAAACTGCCTAAAAAATGTAAAAAGAATGAAATGACAAACAGCATCAGAAAAGCAATCGACAGCGAGTTGCTATATATTTTTAGCCAAATTCCACCGACGTTTACAGGCCAGGGAGCATCAGGCGCCGACTTGGGTTCCCTATCAACAGTGGTTTTCTTGCCCGGGTCTTTTGATTCTGATGAACCAACCTGGTATAATTTTGTTGTCAGCATCACATACAAGGCCATTTGAAGAAATTCGCTTTCCCAGTTTTCAAATGTCGCCTGAACAAAGTGCCCACTTGTTAAATACTCTGACATCGAAAGCAGCGCAGCACCGTCTTCAAGTAAGTCATTATTATGTTCATGGTAACCCATGATGAACTGTCCAAATAAGAAAATGACAGTCAGAATCAGAAGTACGATACTTAAACCGTTCCTTTTAAAAAACGACAATTTATGGGGCATATTTAACGACTATTATTTTTATGTAATTAAAATCTTAATAAAGATAGCCGATTTGGACGCCTGCTCTTGCTGATTTGATTGTAATATTTATCTAATTAAATAATTTCGGAAGTAAGCACGTTTAAATGAAAGGATGCACGATCCAAAAATCTGCTGCTTTCGAATAAGATTAAATCAGCCTATTGTGGCTTTGCTAAAGTTCTGTAAAGTTCCGCGTGGGAGTACAAAAACCTGTTTACCAGCGTGATCTGCGACAACCTGCTGCTGACCAGATTATTCTCCCGCGCATTGATCAAAAAGAGTGAACTTTCACCATACTGAAACAGCCTCTCTTCTGCCTGCAGCATCGCGCTGTAATCGTCAACCAAATCATTGATCAAGGCAATCTGCTTTGAGAGCGATGTAATTTCGTTCTGCTGGGCACTAAGCCTGTTTTTCAGCTGTAGCTTCTCGACATCAATGTTAAGTTGCAGGTCCTGAATCTTGTATCTCGCAATGTTGAGCCCCGCACGCTCCTTTCTGAGAAAAATCGGTAAATTGAAACTTACGCCTGCTTTATAATCGTTCAGCCGGTAATCATTGAATACCGCAGGTTCTGAGATGAAGTTGTAATTAAGGCTGATATCGGGAAGCAGCATGTTCGACTTAAGCTTTCTTTCAATCTCAAGCTGCGCCAACCTGCCCTGCAGAAGCTGAATCCTTGGATTGTCGGAAACACTTTCGTCTAAGTTAAAAACTTCGTCTAAATTCAGCGTCTCAAAAATCGATCTTTGGATTTCTGCGTCAGGTACAATATTATCCTGTAATTCTACCGGAGTTGTTTCGATCCATAAAAACACCGACAGTTCGAGCTTTGCGTTATTAAGCTTTAGGTTTGCATCTTCAACATTTAACTTTCGATTCTTCAACACAATTCCGGCCTCAATACTGTCTATAGCAGGTTTGTCACCTAATTCAATAGAAGGTACTACTGCTTGGAATCGAGTTTGGGCAAATCTTTGATATTCCTCATAAAGAGCTGCTTCATTGTAGCATTTTAGCCAATTGAAGTATGCTGCTGAAGCTTTGAAAAGCAAATCTACAACCTGAATCTGACGTTCCGAGCTGCTCATCGACAATTGTAGTTTAGCTGTACACAAATCCGCCATTCGCTGATTAATAAAAAGTCCTTGTGCGAGTGGAATACTTATTCCAATCGAGCTATACATATTTTTTACGTATTACAAATAATTGTTTATAGGTGGTGGCGAAAAGAAAGGCAAAAACGACTCTCCTTCACCTTTAAACTACTACAGGTTTAAAACACTAGATTACTAAACACAAAAAAGCCTCTCCGTTTCCGAAGAGGCTTCTTTTATTCTAAGATTTAATCTAGATTCTAGTATCTGAATACTAACATCTACTTATCTCTTGATCACCCTAAGTGTTTTAACATTCTCACCCTGAGTTACAATTACATTGTAAACTCCTGATGGATATCTGTCACCTAATTGAAGTGCTTTAACTTCTGATGGAGCAACTTCTCTTGTTTCAAGAAGTCTACCTGTCATATCGTACATATTCACTTTGATCGTTTCAGTCAATGATGTTGTTACATCAATGCTGAAATTGTCAGCAAACGGGTTCGGATAAGCAGTTGCAGCGAAAGCATTTTCAGCTTTAGGCGAAACCTCGTCAAATCTCGCTGCAGTGCCCGGAGAAGTGATCTCACAAGCATCACCATAATCAGAGAAATGTCCTTTTGTCATTACAGCAACACGAACTCCATATTGAGTTGCAGGGCTGTAACCCGGAACATTGTTGAACGAGAAGTAGCTTGTTGGCCTGTCGATAGTCGTCACTTGATTAGTCGCCATATTTGTAATCTCAAACCTGTATGATGTTGCGTATTGCAAACTCGGAGCAGGTATAAGAGATCCTGAAGTAGCGATAGTCTCACCACAGTTAACCAATGTTGGAACCAAAGGAGCTGTTATCGAACAAGGACTTCCGTAAGCTGAATAAGCGCCAGTTGTCTTAACTGCAACCTCAACAAGATAAGTTGTACCATAGTTAAACGATGCAAGCATGCTCAGTTTGAACCAGCTGATGTGGCCTCTGTCAATAGTCTGAACCTGGTTAGGTGCAGATGGATCGCTGAGGTTTGTTACACGGAATCTATATCCTGTAACTCCAGGGATACTTGCTGTTGCAATAAGCGTGTTAACAGAAGCAACCGTAATTCCACATTGTGATGGAGAAATCTGCGCTGAGCCACCTTCAGAAAGGATTGCAGGAGATGAAACCAGACAAGCATCACCAGTATAACCTAACCAAACATTGTTTCTCTGAAGCTCAACTGAAATCGAGTATGTGGTAGCATAATCGTAGCTTGAAAGCTGAGAAAGTGTAAAGTAAGACTGTGCTTTCTCAAGAGTCTGAGT
>DASWND010000063.1:0-11504 GCA_036399435.1 Flavobacterium sp.
AATCGATGCGAGACATCAACAATTCCAGCGTTGTAGAGTTCATTTTCGGCTTCTAAAAGAGAAACAAGAACTGCATATTCACATTTTTTTTCAAGCCGGTCTTTGTCAAGTTCCTTAAAGAAATCTTCGTTTCTCTTTTTGTTTGTGGTTTCATCACCTTCATTTTTCATTTCAAACATGATCGAAATGATTTCATTTCCGAACTCGTCGTTTTCCCGATAAATAAAATCACCTTTACTTCCTGATCTTGAGTTGTTATCTTTTTCGAAGTAAGCATTTTGAAATGCCGTTGCACGTAGTTTATTGAACTCGGTTTCGCAATGCTGCTCAAGGGTTTCGCCCACCATCTTGGTGGAGAGCTTTAGCTTCATGTCTTTACGGAGCGCTATTTCTTCATCTTTTAATTTAATAATATCATCCTTGGTTTTGAGCTGTGAAACAAATTTTTCATTTAGTGATTTCTCGAGTAATTGCTTTTCAGTTTCTTTATGCTTAAGATTATATGATAGTTCGTCGCGCTCTTTTTCGATCTTCTGAATTGCTTCAGATACAGTGAGTCTTTTGTCAATTTCAGCGTTTTCGATTTTGGATTTTAAAGCGGTGATCTCGCAATCCTTTTTGGATAAATGTTCGGATAGCTCGCAATCACTTTTGGCTTTTAGTTCGATGATTTCATTCTGCTTTTTAGCGATCTCAGCCTGAAGTGTGTTTTTAAGGTTTGCTTCGGCAAGTGCAACAGCATTTTGTTTGTCTCGTTCAGCAAGGTTTAGCCGATTTTCCAGTTCTTCTTCAAATTGATGGTCGCGGACTTGTTTTAATATATCGGCAAAGCCAGCCTCGTCGACTTTAAATATCTTTTTGCAATTTGGACATAAAATTTCATTCATAATATTGTGGATTTATCACCTAGTAATAACGGAAGTGCTGTCAATTGTTGTTTTAGACTCAGATCAATTTTGGAACGTCACCCGCGTTAAGGATGGAAGCGGTATCCTCGAAGCGCAGCGTAGAGATATAGCGGACAGCCTGACCCGCAGGGTAACGCCAAAAATCTTACCTAAGGATGATGAACTCGCACCTTCTGTTGATCGAGTGCTGCTGTTCGGTGCAGCCGGTGCCACACTGGATAAGCGGAACCTGCTCACCATAACCACGCGAACGCAACCTCTTTTTAAGGATGCCGTTCTTGATCAGATATTCAACTGCAGCGGCTGCACGGCGGTTTGATAGCCTGAGGTTATACATGTCGGATGCGCGGTTATCGGTGTGCGCGCCAAGTTCGATCTCCATTTCAGGATACTTCCTCAGTATGTTTATGAGTACGTCGAGCACATGTGCGGCTTCGGGCTTGATCTCGGATTTGTCAAGGTCGAAATAAATGTTTTCCAAGACAATTTGAACTTTTCCATCCTGCCTTCTGCTGATCACTTCTTCGGCATCGTCGTAACATTCCATGAAAAGTTCGATCGTATAGCGAATCTTGCCATCTTCATTGGTGGTGAATTCTTCGCTATGCGGAATATAAAAATCCTTCATGGCTTCGATGCGGTATTTCTTGTTCGGCTCGGTGCTGAAAGCATAATCAGCTGCCGCGCCAACGACCATTTGTCCGATCAGCTTGTTGTTTTCATCGTATAAGGTAACGGTTGAACCAGGTAAGAGGTCTTTGGTGTTTTTGTCTTTTACTTCACCTTCTACCAGATATCTTCCGACATTTTCTTCGCGGGTGAAGCTATATAAATTGTCAGTTCCTTTGCGGTTTGATGACAGGTAGCCTTTGTTGTTTTTCTCATCGACAATGTATCCAAAATCGTCCATCCCGCTGTTGATGGTTTCGCCCAGGTTTAGCGGCTTAGCAAATTCACCATCATAAGATTTGCTCATGAAAATATCGAGTCCGCCCATTCCCTGATGCCCATCGGAAGCGAAATATAAAATTGTTCCATCGTCGGAAAGTGCAGGAAATTGTTCACGGTGAATGGTGTTGATGGTGCTACCCATGTTTTTAGGAGTACCAAATGTTCCATCTTCATTGACATCGACAACATAAATATCAAATGATCCTTGTCCGCCTGGCATATCACTTGAAAAATACAGCTTTTTGCCGTCTTTGCTGAGTACGGGATGTTCCGTTGAATATTGATCGCTGGAAAATGGAAGCTCTTCAATGTTTTTCCATGTTCCGTCTTCAAATGCAGCTTTGAAAAGTTTAACGCTGGCAAATTTTTCGTCACCTACTTCTACCCTTTTTGAATTGGTTCTGTTGAAGTACATGATTTTTCCGTCGCTGCTGAATGTGGGTGAACTTTCATGTGTTTTAGTGTTGATGCTTTCGGGAAAAGGTTCAATGCGCGTGAGCAGGCCTTTGTCTGAAACTACAGCGCTATAAAGGTCAAGATAAGGTTTGTCATTCCAGTTGTACTCGGGTTTCTCACGATTGCGATATGACGCAAAAGCAACTTTATCACCATAGAAACTCATCCCAAAATCGCCATTGGAAGTGTTCTTCGCCATTGGCTGAATAGTGTAATTGTGCGGAACGTTGGTCTTCAGGTTTGCAATAAACTTTGGTGTATTTACTTTGAACTTGAGATATTGCGCCATGATCACATCTGCTTTTTCGTAGTCGCCTTCGCCCATTAATGCGTGGGCAAATTTGAAGTAAAAATGAGGTTGAATCGTATCAGTGTGAGTTGCGAATAATTGTCCGTATGCACGTGCAGCTTCCCGCATTTGTGCGTTGTTGTAATAAGAATCGCCCATGTTCTGCAACACCGGCTGAGACTGAGGCAGCTGTTCGTACATCGCAGCAGCTTTGACATAAGCTTTTTTTGCAAAAAGTGCATCTGCCTGTTTGACCGTTACCTTTTGAGAGGCCGCGGAAAAACTTACGCAAAACAAAACTAATATGTAGTAGTAGGTTTTCATTGGTTAGAAGAATCTTGGGGATTTATCATATCCTTTTCCGGAAAGTCCTGAAATATCGAGGTCGAATAGCAGAAATATCTCGTGCGTCCCGGAGTTAAAATTTCCGAGGTTTGTCAGTGTGTAATCATACGAATATCCTACTCGCAGTGATGGTGTCACATAAAAGTTAATCAAGCCGCTCACCGAGTCATCAATGCGGTATCCGACTCCGGCTTCAATAAAATCATTGTACAGGAAATTCGCAGTCACGTCGAATGCTACAGGCGCGCCGGAAACACCTTTGGCCATAAAAGCGGGCTTGAAACGAAGGCGGCTGCTTAAGTCAAAAACATATCCGCCAGTGAAGAAGTAGTGTATTTCCTCAACACCTGTTGTCGCAATTGCATCGCTTTTTTCTAGATGTTTTGTCTTTAGCAGGTTTGGTGCTGAGAAACCAAGATAATAGTTGTCGCTAAAGTAAAATGTTCCGACGCCAACATTTGGAAAAGCACGATGAATATTGTTTTCGAATGCGGGATCCGGCAGAGCGTTTGAATATTGAAAACCATTGAAATCTGCGTCAAAGAAAGTGACGCCGGCTTTTAGTCCGAATGAAAGTTTATTTTTTTGCGAAACAGGGATGACGTAAGCAAAATCGGCATACAGATTATTTTCTTTAACAACATCTCCAATTTCGTCACTTACAACGGAAATTCCCATTTCGATACGTTTAGCTACAGGTGAATGGGCAAAAATAGAAACGGTTTTCGGAGCGCCAACAGCACCGACCCATTGCGTGCGGTACAAACCTCCCATATTAATGACACCTTCGTTGTCGGTAGCATACGCAGGATTAATCACGCTCATGTTATACATGTAATGAGTAAACTGCGGATCTTGCTGCGCCGATACCGATCCTGTTGTAAGGATCAGCGTAAGAATGGCAGCGTATGTTATGTAGTTTCTCATTTTACTATCTGCTTAAATAAACTCGTCCCTGAACAGGTTCGCGGTTGCCGTCGTTGAATTCAAGTATATAAAAATAAACGCCTGCCGGAAGAATATTGCTTCCTACTGTTAGCCCGCCTTCGCCTGCAGTTCCATCCCACTCGGGAGTGCTGGCATTTCCTTTATAGAGGATGCTTCCGTATCGATTATAGATCTCAAGTTTGAAATTCGGAAAAAGTTCTTCGAGGTCCACAATTTCAAATGTGTCGTTTATGCCGTCGCCGTTCGGTGAAAATCCATCAGGAATCAGCAATTGTTCCTCGCAGACAGTCAAATCAACAGTTACCGGCAGCCTTGTTGCACTTTCGCAACCTGAATCGGAAATATATGATGCGTAGTAGATTTGATTGTGTTGTAGAAGATCTGTCGGACCGTAGGATGTTCCACCTGTTTCTGCATCGTACCATATTACATTTTCAGTTCCTGTAATTCCTGCTGAAAGATCGCCAACTGTCGGATTGTCTGCTGCGCAAAACTCATTGCCACCTTCGCTGATCTGTGGCGTCTCTAAAGCAGTAACTTCAAAGGATATGGCCGCAAATGTAACTCCTGACGATCCGCAAGGACCACTTCCAGCTAAAATATCAGTAAGCGCAAGTGTAACAGTTCCTTGATTTAAAAAGGCATCAGCAGGAATTGTAAAGCTTCCTGTTCCATTTGTAATTGATATGACAGCGTTAGCAGTTCCAACGTTTGCACCTGATAAAGTGTAAGTAGCAAGATAATTACCGTCAGTTAAATTGCCAGCCCCTGAAACTGTGATAGTATTTGCCACGCCAACGCATGTACTTGGTGCATTAAGATTAGCTGCAACTAAGTTTGGCAATGGCAAAATCTCGAATGTTATAGTAGCATTCTCTGTTGCGCTCGTACATCCCGCTGATAAGCTGATAATTCCGGTAATCGTTAGTGTATAATTTGCTGCTGTCGAAAACATAGCAAAAGGCAAGGTGAATTGACCTGCTCCTCCAATGATTGTAACAACATCAGTACTTCCTGTTGATGGGATAGCATTTGGAATCGCGTAATTGAATTGATAAATTCCATCTGCTAAACCTGTAGCTCCTGCAATTTGAACAATTACTGCATTCCCTATACAAACATTAGATATACTTAGGTTAGCATCTGCGAGATCGGATGTAGGTCGAACTACGAAATTCACAAGGATCCCAGTTAATGCCGTTGTACAATTACTGGCAGAATTGGTTATGCTTGTAAACGTTATCGTTGTCGTGCCCGTATTGGGAATGCTCGCTGAAGAAATTGTAAAGTTTCCAACACCACCCGCAATTACTACAGTCGAAGCTTGCTCTGCCTGAACGTTTGCACCACTCAGCGTATAATTTATAGTATATGTTGCGTCTTGCAATCCCGAAAAAGTAATCGATGCATTTTCATTCAAACAAATTGGCGTAACAACAGTAATGTTAGGAATCGTCAGAATTGGTGCTGAAATAATGTTAATTGATACTGATTTAGAATCGGTTCCGCAAGAATTATCGATTTTATATGTGAAGTTATACGTTCCTGCGGTAAGTGGAGTAACATTCAATAATGCATCTACAATCACATTGTTTGAATCTGTCCATGTTCCGCCAGTCTGCTCACCAGTGAGTAAGGTTCCAAGATCAAATGTTCCTGCGGAGTTGCAAACGTTTTGTATTCCGGTAAAAGTGCCCGCATTTGGCTGCGGACTAACAACAACGGTTACAATAGCCGTGTCAAAAAGACAAGGATTTACGCCACCACCAACTGTGTAACTGAATTGGTATGTGCCTGCGCCGGCTGCAGATGGATTAAAAATACTTCCCACAAGTGCGCCGGTTGCGTTATCGTCTGTCCAGACGCCAATTCCCTGTGTCCCATTTAGTCCGGTAGTTAAATCAATGGAAGTTGTTGTAACGCATGTCGATAAAGTCGAACCTCCACCTGCATTTGGTGATTGAACAACAGTTACCACGACCACAGCCGTGTCTGTAGTACAAAGGTTTCCACCCACCGAATAAGTGTATGTTCCCGGAGAATCAACCAAAGGGTTAAATACTCCTGTTCCGCTTGAAAGTGCGGGTGACCATGTACCACCGGGCTGTGGCGTACCGCTAAGGTTCAGGAATAAATCTGAAGGCGCATAGTTCGAACAAAAGAAGGCTGTTCCGTCTTCACCCGCATTGGGTTCCGGATTAACAGTAACGGTCACGGTAGCAGTATCGTTATCGCAAGGCTGATTTCCAACAAAAGTATATGTGTAAACTCCCGGTGCATCCACGGCCGGATTGAAAACGCCTGTTCCACTGGCAAGTGCCGGCGACCATGTTCCACCTGCTAGCGGTGTTCCATTGAGATAATTAAACAGGTTTTGTGAAAGGCTGTTCTCACACATAGTAACTGCGCCATTTTGACCTGCGTCAGGACCTGGAATAATTGTAACTGTAATAGTTGCTGTATCTGCTCCGCAAGCATTGTTGCCAGTAACTGTATAGGTGTAGACTCCTGCAGCGTCAACTTCAGGATTAAATATTCCAATGGTGCTGCTTAATGCTGGAAACCATGTTCCACCTGGCTGCGCAGTAGGCCCAAGTAAAGTAAAAAGATCTTGCGGATTCGCATTTGAACAGATTTCTGCCGTTCCATCCACACCTGCATTTGGCGGAGGAATAAGGGTTACTGTTACCGATGCAGTATCATCTGCACAAGGTGCTGTTCCTATTGCGGTGTATATATACGTTCCAGCAGGATCAACAGCCGGATTAAAAACTCCTGTTCCGCTTGCTAAAACAGGTGTCCAAACACCTCCGGTCTGAGCTGTATCTCCGAGTAAAGGGAAAAGGTCCTGAGCAGCTTCATTGCTACATATATTTAAAGTTGCATTATTTCCCGCAACCGGTTCAGGAACAATCGAAACGGTTACTGTTGCCGAAGCGTTTTCACACGGGGCAACTCCGCTGACTGTATATGTATAAACCCCAGGAGCGTCAATGGCCGGATTAAAAGTTCCATTTCCACCAGATAGCACTGGTGACCATATTCCACCTGTTTGCGGTGTTCCGCCAAGCGAGGTAAAAAGATCAGTTGCAGGTGAATTTGAGCATAAATTTAAAGTTTCGTTTGTACCTGCATTTGGCGGCTGAATGAACGTAACTGAAACACTGGCAAAATCGTTCGCACAAGGCGGAGTTCCGATTACTGTATAAGTATATGTTCCTGCAGGATCAATAGCAGGATTAAAAACTCCTGTCCCACTTGCTAATGCCGGTGTCCAGACTCCTCCGGTTTGAGCTGTATTCCCAAGCAATGGAAAAAGATCCTGAGTTCCGGCAGTGCTGCAGAGATTTAATATAGCATTATTACCGGCAATTGGCTCTGGAACGATTGAAACCGTTACTGTTGCCGAAGCGACTCCACATGGAGCAACTCCTGTCACTGTATATGTATAAACTCCAGGAGCGTCAATAGCAGGATTAAATATTCCATTCCCACCAGATAGCACTGGCGACCAGACGCCACCTGTTTGCGGTGTTCCGCCAAGCGATGTATATAGATTGGTCGCAGGTGAATTCGAACAAAACATCACCGTTCCATTTGTACCGGCGTTTGGCGGCGGAATAATGGTAATTGTAACAGTCGCAGTATCGTTTGCACAAGGCGCAGTTCCGGTTACCGTATAAGTATATGTTCCTGCAGGATCGACAGCAGGATTATAAAATCCCGTTCCACTTGCTAAGTTTGGTGTCCAAAAGCCACCGGTTTGAGCTGTATTACCAAGTAATGGAAAAAGATCCTGAGCAGCTGCAGTACTACAGAGATTCAACGATGCATTAGTCCCTGCAACGGGTTCAGGAACAATTGAAACTGCAACCGTTGCCGAAGCGTTTCCACATGGAGCAACTCCTGTCACTGTATAAGTATAAACTCCTGGAGCGTCAACGGCCGGATTAAATATTCCATTTCCACCAGCGAGTGCCGGCGACCACGTTCCTCCTGTTTGTGGATTTCCACCAAGCGAGGCAAAAAGATTAGTTGCAGGTGAATTTGAACATAATATTAAAGATCCATCTGCTCCTGAATTTGGTGGCGGAATAATAGTAATTGTAACAGTCGCAGTATCGTTTGCACAAGGCGCAGTTCCCGTAACAGTATATGTATATGTTCCGGCAGGATCAACAGCTGGATTAAAAACACCTGTTCCGCTGGCTAAAGCAGGTGTCCACGAACCACCACTTTGAGCCGTACTACCAAGCAATGGAAAAAGATTCTGCGCAGCTGCAGTACTACACAAATTTAATGTTGCATTAGTCCCTGCAACGGGCTCAGGAACAATTGAAACGGTCACTGTTGCTGTAGCGTTTCCACATGGAGCAACTCCTGCGACAGTGTAAGTATATACTCCTGGAGCATCAACAGCAGGATTAAAAATTCCGTTTCCACCAGCGAGGGCAGGTACCCATGTTCCACCTGTTTGTGGAGTTCCACCAAGTGAGGAAAAAAGATTTGTTGAAGGAGAATTTGAACATAAGTTTAAAGTTCCGTTCGTACCTGCATTTGGCGGTGGAATCTTTGTAACTGTAACAGTCGCGGTGTCATTTGCGCAAGGAGCAGTTCCCGTTACTGTGTATGTATATGTTCCGGCAGGATCCACAGCAGGATTAAATACACCAGTCCCACTTGCTAAGGCAGGCGTCCAAATACCACCAGTTTGAGCAGTATTGCCAAGTAGCGGAAAAAGATTTTGAGCTGCAGCATTGCTACAGATATTCAAGGTAGCGTTATTTCCTGCAATTGGTTCAGGAACTACTGAAACGGTAACCGAAGCAGTTGCATTCGGGCACGGCGCAGTTCCTGCTACTGTATAGGTATAAACTCCAGGTACATTTACAGCTGGGTTAAAAATTCCTCCTGAAAGAGCTGGCGACCAGGTTCCACCGGCTTGCGGAGTTCCTCCAAGTGAAGCAAAAAGATTTGCAGATGGTGAATTTGAACATAAAGTCAAAGTTCCATTCGTACCAGCATTTGGCGGTGGAATCTTTGTAACTGTAACGGTCGCGGAGTCGTTGGAGCAAGGAGCAGTTCCTGTTACGGTGTAAGTATATGTTCCGGCAGGATCGACAGCAGGATTAAATACACCAGTCCCACTTGCTAAGGCAGGCGTCCAAATACCACCGGTTTGAGCAGTATTGCCAAGTAGCGGAAAAAGATTTTGAGCTGCTGCATTGCTACAGATATTCAACGTAGCGTTATTTCCTGCAATTGGTTCAGGAACTACTGAAACGGTTACCGAAGCGGTTGCATTCGGGCAAGGCGCAGTTCCTGCTACTGTATAGGTATAAACTCCAGGTGCATTTACAGCCGGATTAAAAATTCCTCCTGAAAGGGCTGGCGACCAGGTTCCACCCGCTTGCGGTGTTCCTCCAAGTGAAGCAAAAAGATTTGCAGATGATGAATTTGAACATAAAGTCAAAGTTCCGTTTGTACCCGCATTTGGCGATGGAATCTTTGTAACTGTAACGGTCGCGGAGTCGTTTGCGCAAGGAGCAGTTCCTGTTACAGTGTAAGTATATGTTCCGGCAGGATCGACAGCTGGATTAAAAAAACCGGTTCCGCTTGCTAAAGCGGGCGTCCACACGCCTCCGGTCTGCGCTGTATTTCCAAGCAATGGAAAAAGATCTTGAGCGACTGCATTACTACAGATATTCAGTGTCGCATTATTTCCGGCAACTGGCTCAGGAACGACTGTAACAGTTACGGTTGCTGTCGCATTTGCACATGGCGACGTTCCTGTAACGGTATATGTATAAACTCCGGCTGCATTTACGGCAGGATTGAAAACACCATTTCCTCCCGAGAGTGCAGGTGTCCAAGCCCCACCGGTTTGAGGCGTTCCTCCGAGAGAAGCAAAAAGATTAACAGGAGATGCATTTGAACATAAAGTCAAAGTTCCATTTGCACCTGCATTTGGCGGTGGAATGACTGTTATTGTAACGGTTGATGAGTTAGGTGAACAGACACCTGAAGTCACTGAATAGGTAAAAACATATGGACTACCGGCCAAGGTCAGTACTGAAACATCAAGTATACCTTCATGGCCTCCGGTTGTTGCAAAAGGGCCTGTCCAGACTCCTATTTCCTGAGGACTTCCACCTAAAGCATCAAATAAACTTAAAGGTGGCGACGAACTTAGTTGATTCTCACAAAGCGAAACACTTCCGTTTGATCCCGCATCGCTAATAGGCGAAAGTGTTACAACAACTTCAAATCGCGTTGAACTTTCACAAGGCGGGTCAGTGGTTGTTGCGAAGTAGCTCTGACCGTCAATTAATAAAGTATTTGGGGCGAGAACAGATGTTGAAGTCGAAGTTAAATACCAATTATTGTTTCCGCTGGCATCTAGGTCACTGACCATTGCAGGATCACTTGGATTATCACAGAATTCTTGTGTTGGATCACCTGTAGGAGTCGGAACAATTCCTACGTTAACAAACAGCGAGTGGCGTGAAGTCTCACAACCTGTTTCGGGATTGGTCTGACTCGCGTAGTAAATTGTACCATCCACCAAAATCGTATTAGGATCAAGAGCGATCCCGCCTGAAGACGTTGTGTACCATCTGATATTATTTCCGCTGACATAAACATCAAGAAGCGACACAATTGCATCCGCTGGATTTTCTTTACAAACACCACCAAAAGGAGATCCCGATGGAGGTCCAAAAATAGTTACTACAACGCTTTGTCTGCTTCCGCAATTCCCCGACGAATTGTCGGCAAAATAATCTTCACCATTTACCAACGCGGTACCTAAATTTAGTGGCGTTGTAGAAGTTGCAGTTGCAAACCATGCCAGACCGCCGCCATTATTAGTAGCAGAAAGACTTGCAACAGTTGGAGATTGAAGATCGCAAAAGGACTGCGTAGGATCGGCAACTGTCGGGCACTGCGCATTCGAATTGTAAATGCTTCCGAAAAAGATCAGACACAAGATGAGAATTTTATTTCTACAGAAAGTAAAGATTTCCATAAGCCCTCTGGATGCGCCATTTAATGAAATTCACAAGCCTTTGCGCCAGCTCCTGAACACTAATACAAGCAAGATAAATCAGAAGGTTTGTAATGGAGAAACAACCTAATTATAAAGTGCTATGCAGGCACTATATTACTCAATTAAATGCGTCGTTAATTCCCAGTGTTCATTAATTATGAACAAAGTCATTAACAATAATTTAATAAGTAATACCCCTTATTTTTACAATAAAAAAAAACTTAACTAAAGGTTGAGTAAGATTTGAACTCTACTGCTGCTTTTCTTCGACAAGTTCAATATTATAAACTACGATTACATCTTTGTGGTTGATGTAAAGCTGCTTTCTGTAATTCTGATTCTTTCGGGTGATTAATGAGATTGTAAACTTCTCACCATCAACATCCTGACATGAAAAAGGATAAATAATATCAGAGTCATTCTCTTCACGCTCGCCATAATTATTAATGGTGTACAGCTGAATTTCCTGTGAATAAACAACGATACGGTTTTTATTTGTATCAACCGTTATTACGATGCCTGCATCCTGAAGATCTGACCAGTTTCCCCACGTGCCTTT
>DASWND010000064.1:0-41699 GCA_036399435.1 Flavobacterium sp.
ATAAATTCAACATTCTATACATTTCCAACTGCGCGGGTTTTAAAGAACTGGTATAATAAAAGCCCTGAAAATTTTCTGTTTTCTGTTAAAGCACCGCAGGAAATAACTCATCAAAAACGCTTCGTTGATTGTGCTGAAGAAGTCCGCCAACTGTACGACGTATGTCAAAATGGAATGGGAGGTAAGCTTGCTTGTATTTTATTTCAAATGCCACCATCGTACTCATATTCCGAAGAACGGCTTCAAACGATTATCTCAAGCCATGACAAGAGCTTTAAAAACGTCATCGAGTTCAGGCACATTTCGTGGTGGAGACCTGATGTTTTTGATATCCTTGAGCAGAATCAGATCACATTTTGTAGCGTCAGCTATCCAAATCTTCCGTCTGATGTCATACCGACCGGAAGTCTTTTATATTACAGATTACATGGTGATGAAAAACTATTTTACTCCGGTTACAGCCATGCTGCAATAGAGCAACTTTATACAGCACTTACTTCAAATTCAGACGCTAATGAGATCTTCGTGTATTTCAATAATACAGCATCAATTGCTGGTGTTTTGAACGCACTTGAGATGAATTTAATGACTGGTCAATAATCTAAAAACACCTCCATTTATCATCAGATTGCTCCAAATCAGGATGTATTTTCAATTTATGTAGAATTGAAATGTATATCTATTGTCAATAATTATCGAAATCATATATTTACACACCAAAACTTACATATGCTGGACTTGCCCGAGTGTCAAATTATACTTTCCAGGTTAAAAAATGAATGTCCGCCTTCACTACGTTATCATACGTTACCTCATACACTTGATGTTTTTAACTGTGCCATGGACATTGCCAAAGCCGAAAATATCAATATTCAGGAGACGAAGTTAATTGGTATTGCAGCTGTTTACCATGATTCAGGATATCTGATCCAAAGTGATCGGCATGAACAAATCTCGTGTGAAATAGCCCAACAGCATTTACCGGACTACGGCTATAGTGATTTTGAGCTACAAAAGATTTGCGAACTTATAATGGCGACAGTAATTCCGCAGAATCCAAAAACACACCTCGAAAAAATTATATGCGACGCGGATATGGATTATTTGGGCAGGGAAGATTTTTTCACCACAGGAAATCTTTTGTTTGAAGAGCTTAAATTATCCGGGATTCTTTCAGACGAAGCAGAATGGAACCGCATTCAGGTCGATTTTCTAAATCAACATCGTTTTTTTACGCCAATCTCAATCAGGTTGAGGCAGCCAACCAAACATAAAAACCTCGAAATATTAAAAGCAAAACTATAAACTTATGAGGGAATTCAAGCTCTCGGCTTATATTACCGATATCCTTTACACAATTTTCGGCATCCTTTTTTGCGGCTTTGCCTTGAAGGGATTCTTAGTTCCAAATAAGTTCTTTGATGGCGGCGTAACCGGAATTTCATTGCTTTTACACGAGCTCTACCATTGGAATATCGGGATTGTGATTGTATTGGCAAACATTCCTTTGATTGTCATGGGTGCGTTTCAGATCGGCAAAGCATTTGCGCTGCGAACACTTGCGGCGGTGATCGGATTGGCACTGTGCCTTTACTTTATCCCTTATCCGCAGATCACCAGCGACAAACTACTTGTTTCGATCTTTGGCGGTGTTTTTATGGGACTCGGTGTAGGATTATCGATGCGCGGTGGATGTGCTTTAGACGGAATCGAAGTTTTAGCACTGTACACCGGGAAAAAGATAAGCTTTACGATCAGCGAGATCATTCTTGGGATCAATATCATAATCTTCCTGCTCGCCGCGGTACATCTGGGACTACCTACGGCGCTTTATTCAATATTGACGTATTACGCTGCTTCACGGACAATAAATTTCGTCATTGAAGGTCTGGAGGAATATTCGGGAGTCACTATAATTTCCAGCCAAAGTGAACTTGTAAAAGAACAACTTGTAATGAAACTTGGCCGCGGAATCACTGTCTATAAGGGAGAGCGTGGTTTTATGAAGGACAGTTTCGACGTGAGCCAGCCTGTAGACATTGTTTTTACAGTGGTCACACGCATGGAACTTCGTAAGCTAAAAAACCTGGTTCATGATATTGATTCGAAGGCATTCATCTTTACGAGCGTCATCAAAGAAGCTGCAGGTGGAATCTTAAAAAGAAGAGCACGCCATTAACTATTCTACAACTTCATAAGCAACCACGGCTGCCGATTTGTTTTTTAGAATATGTTCACCAACTTTCACACATTGGAAAGACTCTTTTGCTTTTTCGTAAGTCGCCTCGGTAATTAGGATTTGCCCCGGCTTGGCAACTGATTGAAGCCGCTGAGCTGTGTTCACCACATCACCAATTACTGTATAATCAAGCCTTCGAAGCGATTCAGAACCAATATTACCAGAAACCATTTCACCCGAATTTATACCAATTGAAATTTCTGGTTTATAGAATTTGTCTCCGGCCGAAAATCCTTCTTCACAGTTAATCTGGTCTTTAATTGCCAATGCGCTGTCAATGGCACGATCAAGGTGATAATTTCCGCGAAAGACAGCCATGACTGCATCTCCCATAAACTTATCAACATGGCCGCCCTGCGCCAAGATCTCTTTGACGATCTTATCAAATAATCCATTGAGCAAAGTGACAACTGTATTAGGAGACACTTGTTCTGTAATTGAGGTAAATCCGCAGACATCAATAAACAACACGGTAGCATCGAGAAGTTCATTTTTGAGAAGGCTACTTTCATATTCTTTGCTTCCCATGAAATTAAGCACGTTCTCATCAACATACATTTTAAGGATGTTGTTTTCCTTTATAGCCTGTAAAGTATTCTGAAGTTGTCTGACATGACCTATCGTTTTCTCCATCGTAACGTCGAGATCGTCAAAATCAACAGGCTTACAGATAAAATCGAAAGCTCCGCGGTTCATCGCCATGCGGATATTTTGCATATCGCCATAGGCAGATATTACTACTGTCTTTAGCATTGGATTTGCTTCCGACAACCTGCTTAGCAATGTCAGTCCATCCATTACGGGCATATTGATATCGCTGAGTATTATATCAAGATCAGGATGTTCTGCTACCTTTTCGAGCGCCTCTTGTCCGTTATGGGCAAAAACAAATTCATATATATGTTCACGGATTTTCTTCCGAAACTTCTGCTTAACAAGCATCTCAAGATCCGTTTCGTCGTCGACTACCAGTATTTTAGCCATTGTGAATTAAATTATTGAGCTTTTCCTTAAGCAGATTAAAATCAAGTGGTTTCGTTAAAAAATCGTTGGCGCCGTTATCAATCGCCTGGCGATGATTTTCCTCGTCACCATATGCAGTTATCATCATTACAACCGGCGGTGGTGCGTCATAGTCATTTCGAATGTGGGTAAGCAGTTCGATGCCGCTCATTCCGGGCATATTGATATCAGAAAGAATCAGTACGACTTCTGAACTTTTTCCCTTCAGGTACTCAAGAGCTTCTTCACCTGAAAGTGCAAAATCAAATTCAACCACATGCTCACGCAATTCCTTTCGGAAACGCTGCAGGAACAGGGGTTGTACATCCGCTTCGTCGTCGACTACCAATATTTTCATACGATACTGTTTATTCCCCGAATTCGGGTTCTTAAAAAATTATTTAAGTGGCAGCAAAATACGAAATGTTGCCGACTCACCTTCAACACTTTCAACTATAAGTTTACCATTATGTGAATTTATAATGTCGTAACTCATGCTTAGCCCAAGACCGGTGCCTTCGCCGGTGGGTTTGGTCGTGAAGAATGGCTGCATTATCTTGTCGATGATCTGCTGTGGAATCCCAATTCCATTATCAGTGACTTCAATTTGCAGATTCTCATTGTTTATTTTAGTGCTAACTGAAACCGTCGGTGCATAGTCGCCCGATATTTTCTTCTTTTTATCTGAAATGGAATAAAATGCGTTTGTAAAAAGGTTGAGGAGAACACGGCCCAAATCCTGTGGAATGGCATCGACTTTCGGAAGATTTTCTGCAAAGTCGGTATTCATTGTCGCATTAAAACTTTTGTCTTTCGCTCGCAAGCCATGGTAGGCGAGGCGCAGGTATTCATCTGCCAATAAATTAATATCGGTTGGTTCTTTTTGACCAGTCGAGGCCCGGCTATGTTGCAGCATACCTTTAACAATGTTGTCAGCACGTTTTCCATGATGTGCAATTTTCTCAAGATTAGTGGTGATATCGCTCAACAGTTCAGCTTGTAGCGCTTCATCTCTTTCCTCCGGGCTTTTTTCCTGTTCCTCCTGAATTTCTGCAATTAGTTCAATGCTGACTTCTGAAAAATTATTCACGAAGTTCAGCGGGTTCTGGATTTCATGTGCTATTCCTGCGGTAAGTTCACCCAAAGAAGCCATTTTCTCGGATTGGATCAGCTGGGCATGGGTTTTCTTTAGCTCAATTAATGTGTCGTTAAGTGTCGAATTCGTAGCAGATAATACAACGTTTTTCTCATTTAAGTCATTTGTGGTTTTATCAAGGTCGTCCAACATCTTATTAAATGCTTTCTCGAGCTGGCCTATCTCGTCATTATGAATCCGTTTAATTTTTTGATTCAGATCGCCTTCGCCCACTTTCCTTGCAGCGTCCCGAAGCGCCAAGACCGGAATGGATATGGTTCGGGCCAGCCATAAGCCGAGAAGGATGCCGAACACCAGCACAACAAGGCTGACAATTATAGATGTATTCTTTATTGCTGCTTTGCTGGATTCAATGCCTTTGGTATTAAAACCAAGCACTATCGCACCAGACATCATACTAGTGGAGAATAAGGCTTTTTTTATGATGAGTGAATCATTTGACTGAATCTGCGGACTGATATTCTGATTTTCAGGAAATGTCTTAAAGACCTTTTGAGAAATTTTGTAGTTTGTACGTGTAGCGTTCCAAATCGTATCGGTTTGCAACATGCTGATGAACTGTAGCCGCTGATCACCTTTTACGAATTCCATTGCGGTTTGAACACCTTCGAAATTCTGCTCATTGATTGCGATCTTCACACCCAAAGCAACAGTGTTTGCTAGGTTCTGTACTTCGTTCTCATAATTATTGACCAGCAATTCACCTTGCTGCTGCGGAAAATAATATAGTGTGAAAAAGGAATAGATAAGAACAATGGAACAGATTGTAAGCCAAATCTTTGTTTTAAGACTTATAAGCATCATGTATGGTGATTAAGTGAGGAACAATTATTGGCAACAAACTGCTGCTAAAAAGATGTCTTTCCATCGATTACAACCGAACGAACTTCCGCATTTGATACGGGCTTATCAATTATACCGATGGCGCCGGGATTTTGTGCGACGAAATTCTGGAGGTCGCCAACTGATGTAAAGAAAACAGGAGCCTGTGCTTTACCCTGAAAAACCAGTGACAGCCAGTATTTGTTCAACTCATCACCAGACATATCGTAGATTTTTGATGATGTTGTTTTTCCCAACGGCGTGTTAGTTTTCATTAATGCAATGACAATTCTTTTTCCGTTCTTCCACCGTTGCTTTTCTCCCTTCATCACGGCTCTTAATTCAGAGAATTTCATTTCAGTAGGAGCACCCGAAACATTACCAATGGCAGTCAAGGTGGATTGAGGAGCTTTTCCGGCTGTGCTAATAAACATAGAAATCGCAATTCCGCACGCTATCACAAAATTTTTGAATGTGATTAACTGTATGTGGTTGAGTATCTTTTTCATATTAAAAACCAATTGCAAATTGTACAGCGACCTTATCTACATCAACTCCAAATTCATTGTCCAGATGCTGGTATTCTAATTTCACCACAGCAAGATAGTTTATTTCGTATCGAAGCCCTGCAACAAAAGACTGCATGTTGTTCTTCTTATAAAACATTTCACCCGCTTGGTAATGGATGTTGTCATAACGCACATATGGCACAAACTTTTCTTTTATTTTATATCCGGCATATGCATAACCTGCTAATGTTGTTTTTGTGCCGGTAGTATCGGTGTGATTTAATCCTGCAGTTGCTTCCGCCAGGATTTCAAATCTTTTACCGAACCGTGCAATTGATCCCGATACCAAATGCTGATTTACCTGATGATGCATTTCCGTGGTCATTCCGTGAACATGAGAATCTTTTGAAATTACATCATAATAATATGAGACGCCGATTCTTAGTCTGTCTTCAGGTTTAATGTGAATGGCAGCTGTTACTGACTTTCCTTCGTCATTATCTGCAACATCTGATGAGCCGAGTCCATTTCCGACAAAAAGGTTATATCCAAATCTCAAATTCCCAAGATCATGTCCCTGAAGTCCGACGCCAACAGTGTGTAAGGGAATTATTCGATTAGAAAATAGGAGCGGCCTGTCGATTGTGGGGAAAAAGACCCTTCCATGGTGAAAAGTGTCATTCCAATAATTGAGTGGTGTATGGACTTTTCCCATGACCAGGTTATGGTTGTCCTTTAAATTGTAGGTGATGATAACTCTTTCAATGCTTATCGCAAATTCGGTACTTGCTGTAGCATCGTACTTAAAAACGGTTTCACCAAGGAAGGAAATCCGGTCATTAATTGCTGAAGTAATAAAGAGATCCTGCTCACCGAATCCAAACGTAGCCTTCTTGTTGTATGCGGCTGTTACATCTACGAAACCTCGTATCTGAGTAGTTTGGCTAAATGAAGCCGCGGAAAAAAGAAATAAAAAAGTGCAGAAAAGTAATTTTATTTTCATCAATTATTACGGTGTCAGGTTTTGAACGCCGTAAAAATATAGTTTTATTCTGCCCAAAAAAATATAACTGCTTAAAAATGTATAATTTAAAATAAAAATTTTAAGCGGGCCCGATTGTCGTTGGAAAAATTTAATAATTGACTAATGAATTTTCCACAACCTATCTAAAGATCTGAGAAAAACAACGCCTAGTAAGGTACATACTCTGTAATCTCAAGCCCATAGCCAATCATCCCAACGCGCTTTGCCTGTTCGCTATTGGAAACCAGCCTGATCTTGGAAATATCGATATCATGCAGGATCTGTGCGCCGATTCCAAAATCCTTTATGTCCATTTTTATTTGTGGTGCTTTGTAAACTCCTTGTGCCTGCAACGCCCGTAATTCGGTTACGCGGCTGAGAAGATCTCCCGGCTGAACTTCCTGATTGATAAAAATTATTGCACCTTGACCATGTTCGTTAATAAGATTAAACATGCTGTCTAATTTTTCATCGGCATCATTCGTAAGTGTGCCTAATATATCATTGTTTACCGATGTTGAATTAATCCTTGTTATTACTGCATCACCCTTATTCCACGTTCCTTTTGTAAGTGCAATGTGAATATGTTTATTGGTTTTTTGCTGATATGCACGCAGCCTGAAACTTCCAAATCTGGTCTTAATATCAAAATCTTCTTTCTTTACAATTAAGCTGTCATGCTGCATTCTGTAGGCCACAAGATCTTCAATCGAGACGATTTTAAGATCAAACCTTTTTGCGACGTCCATTAATTGCGGAAGCCTTGCCATTGATCCATCTTCATTTAAAATTTCAACTAAAATTCCGGCAGCTTTGAGTCCGGCGAGACGCGCTAAATCAATTGCGGCTTCAGTATGTCCAGTCCGCCGCAGAACGCCTCCTTGTTTTGCACGAAGCGGAAAAATGTGCCCAGGGCGTCCCAGATCTTCAGGCTTGGTCTTTTCATCAACAAGCGCTTTAATGGTTTTAGCACGATCGTGAACTGAGATTCCGGTTGTGCAGCCATGTCCGATTAAATCAACCGATACGGTAAATTGGGTTTCATGAAGCACCGTATTATTGGTCACCATCAGATTCAGCTCAAGTTCCTTACATCTTGCCTCAGTCAGTGGTGCGCAAATTAGTCCACGGCCATGGGTAGCCATAAAATTGATCATTTCAGGCGTAACCTTTTCTGCAGCAGCAATAAAATCACCTTCGTTTTCACGATCTTCATCATCAACAACGATAATAATCTTGCCCTGACGAATGTCTTCAATTGCTTCTTCTATTGTATTCAGGTGGATGCCTGTCATGTCATGTAGTTTGTTGAGGGAAAATCTTCTGTATAAGCTTCTGGAACGGCGCAAGAATAGCATCCATATTTACCAGCCCGATATCATTTGTGGCGCGATATGTCAGCAAAATTGCCAATGGAGTCAGAATGAATGATGATAGCCAGGTTCCCATAAATGGACTGATACCATTTTCCTGGGCGAGCTTTTTTCCGAAAGTGTTCGCAAAGTGGAATACGATGAAAACTAGAATTGCAAAAACAATTGGGAGTCCAAGGCCACCTTTTCTAATGATTGCGCCTAAGGGTGCGCCAATAAAAAACATCAAAAAGCAGGCATACGTAATTACAAATTTGTCGTGAAGTGCAATCAGGTGGTTGTTGATGTTTTTCTGCCTCGCATTGATTTCGGTTTTTGAACTTTCAATTGTAAAAGCCGTGTTGGAAACGCTGTTGGAAGCTACATTTAAAATCTGTCGCTGTTGATCAATTGGAAGTATTGAAAGCAGGTCTGCCGGAACTTTTTTCTGTAAGATTGGTGCAGAAGGGATTGAAGAACTGTTAGTTGCCGCCACGCCAGTTCTGGTAAAAATATTGTCGCTGAAAGAGCTGACTTCTTTTTGATGGCTCATTTGAAGCGAATCGATTGTGTACTGAAGTTCATTAACATTCAGCATTGTGTTGGTGTTTGTAATCTGCTCTTCTTCCAGATTTGCATTATTTAGCTTTGAAAGATCGATGTTGATCACATATTGCTCAAATGAACTTTTTGCAAAAGGTTTCTTTTTTTTCTCTTCGAGCTTTTTTGGCACAATGTCTTCATAGTAGAATCCTTCTTTCAGCACGAGCTTCAGTATGTTTGATTCTTCATTGCTGATCAATTCACCGTTTTTAGCTTTAATAACAACAGCATTATTTCCTTGGTCTTGTACAGATTTTTTGTGGATTGTTACGCCTTGAAGAAGATTTCCATTATCGCCTGATTTTTTTTCAACCTTGATGTTATAGGTGCCAACATCACTAAATTGCCCTTCAGCAATGGCCATAGCTGGCTTTACCTGGGCAATATTTCGTCGGAAGTTGATGAATTTATATTCAGCAAGCGGAATAACATTATTGGCAAAAAGGAAGGAGGCAATACTAAGTACGCCTATAAAAATTGATAAACCTTTCATGGCACGCCCGAGCGAAATTCCTGCCGACTTCATCGCTGCAAACTCATAGTTCTCAGCAAAGTTTCCAAAGGTCATGATAGATGCAAGAACGATCGACAATGGCAAAACCATTGGGACAATGCTTGGCATTTTATACATTAGGAACTTGACGATCAGAGCAAGGTCGAGGTCTTTACCTGCTAATTCTCCGATAAACAACCAGACGGTTTGGAGAATAAAAATTAAAAAGAGGATGACAAATACGGTAGCGAATGTACTAACGAAGCTTGTTAAGATGTATTTGTCGAGGATCTTCACCTAAATTAATCAATTTTATTGATGTAGTAATTGGGGTATTTACTGCTGGTAAAGGTAAATTGATTTTTGGATAAAGGCTGATCGGTTTTAAAAGAATTAACAGTGAGTACGGTTTTAGTACCATTGCGACCCAATTCGATCATATTGTAGATATGTTTTGTCTGAACATCGATCCCAAGTAAAACTTCTTTTCGCTGATCCTTAGTGTTTAGCGGTACAAGTTTTATATATTGAATCTTACGGCCTTTAACATTCTGCAAGATATCCCATGAATATTTGTAACCTGAATTAAAGAAGGTGAGGAGTTTTGAAGGCGTAATTGCATTTACATCTTTCTCATCGTATTTTGAAATTGTGATTTCTTCATCCTCAGGATTGATCGTGTAAGTTTGTTTACCGTCAAAAATTTTAGTGACACCCATGAAATTTAGCACGTACATATTGCCTTTCATGGTAACATTGCCTTTGCTTTCCTGGTTGATGTTTTCTTTCGCATTATGAAGCGAATATTTGAAATCGATGGCTATATTCTTGTAAGTTCCAATTTTCGCGGTTACCTGATTAAGAAGGTCTTTGGCTTTTTTATCCTGGGCGTTTCCGCTGAAGCAGAATAAAAGCATTACAATATATAGGATCGGATTTTTCATCGTATCAATTCTTTTGTTCATTACTAAAAAACTCATCGAGAGAAGATAAATCCGGGATGTTTACACTTCGGGCTTTGCTGCCTTCAAACGAACCTACTATTCCGGCGGCTTCAAGCTGGTCAATTAATCTTCCGGCTCTGTTATAACCCAATTTAAGTTTTCGTTGAAGTAGTGAAGCCGAACCTTGCTGCGCTGTGACAATCACTTCTGCAGCCTCGCGGAAGAGCGAATCTCTCTCGGAAATGTCGTAATCAAGATTAATGCCACTATCCTCACCAACAAATTCAGGCAACAGGTAAGCATTTGGATACGCTTTTTGTGCACCAATAAATTCTGTGATTCTTTCAACCTCAGGAGTGTCGACAAATGCGCACTGAACCCTTACGATGTCATTGCCATTTGTGTACAAAAGATCTCCACGACCAATAAGCTGATCGGCTCCCTGCGTATCTAAAATAGTTCGTGAATCGATCTTTGATGTAACACGGAAAGCGATCCTTGCCGGGAAGTTGGCTTTGATAATACCTGTAATAACATTCACCGAAGGCCTTTGAGTTGCAATGATCAGGTGAATTCCAATTGCCCTTGCAAGCTGCGCAAGCCTTGCGATCGGCGTTTCAACTTCCTTTCCTGCGGTCATTATCAAATCGGCAAACTCATCGACGACAAGGATAATATATGGAAGGAATCTGTGTCCGTTTTCAGGATTTAATTTCCGCGACTTAAACTTATCATTGTATTCTTTGATGTTTCGGACCATCGCATCCTTCAAGAGGGAATAACGGTTGTCCATTTCAATACAAAGAGAATTTAAGGTATTGATTACCTTGGTGTTATCTGTGATAATTGCATCTTCACCATCAGGTAGTTTCGCAAGATAATGACGCTCGATTTTATTGAATAACGTAAGTTCCACTTTCTTCGGATCGACCAAAACAAACTTAACTTCAGCCGGATGTTTTTTGTAGAGTAGCGAAGTCAGCACCGCATTCAAACCAACTGATTTTCCTTGTCCTGTTGCACCAGCCATTAGTAAATGGGGCATTTTCGCAAGATCGACGACAAAAGTTTCGTTAGAAATTGTTTTTCCTAATGCGATCGGAAGTTCCATCTCTGCTTCCTGAAATTTCGCTGAACCAATGGCGCTTTTCATTGAGACCATCGTCGGATTCTTGTTCGGAACCTCAATACCAATCGTTCCTTTACCAGGAATTGGAGCAATGATCCTGATTCCAAGTGCAGAAAGCGAAAGCGCAATATCGTCTTCAAGCGACTTTATTTTCGAAATCCTGATTCCGGCTTCCGGCACGATTTCATACAATGTTACTGACGGTCCAACAGTCGCTTTGATCTGAGCGATTTCGATTTTGTAATTGCGTAAAGTTTCAACAATCCGATTCTTGTTTTCCTCAAGTTCCTCCTGATTGATCGTGATTCCGCCTGTCGAATATTCCTTTAAAAGATCAAGGGTCGGAAATTTATAGTGTGGAAGGTCTAGCGTCGGGTCGAATAATCCAAAATCAGAAACTAATCTTGCAGCCAGATTTTCTTCGATTACATCTTCTTCAGGAGCTTTTTCAATAACAAAAGCTTCATCGCTGGTATGGATAATTTCGGGTTGGTGAGCAGCGACAGGCATTGGCGGTACAACTCTTGGAGCCATTTCCAGCGCAATTTCTGATGGATGTGAGATCGTTGGTTTTAGTGCTTCACGATTGATCTCGAATTTTGGAACAGGTTTTAGAATCGGTTCTTCAATAAATTCCTCTTCCTCATCTTTAACCTCGAATTCTTCAAGATTGTAGCTTGCTGGCGTAACAGCAGCAGCAGCATTTGCATGAGCGAGATCTGCATCGATCTCTTTTTTGGTACGTTCAAAAAACGATTTAACAGTATCGGGAGAAACCTGCAGTTTAAATATCAGATAGATGATTATGCCGAAAACAAGTACTAATAAAGTCCCAGTTTTTCCGATGTAATCCTGCAGGAATGAATTCATTTCAAATCCAACAACACCGCCTAAAGCCGGAATACTGGTAGCGAAAAAACCTAATAAAACTGAGATTATTACAATTACAAACAAGTCCCAAAACCAGATGTTTTTCAACTTGGAAAGTGAAATATCTAAAACAAGAAAGGATCCGGTCAGGAAAAACAGCTTTACAAACAAAAAGGATGCTGCGCCAAATCCGCGGTAAACAAAGAAATCAGCGAGATAAGCACCGAATTTTCCGAGCCAGTTTTTGGTAACCTCACTTCTGTCGGCTAAAGCGTGCACTGCACTTTGATCTTCCTGACCATACATAAAGTGAGAAATGAACGCAAGCAGCAAGGCAATTGAGAAAAGTACTAGCAGCGCTCCAAAAACAACTTTATGTTGACGGGTAAATTTAAATGGACGCTTTGTGGAGGCTGTAGCGTCTGCCTTCTTATCTGTAGATTTTGAATTTACCGTCTTTGCCATCCTCGTTTAAATGTTGCTGTAAAAATAGATAAATAATAACAGAGGTTACAAAAATTTCGGAACGTAGATCATAAGGCCAACAGCAATTGCTGACAGCGCAACAAGCATAACAGCTCCGGCGGAAATATCTTTAATAAATCCGATTCGTTCGTGGTAAGCAGGATGAATAAAGTCGCATATTTTTTCAATAGCAGTATTCAATCCTTCAACACCGAGAACCATTCCGGTGGTAATCGTCTGCAGCATCCATTCGGTACGGCTGATGTCGAAGTAAAATCCTAATCCAACCATGACAATTGCAATGAAAAACTGAGTCATCACGCTATGTTCAGTTGTAATCAGCTTAAAAGCACCTTTAGCAGCAAAGCCAACGCTTTTGAAACGTCCACTGAAATATCTGTTGTCTTTTTCGAAACTCATTGTTATGATAATGAAGCTAAAGCTGCGTCATAATCGGGCTCGTCAGCAATTTCCTGAACCTGTTCAGTATACTTTACGATTCCATTTTCATCGATAACGATAACGGCACGTGAGTAAAGTCCTTTTAAAGCGCCATCAAGAATTTCCAATCCGTAGCTTTTTCCAAAACTGGCATCACGAAAGTCTGAAAGCGGAATTACATTATCTAATCCTTCAGCACCACAAAAACGCTTTTGCGCAAACGGGAGGTCGCGGGAAATGCAAAGAACCTTAGTGTTTTCAAGTTGAGAGGCCTTTTCGTTGAATTTCCTTACTGACGCAGCACAAGTTCCAGTATCAATGCTTGGAAAAATATTAAGAACTAATCGGCTTCCTCGGAAATCTGAAAGAGAAACTTCAGAAAGATCAGTCTTTACTAACGTGAAATCGGCAGCAGTGGCATCTATTTGAGGAAGTTCACCGCTGGTTGTGACGGAATTTCCACCTAAAGTAATATGTGACATAAGTTTGTTTTGATGGCCAAAAATAAACAAAATAATCCTCCTTTCATACGTTCACACCGTGCAATCGAACCACAATTAACCGAAATACGAACAAAAAAAAACGCCCGGATTTCGGACGTTGTATTTTTAATAAGATATGTTATATGTCTATTGAGCCAAGGACTCTCTGCATGAACGAATTCAAAGCTTCCTTCTTATCCATGCCTTCGCTGACCATCTTGTGGACTTCAAGCGCACCATACATATTCGAGATCAACTCGCCGATAACATCGAGTTCCTCATCCTTTAAAGAAGGTACTTCGGTCAACGCTTCAAGGACTTCGATGGTTTCAATTAGATAATCCTGATCGTTGTTATCGATGAAATTTGTCAGGTGCTTTATAACGGGTAGCTTCATAGTTATTTAATTTCTTCGATCAGTTCAGCAAGGACTTCAGCTTTGTTGGTCTGAGTCTGATTTACAAGAACACCACCAACAAAAGTTGCAAAAGTTGGTAGATTCGATACATTGGCCATCTTCCTGGATTCAGGTGACTTTTCAGCATCAACCAGCACAAAAGCGACATCTTCGTTTTCTGAAGCCATCTTCTTAAATTTCGGCTTCATGATCCTGCAGTTTCCACACCATGAAGCTGAATATTGAACAACAACCTTGTTGTTCTCAGAAACCAGCTCCTGAAGTTTATCTTCGTTTAGTTCGATCAGCATAATTTATTGTTATTAGTTGCTTAAGTACGATGCGACACCTTCTCTTGTAGCCGACATAGCTTCTTTTCCTTCTTCCCAGTTAGCCGGGCAAACTTCACCTTTTGTTTGAACGTGCGTGTAAGCGTCGATAAGCCTCAAATATTCTTTTACATTACGGCCAAGAGGCATATCATTTACACTTTCGTGGAAAATTTTTCCGGTTTCGTCAACAAGATATGTAGCTCTGTAAGTAACGTTCGATCCTTCGATCATCACTGAATCAGTTTCTTCGCTATAAGTTGTTGATTCAATGTCAAGAATGCCAAGAATGTTGGATAAGTTTCTATTGGTATCAGCAAGAATAGGGTAGGTAACACCTTCAATTCCGCCGTTGTCTTTTGCAGTGTTTAACCATGCAAAGTGAACTTCATTCGTATCGCAAGACGCCCCAATAACAATTGTATTTCTTTTTTCAAACTCAGGCAAAGCTTCTTGAAATGCATGAAGTTCCGTCGGACAAACGAAAGTGAAATCTTTTGGATACCAGAACAAAAGCACTTTTTTGTTGTTGTTTACCGCTTCTTCAAAAATGTTTATTTTCAGGTTATCGCCCATATCTGATATAGCGTCTACTGAAATATTCGGGAATTTTTTTCCAACTAATGACATATTGTTTGTTTTTAAGTTCTTAGGCAAAGATACAGCGGAAGTAAAACTACAGTCATAACTTTTAATTATATCTTTTTATGTTGTCATTGTCTAAGACTATGTCTAGATTTTGCTGAGCAAACTCATTTTCATCAATGGTTTTATATATTTGTTTCAACTTACTAACTTATATATGTCACTCTCTACGCTCTTCAGAAGAAAATCTACAACAGTAACAGTTCAACAAGGTGGCGATGGTGAAGAACATTCCGGTTTAAACAGAGTTCTGAATGTACGTGATCTGACTTTTTTTGGAATAGCAGCAATCATTGGTGGCGGAACTTTCAGCGCCATCGGAAATGCCTGCTTCAGCGGTGGTCCCGGAGTAACGATATTATATATTATTTGTGCCATTGCATGTGGATTTACGGCTATGTGTTATGCCGAGTTCGCGTCGAGAGTTCCGGTTTCAGGAAGTGCTTATACCTATGCCTACGTTTCATTCGGTGAAATTTTCGCATGGATAATAGGTTGGGCGCTGATCATGGAATATTCGATCGGAAACATTTACATAGCCTTTTCATGGAGCGGATACTTCACCAACTTACTTGAAGCATTTAATATTTATCTGCCGGAATTCCTCACAATAAATTATCGCTCGGCACACGCTGCTTCAATCGCAAATACAGCAGGTGAAGGTTTAACCGCGTGGCAAAGTGCGCCAATGATTGGTAATCTCCGTGTAATCTTTGACCTTCCTGCCGTGATCATTAACATACTGATTACATACCTTGTTTATCGTGGCACTCGCGAATCGCGGAATTTCAGCAATATAATGGTCTATGTCAAACTGGTTATTATAGTTCTGGTAATTATTGTTGGTGCTTTTTATGTGAATATTGACAATTGGACACCTTTTATGCCAAACGGCTTCGGAGGCGTAATGGCCGGTGTTTCTGCGGTTTTCTTCGCTTATATTGGCTTCGATGCTGTATCAACATTGGCGGAAGAAAGCGAAAATCCACAGCGCGATCTGCCACGCGGAATGATCTATTCACTACTTATCTGCACCGTGATCTACATCATTTTAGCACTCGTTCTTACCGGAATGGTTCCCTATAAGCTTCTAGGCGTCAGCGATCCATTAGCCGAAATTTTTGCGTTAAAAGGCGTGAAGTGGATGCTGTTTATTGTCTCAATCGCTGCAGTTGTAGCGATGACCAGTGTGATGCTCGTATTTCAGATGGGCCAGCCGCGGATCTGGATGACGATGAGCCGTGACGGATTAATGCCAAAGAAGTTTTCGAAAATTCATCCAAAATATAAAACACCGGGTTTTGCGACGATCATCACCGGACTTGTCGTCGGTCTTCCAATCTTTTTTACCGATGAAGATTTCGTCCTCGACTTTACAAGTATCGGAACTTTATTCGCCTTTGTTCTTGTTTGTGGCGGAGTTTTAATGCTGTCGCCACAAAGCGAAGCTGAGCTCGCTGAACGTCGAACACGTGGCAAATTCCGTATTCATTACATCAATTCAAAATACATTTTCCCGATCGGGATCATATTGGTAGCAGTCATAATTCAGATGTTGTTTCCGGACTTCTTTAAAGAAACGCTGACATTATCAGGCGAATCAGGTGCAGAAAACATCTCAATGATCGTCTTCTTTGTCCTGTGCATTGTCATGTCGGTACTCGCCTTTATGAAAAACCTGTCGCTGATCCCGCTTCTCGGTTTGATCTCATGTTGTTACCTTTTAACAGGTATGGCGGTTTCAAACTGGCAATGGTTTGGCGTGTGGCTGCTAATCGGACTCGTATTCTATTTCATCTACGGGTACAAAAACAGCAAGCTAAACCTTATGCGGAAATAGGTTTTTCTTCCTCCTGAAGGATTCCAAGATCAACCATACAAGCTTTCATCATTCTAAAAGTTCGTTCAATATCATTGTCCAATCCAATTGAAAATCTGATCAATCCGTCGCTTAATCCCATTTCCAGTTGCTCTTCAAGCGGAATTTCAGATGATGTTGAACTTCCCGGCGCGCTGAACAAGGTTTTGTAAAATCCAAGGCTGACAGCAAGATATCCGAGGTTTCGCTCCTGCATTAATTCCATTAGCGCGTTGGCCTTGTCAAGTGAACCGACATCAATTGTCAGCATTCCGCCAAAACCGTATTCATGGTTGATCATTCGCTTATAAAGCTGATGTCCTGAATGGCTTTCAAGCCCCGGATAAACCGTTTTTAAACCTGCCTGCTCAAATCGTTGTGCCAGATAAAGTGCGTTGTGGCTATGCTGTTTCATCCTGATGTGAAGCGTCCGCATATTCTTCATCACACTCGCCGAACGCAGTGAATCCATCGTCGGACCAAGTAGCATGCTGGCGCCGTTGTTTACATTTTTCAACGAATTTATAAAATCACGTGAAGCACATGTAACACCGCCAACCGTATCGCTGCTTCCGTTGATATATTTGGTGAGGCTGTGAATCACGATATCCGCTCCAAGCTTGGCAGGTGAAACAGAAAGCGGTGAAAATGTATTGTCAACAACAAGCTTGATGTTATGCTTTTTTGCAATTTTAGCCAATGCTTCAATGTCGGCTATTTCTAATAAAGGATTACTTACGGTTTCACAATATAGTACCTTAGTTTCCTCAGTTATAGCTTGCTCTACAATATCAAGTTTTGTTATGTCAACGAATGTTGTTTTGATGCCAAAACGCGGAGTGAAATTTTTAAGAAACGCATAAGTTCCACCATAGATCGTACGGCTCGAAACAACGTGGTCCTCACTGCCACATAATTGTAAAAGTGTCGCTGTAATCGCGCCCATTCCGGATGCGGCGACATTTGCAGTTTCGGTTCCTTCCATTGCTGCCAAAGCCTGGTCGAGGTATAAATTGCTCGGCGAGGAGTGACGTGAATACAAATAACAGCCTTCCGCGTTGCCCTCAAATGTGTCGAACATTGTCTTTGCCGACAAAAATGTATAGGTTGAAGAATCGGAAATTGATGGGTTTACGCCACCAAATTCACCAAAATATTGCAGGTCCTGAATTCTGTCTGCCGGATTAAAATCTTTCATGTTGTATTTTTTTGAAGCTATTCTCGCTTTTCGCCTTTATCTTTTTTGCATTTTCAATTCTCCTTCAAAGTGTTGCTGGAGGCCGCAAAAAAGGATACCGGCTGCAATCGGGGCTATTGCTGTTGAACTACAAATGAAGCATTCATCAGAACGAAAGTCAACCGAAAGTGTAAAGAATAGATTATGATTCTATAGATGACATAATTTGTAATTATATTTGCCACACAACCGCCAAATTGTCGGCTTTTATAGATTTTTCAACTATGACATTAGACGCAATTGATAAAAAGCTCTTAATGCTTTTGCAATCCGACACAAAGAAAACGACCAAGGAATTATCTCTAAAACTGAATTTGTCAGTAACTGCGGTGTACGAGCGAATCAAAAAACTCGAGCGGGAAGCTGTCATTTCAAATTATGTTGCGCTGCTGGATCCTGTGAAAATCGAAAAGAACTTCATTGTATTCTGTCATCTGAAACTTGTTCAGCACACACGCGAATTCGTTACAAAATTCGAAGCAGAGGTAATCAAACTTGATGCTGTTCTCGAATGTTACCATGTCAGCGGCGATTACGACTATATCCTTAAAATCGCAGTTAAAGACATGGAAGCCTATCGCGAATTTTTACTCAACAAACTGACGACCTTGGGCCATATCGGAAGCACACACAGTACCTTTATGATCTCATCGGTCAAAAACACCACTTCTTATACTTTATAAATTAAAAAAGCCGGTAACAAGCCCGGCCTTTTAGTTAGCAAATTAATTTATCCATGAATCATGACCTTTTCAACCGAATCATCGTCGCGGAGTTTAATGACTAGCGTCTTGGTTCTCATTATCATCATTCCGATGCGGTCTTCAGTTATTCTGTAGAACAGATATAGGCTGTCAACCCTCGTCGGCTCGCCAAGCATCTGCAAAACCTGCTCTTTTTTGAGCTTTTTCAAAGTGTCTTTTTCGAATAATGCTTTATACATTCTCTCCCTATATGGAAAATTCGTTCCATCTCTCATTAGCCAAAGCTCGCGATTAAAAGCCACTTCGGTTTCCGCTACAGCGTCATTTTTTTCGTTCGTACTGTTCTGACAGGACAAAAGTCCCATTATCAGTATCAGCATAAATATTTTACTTCTCATAAAAATTACTAAAAGATTAGTTCCAGTCGATTTTGCGTGACATATACATAACAGCACCTAAAATTAAGAACAAGCCAACACTTCCGAATAGCAGTGCATAATTTTCAAGTTGGATGATCACAAATATAAACGTGTACAGTACAGACAGCGAGATGCCGGTAAAGACTGCAAATTTCCTATTTTTCAAAACAGAATAGGAGTACAGCGTGATCATTGCCACAACAGAAGTTCCCGCAATCAGGTACGCTTTTAAGAAGCTGCTGTGTTCCGTGATTGAAATAAGCAGCGTATAAAACATAATCAGCGCTAATCCTATCATAGTATATTGGAAGATGTGAATATTGATCTTGCTAATAGTTTGTATAAGAAAAAATATCAGGAACGTTAGTCCAATGACAAGAAAACCGTATTTGGCTGCGCGTTCATTTTGCTGATATTCATTCGCAGGAATTATAAAATCAACTCCAAAAGCATACTGACGCAGGTTTGGCAGCCTTTCAAAAGATTGCTGCGTAAATGGACGGTTGATCTGCAGCACTTTCCAATCTGTAACAAAACCTTTATCCGACATTTCTTTTATCGAATGACCCGGTAAAAAATTGCCTGTGAAGCTTGGCGATGCCCAATTCGATTCCATTTTTGCGGTCGTTACTTTTCCAATTGGCACCATCATGATTTGCTGGCTTCCGTCGTAGGCAATGTCAAATTCAAATGTAAGGTTTGCACCGCTTGTTAGCTTCGCAGCATCAATAAATGACGTTTCGAGAGCTTCTTCCGATGAACCTGTATCACTAAAAATAGGCTGAAATGTGTATGGACTTCCCGCAAAATTGATCTTCACTTCATTTCTGATGCTTTTCAAATTTGTAGTTTTAATTAGTATCGTTGCCTTGTCCCACAATATATCGGCGTCTGATATATTTTTTGCACTAAGATCAGGTTTTACATAATTTCCTGTAAACTTCATCTTTGCGTTGAAAACAACCGACTCGTAGTTACTTCTCTTAAGTACTTTTGTTGTAACTGCCGACTTGTTATCCAGCGTCTCGGGAAATACATAAGCATATTGTATGGCGGCAGTTCTGTTAGTAGTTGCAACTTTGGTTTTTTCGTTTACAGTTACGGTTTCTACGTATGTTTTGTAAGGTACTTTCAGGATCGGACCGTAGAAATAAACTGTTGATCCCCATTTTTGCGTTGTCTCCGCGACGACTTCCTTTTGTCTTTGGGAGCGTTCTTCAATGAGTTCCTGCACAAAGGCAAGCGGAATTAATAGCACAAGTGTCAGGATTCCGACCAGCATCAGTTTAGCTGTTGTCGACTGAAAGAACGATGGTCGTGGTTGTTGAGTGGTTTCCATAATTATTGATTGATTAAATTGTTTCTGAAGAAATGATAGAAGACGTAAAAGAACAGGCCGTAAAGTGTTGTAAAGGTCATCGCCTCCACGTTGGTGAGAAGGACTATAGTATCTGTGATCAGGTTCGGCAGATCAGATAGGACGTCCCAACTGTTATAGCGGAGGAATCTTCCAAGATAAACTCCGAATGCTGTCAAAAGGCATGTAATGAACATCAGAATCTTAGTTTTGGTTATACCATAAGCATCGATCCAGATTTTATGCATATCGAGCATCGAGGCAAATCCAAACAAAAGTCCGCTAAAAGCGTAGGTGCTGAGCAACAGGACGTCGAACCATTTCGGAACTTCATCTGTTGCCCGAAGATGAAGAAAATCAGTAATGATATATGGGGCATTGGGCAAAACCAGCAGCCAAAGCAGCGATAGGGCAAGCAGCCAGAATTTGCTCTTTCTGCATTTGCGATTCGTCAATATTATTGTAGTAATTGTGAATGGAAGAGCAGCAAGCAGCAGGTTCCAGATCAAAAAACCATAAAAGACTGAGTGCGTGACAATGATCCGCGCAAACATTAAGCACAGATTAAAGCCTAATAAAATTCCTAGTGTGAACTGTTGTTTTTTGTAATTAGAATCCATAAAGTACTTTGTATTTCAAAGTTAAAATATAAAAAAATAGTTATTGTTTTCGAATTAGTTTTTCCAATGCATCAATGTGATCTTTAAAAGCTTGTTTACCAGTTTTCGTGGCTGTATAGCTTGTATTCGGTTTTTTGTTGATGAACTGCTTTTCAATGGCAATATATTTTTCAGCCTCGAGCGCTTTTGCATGGCTCGCAAGATTTCCGTCGGTAACACCGAGAAGTTCTTTGAGCGTAGTGAAGTCGGCAGACTCGTTCACCATCAAAACCGACATAATGCCGAGCCTGATCCTGTGATCAAACGCCTTGTTGATGTTTTGTATTAAGTTCTTCAATTTACTATTTCCTATCGTACTTAAAGTACATTATCCCGCCATAAATAATATGACAAACTCCAAATCCAAGTGCCCAGAATTCAAGGCCATTTCCGGCAAATTCAGTTGATATTAGTCCAAGTATTATGATAGTAAGTCCAAGATATCGCACATCTCGCAAAGTATATTTACTAGCATTTATACAAGCCAGCCCGTAAAAAATCAACATGACAGGCGCAATTAATCCGTAAACTTCCTTGCGCAAAAGTAATATTGTAAAGATTCCACCAGTCACAAGCGGAATAAAAAAATTGATCAGCAAACGTTTCGATGTGCTGTTCCAGAAAGTTTCACCATCTCTGTTAGCTTTTCGATAGGTGAGGATTACCGCTGTGGCAAGTGCTAAAATAAAAACCAGCGCAGCAACTAGAAGGATAGCCTTAAATGGATCGCTTTCTAATGTTACTGTCGATGAACCGTCAGCATTTCGGCTTCCATCAATAATCCGCATGCTGACAAAGGCGCCAACAAGGGCATAGACACCGGCTAATACTCCGGCCAATCCGCTAAGTGACATAAACTGCGAAGAGCGGTTCATCAGGCTCTTGATGTCGTGAATGTCTTTAAGGTATTTTTCCTGATCCATTTGTAAGTACTTTGAAATACAAAGTAAACGAATATGTTTTTATGTTCAACGTCCATTTCAAAAAAAAATGAAATTATTTTGGAGATGAAATTTTGCGTCTCAATTCAGCCGTTACCAACAAAAGGTTTAATTTTGTGGAACAAAACCAATATTCCAAACAAAAACATATTATGAGTGCATTTGATGTTGTCGTTATAGGTTCAGGTCCCGGTGGCTATGTGGCCGCAATTCGTTGTTCGCAACTCGGAATGAAAACCGCCATTATAGAAAAGTACAGTACGCTTGGCGGAACCTGCCTCAACGTAGGATGCATACCTTCAAAAGCACTGCTTGATTCGTCACATCATTATCACGACGCCACTTCGCATTTCAAAGATCATGGTATTGAGATCTCTGGTGATATCAAAATCAACTTTGATCAGATGATCGCCCGTAAAGCAAGTGTGGTTGACCAAAATGTCAGCGGAATCAAATATCTGATGGGCAAGAACAACATCACAGTTTTCGAAGGATTGGGTTCTTTTGAAGATGCTACTCATGTCAAAGTTTCCAAAGCCGACGGATCTTCTGAAGTCCTTGAAGCTAAAAATATCATCATCGCTACGGGTTCAAAACCATCGACACTTCCTTTTATCAAGATTGATAAGGAAAGAGTAATCACATCTACAGAGGCATTGAAACTTACGGAAATTCCGAAGCACTTACTTGTCATCGGTGGCGGCGTCATCGGACTTGAACTTGGCCAGGTTTATCTTCGTCTTGGAGCGCAGGTTTCGGTTGTTGAATATCTTGACAGAATCATTCCGGGAATGGATGCTGCGTTGTCAAAAGAACTTACAAAAGTGCTCAAGAAACAAGGCATGAAATTTTATACTTCACATAAAGTCAAATCAGTTGAGCGTAATGGAGAAATAGTTGTTCTTCAGGCAGATAATGCAAAAGGAGAAACAATTACTTTAGAAGGTGATTATGCGTTGGTTTCGGTTGGAAGACGTCCTTTTACAGACGGACTTGCAGCAGACAAAGCCGGTATTAAATTGACAGATCGTGGTGTAGTTGAAGTCAACGATCATCTTCAGACCAATATTTCAAATATATATGCGATCGGTGATGTCGTACGCGGAACCATGCTTGCTCATAAAGCAGAAGAAGAAGGAGTTTTTGTGGCCGAGACATTGGCGGGACAAAAACCACATATTAACTATGAGTTGATTCCGGGTGTCGTTTATACATGGCCTGAAGTTGCTGCAGTCGGCAAGACCGAAGAACAACTTAAAGAAGCCGGAATTCAATATAAAGCAGGAAGCTTTCCATTTAAAGCCCTCGGACGTTCACGTGCCAGCGGCGATACAGACGGATTCGTGAAAATTCTTGCCGATGCCAAAACTGATGAAGTTCTTGGAATCCATATGATAGGCGCAAGAACCGCAGATCTTATCGCTGAAGCCGTTGTTGCAATGGAGTTTAAAGCCAGTGCCGAAGATATTGCCCGTATGTCGCACGCGCATCCAACGTATGCAGAGGCGATGAAAGAAGCAGCACTCGATGCAACAGACAAAAGGTCAATTCACATGTAAAATTCCAACCCGTTTAATAGCGGGTTTTTTTATCAAATATTGAGAACCTCAATTTTAAAATCGTTCAAAGATCCGGTGGTTTTCCGCCGGCAGCTGCTTGCGTGGGCGCAACAGTTTCGTGAAGTGGCATACCTTGACAGCAATAGTTATCCTCAGCAATATGCATCATTTGATGCCATACTTGCTGTTGATGCATTCACCTCGATTAGAACTGATTACCACAGTTCATTTGAAGAGCTTTCACAATACCAGCAAAATTCTAAAGATTGGTTGTTTGGATATTTAAGCTATGATTTAAAAAATGATGTTGAGGAACTAAAATCAGAAAATTTCGATTGTTTAGGCTTTCCGGATCTGTACTTCTTTCAGCCTAAAAAGTTGTTTTTGATCAAAGATCAGCAAGTTGAAATCTTGTACTTAAAATTTTGTGATGATGAAATTGAATCGGATTTTGATGAAATAAATGAATGTGCAATTGTCAATATTCCCTCCGCCGGGATTGAAATACAACAGAGAATTTCAAAAGATATATATGTGGAGAAAGTGACTGCAATGAAGCAGCGGATCGGAAGTGGCGACATCTATGAGGCAAATTTTTGCATGGAATTTTTTGCCGAAAATGCCTTTATTGATCCCGCTTCCACATTCACCAAATTAAATGAAATTTCAACACCTCCTTTTGCTGCATTTTTTAAAAATCATAAGCATTTCGTATTGTCGGCTTCACCTGAACGATATCTGAGAAAGGAGGGAACGCGGGTAATTTCACAGCCGATTAAAGGCACGGCAAGACGAAGTGATAATCCTGAGCTGGATGAAAGTATAAAAGCAGAACTTTGCTCAAACGAGAAAGAACGATCAGAAAACATCATGATCGTCGATCTTGTCCGCAATGATTTATCCAAAACCGCGGAAAAAGGTTCGGTGAACGTTGAAGAATTATGTGGCGCCTATAGCTTTAAACAGGTTCATCACTTAATTTCAACGATCACGTCGAACTCAGTTCAGCCACCTGTAGAAATCATTAAAAATTCATTTCCCATGGGAAGCATGACGGGTGCTCCAAAGATTTCTGCAATGGAGATAATTGAAGAGCTTGAAGAAACGAAAAGAGGCGTATACAGTGGTGCGATCGGATATTTTGCTCCGGAAGGCGATTTTGATTTTAACGTGGTGATTAGGTCAATTTTGTACAATAGCGAAAACAATTACCTTTCATTTTCGGTCGGAAGTGCCATCACTTCTTTGTCGGATCCTGAAAAAGAATATGATGAATGTTTATTGAAAGCCGCGGCAATGCGAAAGGTATTAACCGATTGACAATTTATCGCTAAATTTGGACATGTTCGAAAAGTTTCAAAACCACATTCAGAAAAACTTTCCATCCTTATCAGATAAGAAGTTGCTGCTGGCGGTGAGTGGCGGAATCGACAGCATGGTGATGGTCGAGCTATTCAGCCGCCTGAATTTCAACATTTCTATTGCACACTGCAATTTTAATTTACGTGGAAAAGAGAGCGATGAAGATGCGGCATTTGTATACAAAATTGCGGAGAGAGAAAAGATCGTTTGCTTTCAAACTTCTTTTAATACAGCTGCTTATGCATCTGATCATAAACTATCAATTCAGGTTGCAGCTCGGCAACTTCGATACCTGTGGTTTGACGAACTTCTTCATGAGTATCAATTAGATTTCCTATTGACAGCACATCACGCAGATGATAGTTTAGAAACTTTTCTGATTAATTTTTCTCGTGGAACAGGATTGGATGGATTGACGGGAATTCCAGAAAAGAACGGCAAAATACTTCGTCCATTGCTGCCATTTTCACGTGCTGAAGTTGTGAAATATGCTACAGATAATAACATTGAGTGGCGCGAAGACAGCAGCAATTCTTCCGAAAAATATTTAAGGAACAAATTAAGGCATTCAGTAATTCCGCAACTTAAGGATCTAAATGTTGGTTTTCTCCCATCATTTTCCGAAACTATCAAAAGTCTTCAGCAGGCGCAGTCAATGGTCGAAGATGCATCAGTACTGATTTATAAGCAAGTTGTTATTCAAAAAGAAAGCAAGATCATTTTTAAGATATTTGAACTGAAGAAGCTGCCGAATTATTCAGCATATTTACATCATTGGTTAAAAGATTTTGGATTTACAGCATGGCAGGACATTTATGATCTACCGGATGCACAATCAGGAAAATGTATTTATTCTGCTGATTTCTTGTTATTAAAGGATCGCGAAATTTTAATCTTAGAGCGGCGTCAGCCTGATGAACAGTCACAATATGAGATTTTAGATGACAGTTCACAATTAAGTGATCCAATCAATTTACAAATAGAGTCCGTTCCGGAAATACATCAGCCCGATGAGAATTGTATCTTTGTCGACGCCAACAAGATTTCATTTCCTTTAATCCTAAGAAAATGGGAGGAAGGCGATCACTTTTTTCCATTCGGAATGTCCGGAAGCAAGAAATTGAGCAAATATTTTAAGGACATGAAAATTCCGGTGACCGACAAAAGTAAGATATGGATCCTGGCCTCGGATAATAACATTGTATGGGTTGTCGGATATCGCGCTGACGACCGTTTTAAGATTACCGCAGAAACTTCACGCTTATTAAAAATATCATATATACCATGAGAAAAAGCTTTGCTTTACTTCTGATTTTATTTATTTACTCAAATTTACACGCACAGGTTCTTGACCCGGTGAAGTGGCGAACACGAATAGAGAAGCTTTCAGACAACGAGTTCAACCTTATTTTTGAAGGAACGATTGAACCTGAGTGGCATGTGTATTCACAATTCACCCCCGAAAATGGCCCTTTGCCGCTGGAGATTTTGTTTGAGAACACGAAAGGTATTACCGCCGTTGGAAAAGCGAAAGAGAGTGCATATAAAAAGAAGTTTAACGAGGTTTTTGAAGTAGATGAATACTATTTTGAGAAAAAATTCACCATTACACAGAAGGTAAACGTTACAACCGCAAAAAACATCGCGGTTTCTCTTAATTACCAGGTATGTAAAGAGGTTTGTATCAATCAGGAAAAAACATTTACGTTTACCATTCCGCAAATACCTAAAAAGACAAGCGAGGTCCTTCCTGATGTAATTGATACGACTTCTATTGACAGCACAATAATCACAACGCCGAATGAACAAACAAATGAGCCAGCCACAAAAGTAAAATCGGCTGGTGCAACAGGTGCTGTTCCTTCATCTGACAGAGGTTTTCTCTCAATATTTATCTTTGCTTTTATTTCCGGCTTTGCAGCGCTTCTCACGCCGTGTGTTTTCCCGATGATCCCGATGACGGTCAGCTTTTTTACCAAACAAAGCCGAAACCGCGCAGCAGGGATTAAGAATGCTATTATTTACGGTGTTTCAATTATTCTTATATACGTCGCCTTAGGTTCTGTAGTCACAGCAATTTTTGGAGCGGACGCTTTAAATGCACTATCGACAAATGTCTGGTTTAACCTGATTTTCTTCGTAATTCTGATCATTTTCGCATTGTCTTTTCTCGGCGCATTTGAAATTATGCTGCCAAATTCATGGGCAAACAAAGTCGACCGACAGGCTGATAAAGGTGGAATTATTGGAATTTTATTTATGGCTTTGGCTTTGGCAATTGTTTCGTTTTCTTGTACAGGTCCGATTGTTGGGACATTACTTGTTGAAGCAGCTTCAAAAGGCGGAATGGCGCCTGTAATTGGCATGCTGGGCTTTTCGCTAGCTCTTGCGCTTCCGTTTATGTTATTCGCAATGTTCCCGGGATGGCTTAATACATTACCAAAATCGGGCGGATGGCTTAATACCGTAAAAGTCTTTTTAGGATTTCTTGAACTTGCACTTGCCTTCAAATTTCTTTCAAATGCCGACCTTGTTCTTCAACTTCATTTGCTTGAACGCGAATTGTTTTTAGCAATATGGATTGCAATTTTTGGAGCTTTAGCCTTATATCTGCTGGGAAAGATCTCATTGCCACACGATAGCCAATTACCATTTATATCGACAGGCAGATTGTCTTTAGGACTAATTGTCACTGCTTTTACTTTATACCTGATTCCCGGGCTTTGGGGCGCACCTTTAAAGGTTATAAGCGGATTTCCGCCACCTCTTATGTACAGTGAGAGTCCGTATGGCGTAGGAAGCTCGAAAGGTTCCGACCTTGAAACGGTTTTTCCGGATGGTGCTAAATTTGGACCGCATGACATTGTCGCTTTCGAAGATTATGAAAAAGGATTGGCATACGCCAAATCTGTAGGCAAGCCTGCGTTGGTTGATTTTACCGGGTATGCTTGTGTCAATTGCCGAAAGATGGAAGATTATGTATGGTCAGACGAGCGCGTGCTGTCAATATTGAAGAATGAAATTGTTTTGATATCGCTTTATGTGGATGATAAAAGAGAACTTCCAGAAGATCAGAAATACGTATCAAAGGAAACTGGTAAGAAAATCAAAAGTATTGGAAATAAATGGAGCGATTTTCAAATAACGAGGTATAAATCGAATACACAGCCATTATACGTTCTTATCGATGGTGAGGAAAATATGCTGGTAGAGTCAATCAGCTATACTCCGAACATCAATGAATACAAGGAATGGCTACAGTCCGGAATTAATAACTACAAACAAAAAAAGTAGTTATACATTATCGATTTTATCAAGTTTTTTCTGCAAGATCGCTGCAGAAATACCGTGTATGAAGACTGAAAGTATAATGGTAACAGCCGTGAGCTGCATTAATGTGGATGCATCTTCAAAATCAGCTTCGCTAAAGGCGAACATCAGATAAAAGATCGAGCCAACACCCCGAATTCCATAAAATGAAATTGCGAATTTTTCAAAACCTGTCAGGTCAGAACGAAACAATGCAATAAATCCTGCGAGAGGCCTGATGACGAGGATAATAATTAACGCTGTTAATATTAGCGGCCATTTCGTCAACGCTTCAAGATTAGAAGCCAAATAAACTCCGATCAATACGAAAAGCAATGCGACGAAAATTCGTTCGATCTCTTCTGTAAAACTATGAAGGTTGTCCATATGCTCAATGCTTTTCTCGCGATTACTGAATACACAGGCAGCAACAAAGACGGCTATAAATCCGTATCCTCCACAAACTTCTGTTATTGAATACGGAAGCAGTGTCAGCGCAAGCGATAAGATTCCGCGGCTGATATCGCTATGAAGATCTCTTGATGGCATTTTGAAAACGATCTTATACAAGAGCCATCCGCACAGAAATCCGAGCAAAATTCCTGACAGTATCTTATAAATGACATCAACAATTACCCAGTCAAGAATCCATGATGAAATATCTGCTCCTTTGCTTGCAAAATGAATAGCAAAAAAAGTAAATGGAAACGCGAGGCCATCATTAAAGCCTGCTTCGGAGGTTAATGCTAAACGTGTTTTTGAAGTATCTTCATCACTGGGCTGCGAGGTTTGAAGATCGGAAGCAAGAACAGGATCCGTTGGTGAGATCAACGCACCGAAAAGCAATGCTGCTGCAGGAGCTAGGCCCAGAATTGTCCAGCTAATATAACTTGATGCAACTATGGTTAGCGGCATTGTAATTAACAGAAGGAAAAAAGAGTACTTCCATGTAACCCATCGAAATGGTTTTTTGATCTTCAATCCGGCGTTCGTGAGCGCGACGAGCACAACGAACTCCGAAATTCGCAAAATAGTACTGACATTGTCCAGCGGGCCAATTGATGTATAATATTCGTTGCCCAAAAAGTATAATCCGAAGCCAATGGCAAGATAAATTATTGGGGCACTTAACAGGCTCTTCTTAAGAATATTGGGTATAACAGAAGCCAGCAAAATGACCAGCCCGGTCAGCAGCAGGTAGATGTTATAAGTGCTAATTGATAGGATGATGGTTTTCATAGTGCTAAAAAACCCCTACAAATTACGAAATGGCTGAAGCGGCATCGTAGTCTTTACAAATACTTTAAGAGTTGTCAACTATCAGATCGTCCTGCTCAAGTTGAAAAATCTCTTCAACAGTCGCATTAAAAACCTTTGCAAGCCTGAGGGCAAGAACTGTCGAAGGTACATACTTGCCTGTTTCAATTGCATTAATTGTTTGACGGCTGACGCTAATTTTCTGAGCAAGGTCGGCCTGCGAGACTTTTGCGGTTGCACGTAGTATCCGTAGGTTATTCTTCATCAGTGACAGATCTGTTGAACATGTATAGCTTCAGGTGAAATCTTATGATAAAGAAAAACAACACCGTGCACATGTTAGCCATCATCACATTCAAATAATACAGGCCATAAACAAAAATGGTGGCAAATATCATGACCGCAAAATTGACGTAAACGGCCCAGACCAAGCTCTCATAGCGGATTTTAGCAATCAGCTCGTCTTCGTTCTTCAATTTCGAAAATCCGGCAAATAGTCCGCCTACGATGATCATTACAAGGAGTATTTCGTCCGAAACACCATTTGAGACTAATACCATCGATTCGGGATCTCCTAAAATATCCAAATTGAAAATAGCAGGTACTTTCAGCATCCAGCGATCTTCATCATAACCACTTGCAAGTAGTATAATAGCTCCTATTAATGCCGGAACAAACATGATCCAGCCAATGATTCTGAACTGCCTCGGAAATAAAAAAGTTGTTTTCATTGTAAAGTTTATTTTACCAAATGTAAACTTTACTTTACATAAAACAATAGCTTTCACATTTGTTTACGCATCCACCTTTAGACTGGGCGATTACAAAATATGTCTTCCTAAGATTTTATACACCTCATTGATGTTATCGCCGTTCTTGCCAAATTGTTTTTTTATCGGAAGCGCCTCATCTTTAATCCATATTTTCAGTTCAGCATCAAGATCCATGATTCCGGCGCTTTCTTTCGAAAATCGGATGACGCTGGAATAGGGGATTGAGAGATATTCGGCTTTACTGCCGACAAGTTGTTTTTCTACCAAAATTAATCTCTTGTTAGTGAAAATAAACATGTCTTTAATTAATTTGAAGGCTTTTTCTATGACTTCACCTTCTACAAGAATTGGTAAAAATTCTTTTGAAATATTTTCAATGGTAACTTCAGATGCGTTACCCATTATTGCGTTAAATAATCCCATGATTTTGAATTTTATCGTTTACTCAAAGTTAGCGAAAAGCCTTTACCTAAAATCTATAACTGAGACTTTCGTGGTGATTCAAAAACAAAAAAGTCAGGTTGCTACCTGACTTATGAAAATAAAATGAAATATATACTTACTGTTTTACCAGCTTTGTTGTTTTTTCTCCCTTGTCCGTCGTGATCTTCAGAAAATACATTCCGGAGGTTCTTGAAGATAAATCGAGGTCAGCTGAGGGTGCATTTATGTTTAGAGATTGCAGTATTCGCCCCTGTAAATCAATTAGAGTAATTTGTCGGATTGTGTCTGCACTTATTACTTTCACAATGTCACTGACCGGGTTTGGAAATACGGAAATTGACGAGTTGCTATTGAAATCATTAACTGCCAAAAGTGAAGAACCGTTTACGACTGTAAACTTACCGATTCGCTGTCCGTCGTAAGTGTCGCTATCTCCGCCGACAGCAATTCTGCCATCAGATAATAGAGTAATTGCTTGTAGCGGCCACGGACTTGCACCAAAAGATTTAGGATCAAAAGAAGGGTCGATTATTCCTGTATCGGTAAATCTGGCTAATTGTCCGCTTGTGTTTAAATGAACTATTTTATTGTCAGGTTGTATAAGAAATGGCGATGAAAAATATTGTGTATAGTTCAAAGTGGCTTCCAATATTCCCGTGCTGCTCAGTCTGGTGAACTGGTAATTTTGAGGATAGTTGAGTCCTGAGTATGTTATGGTAATAATTTTGCCATCTGCGCGAATATCAAATTCATCACTATAAGTGTAAAGAAAAGAGTTATCAGGTACACCGTCGGCACTAAACTTTCTAAAGTCACTTCCGGTTGCAAAGTTACCACTAACAAGTACTTTATCATCAGGAAGAACTTTGAATGCGTGTGGATTATTATGTATGGCAATATGCTGAAAAGTTGGGTCATAATTAAAATTTGCGTCAAGGCGGATAACATTAGCATTCGTTGTAGCCCCAAAATTTCCTCCCGTATCGCTGAATATAAGAGCTTTGCCTGAAGATTGTAATTGAATATCGTGAAAGCCACCTCCTAATTGATCTGTAAATGACTTAAAAGTTGTTCCATCTGAATTTAAGACTAAGGCACCTTGCGAAAGAACTCCGTTTAAATCAACATAATTAAATGTACCAACTAAAAGAATCTTACCATCGGGCATTACTTGTACGGCTTTAAATGCCATCGATTTGTCGGTCATACTTCCTTCAAATTCAAAATGCCCAAGATTTGCGAGAAATGGTTCATCTATATTACCGTTAGGATGCAACCGTACAAGTCTGGCTCTAATCTCAAAACCATTATATGCATTAAAAGTTCCGGCAACAAGCAGCTTGCCATCAGTTTGTTCTTCAATTGTTGAAACTTCTCCATCGGTAAAACCTTTACACGTTCTGTCAAACGTCAGGTCGCGGGAACCATCCGAGTTAAATCTGATAATTCGCTTTACTAATGTACCATTATGCCTAAAAAGTTCGTTGTTTGAAAAATAGAATTTTCCCGTAGGTATTTCTTTAACAACTGTCAGTCTGCCTTCCCAACCCAGTTCCTGAAGTTCAAATTCAGAGCTTTGAAAGCCTGCATCTATTTCTCCGTTTGGCAATAGACGCTTCAAAAATAAAACTGGTTCAGAAAAACCCTGATATCCTGCAATGACCACTTTATAATCAGGCTGGGTTATCATTGACCGAATTATATGCTCATCCTGTAAAATATTAAAATCTTCAGCCAAGGTTCCATCGGGATGAACTTTATAAACTGATTCCGCATACGTTCCGTCTACACTACATTCACAATTAAAATATATATCACCATTTGCAGCCGGTTTTACACTATAGATCTTACTGTAATATATTGCTTCTGAAAATTCTGTATTAATACTTCCAGTAGCATCTAAGCGAATTACACGCGGATTAGCCCAGGTTCGAAACAGAAATACTGTTCCATCTGGTAGATAGTAGGCATCATGAAACGCGTCACCAGTATAATTAAAAGAACTATCAACCGCGCCATTTGTATCTAATCTGAAAATGGTTTTAAATTCACCATTGATCTGCGCGCTGCTTGCCTGAACATATATTTTGTTATTCCACACAGAGATGCTGCCCTGAACATCATTATATGTTATTGACGGATCTAAAATAAATGTCGGATCTACTGTACCTGTAGCAAGATCTAATCTAAAAATGTAAGGAACAGAAACACCATTAACGGACGTACCGTTACTAAGTACAAGTACTTTATTATCTCCTTGAAATTTGAACCCATAAATTTGTGCTTCTATAGAAAAATGATGAATGAGGTTTTGATCCTGATCTATGAAAGCAAGTGAATTGGGTCCCTGAACCATCATTTGACCTAGGCTATTGGTCTCAGCAATCATAGTGTTGTCTAAACAATATCGGTTTTCCGGAATGGAAACAGCATTAAAACCTGCGTCAATATCTGAAGGATTCTGAGCTTGTGAATAACCGAAAGCCAGCAGCATTAATAAGAGTAGATTTTTTTTCATAAATTTTTTTTTATTTCTGATGTTGAATGGCGTACAAGCGCAGCCAAAAGTATTGAAATCTTTTAGTTTAATAACGTTTCGTTACCAGATTAAGCATCTGATTTTTTTTTATTTGATTCCGGATCAATTCCTTACCTTAGATTTATCATATAAGCCATACATTTAAATTATACATGCCATGCTCATCAAAATTTTCGGAAGCGCCGTCTTTGGCGTTGAAGCCACGACCATTACCGTAGAGGTTAATATGGACAAAGGCATCGGTTATCACCTGGTAGGATTACCGGATAATGCTATCAAAGAAAGCAGTTACAGAATAGCTGCAGCTTTAAAGAACAATGGGTACTCGATGCCCGGCAAGAAAATCACTATCAACATGGCGCCAGCCGATCTAAGGAAAGAAGGTTCTGCTTACGATCTTACATTAGCCATTGGCATACTTGCCGCGTCAAATCAGATAAGGTCAGAAGATATTGATAAGTATGTCATTATGGGTGAACTTTCGCTTGATGGTAGCCTTCAGCCCATTCGTGGTGCTCTTCCGATAGCAATTAAAGCCAAGGAAGAAGGATATAAAGGTTTTTTCCTGCCGATACATAATGCGAAAGAGGCGGCGATTGTTTCCGGTCTTGATGTCTACGGCGTTACTAATCTTAAAGAAGTGATTTCTTTTTTTGAAGGTAATCCTACATTGGAGCCAACCATGTTTGATGCCGCGTCAGAATTTGGAATCGATGAAGAAACTACTATGGAGCACGATTTTTCTGATGTGAAGGGCCAGGAAAGCATTAAGCGGTGTATGGAAATCGCAGCTGCCGGCGGTCACAACATTATTTTAATCGGACCTCCGGGTTCTGGAAAAACCATGTTGGCAAAGCGGCTTCCAAGTATTTTACCACCCATGACTTTGCCGGAAGCTTTAGAAACAACCAAGATTCACAGTGTAGCAGGTAAATTGAAAGAAATTGGCCTGATGAACCATAGGCCGTTCAGGAGTCCACATCACACAATATCCAATGTCGCATTAGTGGGCGGTGGAAGTTATCCACAACCGGGTGAAATATCAATGGCGCACAACGGAGTTCTTTTCCTGGATGAACTTCCTGAATTTAAACGTGATGTTCTGGAAGTCATGCGTCAGCCGCTTGAAGATAGGGAAGTGACGATCTCGAGAGCAAAATTTACAGTCACTTATCCTTCTTCATTTATGCTGGTTGCAAGTATGAATCCGAGTCCGGGTGGCTACTTTTTAGATCCTGATTCACCAACGACATCATCATCAAACGAAATGCATCGCTATCTCAGCAAAATCTCCGGACCATTGCTGGATCGTATAGACATCCACATTGAAGTCACGCCGGTGCCGTTCGAGAAACTTTCAGACGAAAGAAAGCATGAAACAAGTGCAGAGATCAGAGCAAGGGTCAGCAGGGCAAGGCAGGTTCAGGCATCCAGGTTCGTCCATCTCGACAAAGTGAACTACAATGCACAGATGACCACAAAGCATATCCGTGAATTTTGCAGACTTGATGAACCGTCGCTTCATCTCTTAAAGACGGCGATGGAGAGGCTGAATCTATCTGCAAGGGCATACGACAGAATTCTAAAAGTTGCGCGTACGATTGCCGATCTTGATGAAGCCAATGAAGTTGCGCCAAATCATATTGCGGAAGCAATCCAATACAGAAGTCTTGATAGGGAAGGCTGGCTGGGATAAGTTGAAAATCCGAGTAAAGTTATATATTGCAAGTAATTAATTACTTACCATTTACGATATGAAAAAATCATTAAGAGCTTTGCCACTTTTTCTTGTAGTAATTTATGTTCCTCTTGTAGCTAAAAACGACTCTATTGGATTTTACGGTAAGATGACTGTCTTATTCGGAATTATTCTTATATCGAGCTATCTGCTATTGCAAGCGCATCGCGAGAAGTTAATTTCAAATCAAAAATGGTGGATGTTTGGCATCTTTGTGCTGATATCGTTAGGGCTCTTTTTGTACTCTTGGTACGAGGTCAACTAGCTATAAATTATGAATGTGGATATTCTATTCCAAATTCGCACAACATACTGTGCAAACAAATGTCATTGTCGCTATTGTAATATTGGCAGCCATTGCGATAATATTTCGTGATGTAGCTGATTTGTAAAGAATTATATCCAATAGCATCCATCGGCATTCCAAGTTCGCCGGCAATCAAGAAATCCTCCAGAATTTTATCTGTCAAAATCTTATTTGGAATTCCATCTTCAAGCCTGCCGTTGATGCGTTCATATTTTTTCCGGCCGCTTTTGAATCCGGCGAGAAAAGCTTCATTGTTGTACTGTGGCGCAACATTCGTAAGGTCTTCAAAATCAAGAAATATAGGATTCTGGCCAAAAATATAGCCATTCATATACTGTTTACGGAACGTCGAATTATACAGGTTTTCCATGAGGTAAATATATTCGAAAATCCGAAAGTACCGAAACCAATACGTTAAATTTTAAATGGGTGAAATTTAAAGTTTTACACCATCATCAGAAGCGGAAATCAGTTGGTTCATTCTTCGTAACCGGGTTTCATCTTTTTTGCCACTCATAATCCAATGAAACATCAGTTTTTGATAGGAGGGAGCTTGTTTGGTAAAGAAGTTCCACGATGTTTCATTCCTTTTAAAAATTTCTTCAAGCTTGGGATCAAGGGTTGCAGGCGGATTTTCAAAATGATAAATTCCGCTTTTGTCAGCTTTCCTCCTTTCAAATGAAGCTAAGCCTTCAGGTCGCATTCGACCATCCTTGATAAGTTGTTCAACTTTTTTAAGGTTGACATTACTCCAAATGCTGTCAGGTTTGCGTGGCGTAAACCTTCTGGTGTAACGTTCATCATCTATAGGGTTGATCCGGCCATCGATCCATCCGAAACAAAGCGCTTCATCTACTGATTCAGACCATGTAATTGTTTTTTTTCCGGTCGATTTTCTAAAGTAGCCGACAAAAAGTTCCTTTTTAGTTTTATGATTCTCTTCGAACCACAACCTCAATTCAGCAGCAGACTTAAAGTAAATTGGTTCCACTTAAAATGAATCTACTTGGTCAAAAGTATTTCCTTGTTGTACATCTCCAGTTGAAAATCCGAGGTTAAACCAATACATTCTCTGTTCGGATGTACCATGAGTAAAAGAATCTGGTACAATTTGACCTTGTGTTCTACGCTGAATTGCGTCGTCACCTACAGCATTTGCTGCGCTTAAAGCTTCCTGGATATCACTCGGTTCAAGGATGCTCTTCATCTTTTCGTTGTGATGCGTCCAAACACCGGCATAAAAATCTGCCTGGAGCTCAAGGGCAACAGATAGTTTATTTGCTTCTTTTGTACTAAGGTCCGACTGCAACTCATGGACTTTCTGTGAAGTCCCAAGTAAGGTTTGAACATGATGGCCGACTTCATGAGCAATAACATAAGCAATTGCAAAATCTCCGCCTTTAGCACCGAATCGTTTCTGAAGTTCATCAAAAAATCGCAAATCCATGTACACTTTTTGATCGGCCGGACAGTAAAACGGACCTGAAGCAGAGCTGGCGCCGCCACAAGCAGTTTGTACCGCATCTGTAAAAAGAACAAGTTCGGGGTCAACATATTGCTGACCGCTGGCGCTGAATATTTTGTTCCACACATCTTCTGTATCAGCGAGTACAACCGATACGAATTCGCGCATTTCAATGTCCTCAGCACTAAGTGGCTGTGACGTCTCTGTTTGCTGGCCTTGCTGAAGCTGTTCCTGGATACCACCTAAAATGGCACCAGTGTCGCCTCCGCTAAACATGCTGATTAACAAAATGATTGCACCAACCAGACCACCGCCCATAACCATTTTACCGCCCGACATTCCGCGTCTGTCGTCAACGTTACCACTTTGTCTTCTTCCTTTCCAGAGCATAATTATTTATTTAAATCCACTTCATCAAATTACGTATTTTTTTCAACTTTCCGGCATACGGAGCGTATCTTAATGTAATGTCAAGCCAGGTGGCTCGCTTCACGACCGATTTTCGATGTGAAAACGTGTCAAAACCGAGCTTACCATGATAGGCTCCGATTCCACTGTCTCCAACTCCGCCAAAAGGAAGCCGGTTATTTGAAAACTGAACAATGGTGTCATTGATGCAGCCACCTCCAAAAGAAAACTGCGAAATAATTTTTTCGCCAAATGATTTCTTTTCTGTAAAAACATACATCGCAAGTGGCCGGTTGTGCCGTGAAATTTTAGTGTAAAGATCTTCTTCGTTGCGATATGAAACGATAGGCAGTATCGGACCAAAGATTTCTTCCGCCATCAGCATACTTTCCTGCGCCGGTTCATCGATGATGGTCGGTGCGATATATCGTTCATCCTGATCTGTCTGCCCTCCATAAGCCACCTTCGTAGGATCGATCATATTTGAAAGCCGCTGCCAGTTCTTGTCATTCACAATTCGGGCGAAATCTGGCGACCGCTGCGGGTCGTCTCCGTAGGCGTTGAAAAGTTCATCTTTGAGATGTCCAATAAAGCGGTCTTTGATGTTGTGTGGAATCAAAATGTGATCAGGAGCAATGCAGGTTTGCCCGGCATTAAGAAATTTTCCCCATACGATCCGCTTTGCAGCGAGAGGAAGGTTAGCAGTTTCGTCGACTATACATGGATTTTTACCACCCAGTTCTAAAGTAACAGGAGTCAGCTTTTCCGCAGCAGCTTTCGCAATAATTTTTCCCACAGCAACACTTCCTGTGAAAAATATATAATCCCATTTTTTCTCAAGCATTTTTGTAGCAACTTCAACGCCGCCTTGATAAACTTCAACATCGTAAGGGTCAAAGGTTTCAGCTATAATAATTCCTATTACACTTGCTGTATTTGGCGTGAGTTCAGAAGGCTTTACAACAACCTGATTTCCCGCCGCCACTGCAGAAATCAAAGGGCACATCGCAAGTTGGAACGGATAATTCCACGGAGAGATGACAAGCACTTTTCCGTATGGCTCTTTATAAATAAAATCTGATGAAGGAAAGTTCAGGATTGACGGCCAGACTTTTTCCGGTCTTGTCCACTTTTTTAAGTTCTTTATCGTATGCTTCAGATCTGAAATGACATACGCTGTTTCAGTAACAACCGCCTCAAAAGCAGGCTTTTTAAAATCATCATGTAAAGCAGTAATAACGGATTCTTCGTGCCTTTGAATAACACTGAGAAGCTTTGTTAAAATCTCTTTCCGGTAATTTATATCTGTTCGGTAATTCCTGCTGGGGTGAGTTGTCGACATACTCAAATTTACAAGAAATCCCGAAGATTGTATTACAATCCGAAACTATATCCGATATAAATATCAGCTTGTTCAGTATCGCTTATAAGTGCAGTGATAACAGAACCAGATCCTATGAAGAACCCATAAGCGCGAACACCCAATCCGCCAACGAATCCTGAAATTTCATTTTGTGAAAATGTCGTCCAGGCTTCAAAATTTTCCATGGTGAACCGAGGCGTAAGCGAGATAAAATTTTGAGTTGCTATCTGGAGATTTTCGTCGTCCTTATTAAGCTTTTGTTTTGCCATCAAAGTAACAAACCATCGCGGAACAATTCTAAAATCTGCATAAGCAGAGAAAACTGCCGGAGTTTTTACTTTAAATTCAGCATTATTGTTTTCGGTTTTGTTTAAATAGCCGCTACTTAACAATATAGCTTCGACCTCTTCAAGGCTTTCTGTACCTTCAAATTGATCAAGATCAAGAGATTCATTTTCACCAATTGACAACACATAATTCGTTGAAGCATTGTTTGAATCTGTAAAGGTCATTGAACCAATATTTCTGAAACCGATTCCGGCTTTTAGTTTATATGTACCTGCGGTATTGTCCTTCAGTTGGTAGTTAACTCCAAAGTCAACTGCAAACCCGTTAAGTTTTCCAAAAAGCGAATTAGAGTAATCACTGAAATCGGTAAAGTTTTCACCGAGATTACCCGAATACGCGATGTTCAGGTTCGCATTAGCATCTGTTAAAGTGGCGTTTCCGATGCCACTGTTTATCGTTCCCGAAAAGGCATCTGCACCAAAGTTAGCATATGAACCCGGGAACAGAAGTTTTAAGCTTAAACCCCCATTCAACCTATGCTTGTCAGAATCAAACAGATTACGAGCCGCCGATAATGCAACTTCGCCATAAGACGTTCCGCTTAATCTCTGATTATAATTGTTGCTGATTACAGTTGTGGCAAGAATACCTGAATTTCCGGCCGTAGTTATTGCATCACCAATTCTAGGATCGATATCAACCATATCCATTTTAGCATAGGCACGTGTTGCAATTCCAAAGCTCCATTCCTCGTACTTATACGCGAAAGCCGGTCCGTTCAACTCGGCATCAACACGAAAGTTTACACGCTCCTCGCCGCGAAAGATCAGATCTTCAAAGTTGGAACCACCAACTAGATCACTAAATCCGATTTTGTTATTTGAGGCATTTATACTTGCCGAAAAAACATGGATTTCATATTTTGAAGTCACATCTGCCAATTCCGCAGGATTGATTTGCGCATTGATCCAGCTAACGCGTTGCGATGTGTTTATACCTGCAAAATGATCTTGAGCCAATACAGGAAGAATTCCCATAAGCAAGGCTACACAAAAAATATTTTTCATAGTTATAGTTTTTGGGAATGGTCGTACTATAAAGTTCCGAAAATTATTTTTGCTGTACAATACTTATTGATAATGAGATCGCTACACTGCGTTCCACACTGGATCGTTTGGCGGATCCGCTTTAAGTACTATTTCTGCTTTTGTAACAGGATGAACAAAAGAAAGCATTCGCGCATGGAGATGAATGCTGCCATCAGGGTTACTTCTGTCAAAACCATACTTTAAATCTCCTTTAATAGGCGATCCGATGGCTGCTAATTGTGCGCGGATTTGATGATGGCGTCCGGTATGAAGTTCTACTTCCAACGCGAAGTAATTGTTCAATTCTTTAATTATAGTATATTCTAAACTAGCAACTTTACTATTTGGAACTTCTTTCAAATGAGCTTTCGACATGTTACTTTTCTCATTCCGCGTCATAAAATGAACAAGCGTCGCAGAAGTCTCCGCAGGTTTGTTCTTTACAACCGCCCAATATATTTTCTTCGTTTCCCTGTTTTTAAAAAGATCATTAAGCCGTGTCAGGGATTTGGATGTACGCGCAAATATTACGATTCCCGATGTTGGCCGATCAAGCCGATGCACAACACCAAGAAAAACCTCACCCGGTTTTTCATATTTATGCTTGATGTATTCCTTGACAACATCAGCAAGCGGTTTGTCGCCGGTTTTGTCACCCTGAACTATGTCGCCGGGGCGTTTATTTACCGCAATAATATGATTGTCTTCGTAAAGTACATTTAGATTTTCAGCAGTAGAAAATTTCATCCGAAATTAATATTGCTCTTTCTCGTTCGGGAAGTCTGCTGATTTCACGTCTGTAACATATTGCCCGATTGCTGAAGTCATTGTGTCGAAAAGGTTTGCGTAGCGTCGAAGAAACCTCGGACTAAACTCATTGTTCATTCCAAGCATGTCGTGAATTACCAAAACCTGTCCGTCAACACCACCGCCGGCGCCAATTCCGATTACCGGAATGGAAATGCTTTTGGCAACCTTTTCAGCTAAATGAGCCGGGATTTTTTCAAGAACAAGCGCAAAGCAGCCGATGCGCTCCAGGAGCTTCGCATCTTCTAATAATTTTTCAGCTTCGGCATCTTCTTTTGCGCGAACAGTATAAGTACCGAATTTGTAGATCGATTGTGGCGTCAGGCCCAAATGTCCCATTACAGGAATTCCCGCATTCAATATCTTTTTAATTGAATCTTTGATTTCGCTTCCACCTTCCATTTTCACGGCATGGCCGCCGCTTTCCTTCATAATTCGTATGGAAGATCTTAAAGCTTCTTTAGGATCAGATTGGTAGCTTCCGAAAGGCAGGTCGACAACAACAAGAGCGCGTGTAGTTCCACGAACGACCCCTGATGCGTGATAGATCATCTGGTCAAGCGTGATTGGAAGCGTGGTTTCATGACCGGCCATAACGTTTGAAGCCGAATCACCGACAAGAATTACATCAATTCCAGCCGTGTCCACGATTTTAGCCATTGTATAATCATATGCCGTAAGCATCGAAATCTTCTCGCCATGCGATTTCATTTCGATCAGTGACTTGGTGGTAATTCGCTTGTAATCCTTTTTCGCTACCGACATCTTTTTTGAATTTAATGTAAAAGTAGTAAAAGTAAAATGGTGAAGTATATGTAGAATTTGTTTTTGAAGCTATTCCTGCTGTCCGCTATATCTTTTTTGCTATTGCTACCCTCCTTTGGAGGGGCTGGGGGAGGCCGCAAAAAAGGATAC
>DASWND010000065.1:0-24155 GCA_036399435.1 Flavobacterium sp.
GTGTTCATTTTTGAAACGACATCGACTACTTTGCCAAGTGGAATTCCACGTCCGTAATCTCGTACGGTAACAGTTTTATCTTTTATCGAAACTTCAATGGTCTTCCCGGCGCCCATGACAAATTCATCGATGCAGTTGTCAAGAACTTCCTTTAAAAGAATGTAAATTCCGTCGTCGGGAGACGATCCGTCACCGAGTTTTCCGATATACATTCCGGGACGCATACGGATATGTTCTTTCCAGTCGAGTGACCGGATGTTGTCCTCCGTATACTGATTAATTTCTGACATTTAGAAGTGACGATTTAACTTACGTTCCATTCGGCCTAGCCTTTCGCATATGCATGGATTGCGCTAATATATAGCATCCCCTAAGAAAATAGAGGCTTCAAAGGCGAAAGTTATCAATAAGGATATTGACAATTTTCATTCATTTCCGGGTAATGAATTATACTCGACCTTTAAGGATTTTGTACGAAACCAAAGGCCGTTCATTAACAAAGATTGTAATATACCCGGTAAGTTTGGCGCTCGGTGGTATAATAAAGTAATTTGCCTCGTCGACTACAACCCGTTCCAGCATATTATCTGTACTTGTTATATAAGATACCCGGTCTGTTGGCTTTAAGTTCTTGATATTGAACCTGACAGCGACATCTTTGGGGAATAAAATAAAACCTTCATCAGCGTTGATGCTGTAGTCTGATGTTAAATACGATGGATAATAAAAAGGCAACGCAGCGAAATCTTCAGCAGTTTTTTCCGTCAGCAGCCATTTTGGATTTTCTGCAAAATGATTTAGAAAGAATTTTTCAGGAGCAGTAAAAAAGTAAGCATCGTTAAACCTTTTTTCAAATTTATTACTTTCTGAATTCACAACACCTGCTGCCCAGGTTACATCAACTAGCTCCCACTTTCCATCGATCTTTAATGCATTCCACGCATGATCACTAAATTTGGGGCTTTTCCCAATTTCAGTGTAACTGCTTTTGGAAGTTCCCGGTATAATTACAGCTTCAATCTTTAGCTGCTCGGCAAGATTTGATAAAAGGCTGGCGTATCCTTCGCAAACCGCTTTTCCTGTTTTTAGTGTCTGTTTAACCAAGGACATCCTAAATTCGCGATCTTTCTTTATTTTATCTTCAGGCGTGGTGTATGAGTAAGCAATGCCGTTATTGTCCTGTGTATAGTAAGCCTTGACATCGTAGTTTATATTCAGCGCGATCCAGGTAAATATTGCCCTCGCTCTTTCTGCATCTGATTTAAAATCGGCAGCAATTTTATCAGCAAGAGGTTTCGAGTCGGTAAATTTTGCGGGATAGGTCTTGACCTTTTCGTCTACCAGGTCATATTGAGCATAGGTACTGCCTGAAACAAGCAATACAAACAGTATTAATATAGAATAGAATGGATTTTTCATAGCCTCGCCAATTACCAAGAATCCTGCCACTAAATGTTAAAAATCCGCGTTAACAGTGTTATCTTTAGCGTTGTATCTGATGATGAACAATATTTAAACATTAAAGCGGAAATGCATCACATCACCATCTTTAACAATATATTCTTTTCCTTCAACCCTTAGCTTTCCTGCTTCTTTTACTTTCGCTTCAGTTCCGTAGGTAACATAATCATCGTAGGCAATTACTTCTGCACGGATAAAACCTTTTTCAAAATCGGTGTGGATGACTCCTGCAGCTTGTGGCGCTGTATCACCAACATTGATCGTCCATGCGCGTACTTCTTTTACTCCGGCTGTAAAATATGTCTGCTGTTTAAGCAGTTTATATGCCGCGCGAATCAACACTGACGCGCCAGGTTCTTCCAGTCCAAGATCTTCAAGGAACATTTTTCGCTCTTCGTAAGTTTCCAGCTCTGTAATATCAGCTTCGGTTCCGACGGCGAGCACGATGACTTCGGCGTTTTCTTCTTTTACAAGTTCACGTATCTGGTCTACATAGGCGTTACCATTAACTGCTGAACCTTCATCGACATTACAAACATATAAAACCGGTTTAGCTGTGATCAATTGAAAAGTTTCAAGCAATGCTTCTTCGTCGGCGTTTTTAGGCTCAACTGTTCTTGCTGATTTCGCCTGAAGCAGATTTGTGCGAATCCGCTCTAATAATGCTTCTTCCGTTTGTGCTTCTTTATTTCCTGTTTTTGCTGCTCTTTTTACTTTTTCAAGTCGTTTTTCAACAGTATCAAGATCTTTAAGCTGAAGTTCAATATCGATCGTTTCTTTGTCACGTACAGGATTCACATTACCATCAACATGAATAATATTCTCATTGTCAAAGCAGCGAACCACATGGATAATTGCATTACATTCCCTGATGTTGCCTAAGAATTGATTTCCAAGTCCTTCACCTTTGCTGGCACCTTTTACAAGCCCGGCGATATCAACAATATCAACAGTTGCAGGTTGTACTCGTTCGGGTTTTACAAGTTCCTCCAGTTTTTCAAGCCGTGGATCCGGAACGTTAACAACACCAATGTTGGGTTCAATTGTACAAAAAGGAAAGTTCGCACTTTGCGCTTTTGCATTCGACAAACAATTAAACAACGTTGATTTTCCGACGTTTGGCAACCCTACAATTCCTGCTTTCATTACTGTGTTTTTTAAAGGAGTGCAAATATACATCTTTGCAGTTCTATTAACACGGAGACTGTAAAGGTTTTGATTCTGTAACTTATAAAATTAATTCTATAACAGGAAAAGTAGTACGTAAGCTACTTTTGTAAAGTATTAATTTGAAAAACTTCACATATGAAAAATTTAATTCTTGGAACAGCAATGCTACTATTTGGCGGTACTGTACTGGCTCAAAACCAGAATGTTACCGACATCAGCAAGACTACAACAACAACGGTGCGCACCTCTGATGGGGAACGCCAGCTGGTAAAGAAGGAAAATGTTCAGGAAGTTCAGAATGTAGAACTTCAGAATGCGGAATCAAATGAACTGAATAAAGATCTAAAAGCGACTCCTGTACAACGTACAACGACTACTGAAGTAACCGGACCAGACGGACGAACAAGAATGGTTGATGTTGACAGAAGTTCATATTATACAACCGCCAATGGAAAATACAGAGTTGTACTTGACAATACAGGTTATAGCTTATTATCACCTGACAATAAAAGAGCAGGCGTATTAAGACAAACTTCTAATAATAATTACATTTTTAGAGGTAAGGATAAAACAGCATTTGGATATTTTGATGCAAATGGAAATCTGGTTCTTGAAACTTACGACGAGAAAACAGATAAAGTAACCGTTGAAACTTATACGAAGAGCTAAGTTTGTCTGATTAAACAAAAAATCCCGAGTTCTGCTCGGGATTTTTTTTATTCATTATGCAGAAACGCCTGCCGGTTGAGCAGTGTTTCTTCACTTTCTACATGATCTTCATCGGGAACGCAACAGTCGACCGGGCAAACCGCGGCGCACTGAGGTTCTTCATGAAATCCTTTGCATTCGGTACATTTTCCAGGGACGATATAATAGATATCATCCGAAATTGGCGTCCGCGGCTCTTCGGCATCAATAAGCTCACCAGAAGGAAGCATTACTTTGCCTTTTAACGCAGTTCCATCTTTGTATCGCCAGTCATCGGCACCTTCATAAATAGCAGTGTTTGGACACTCAGGTTCGCAAGCACCACAATTTATACATTCATCTGTTATTTTTATTGCCATTTTTAATATTGAACATGCCGAAAAACTATTTCCGGCGGATTAATTAAGCGTTTTCCAATCTAACATATAAACCCTAATTTTGAGCAAAATTACGGCCAAAACCGTTCATAAACAAATTATGACATTAGAAGATAGGAAAAGGGCTTTTGTGAGGCTTGGCGAATTTCTTTCACAGTTTCGAGAGCACGGATCCGCAGCAAAAACTAGCGTATTACTCAATGATACATTCTTTCAAAGTTTTACAGACCTGATTGAACTTTCCCGTTCACACAACGGCTGGTACACACCCGAACACGTACATTTCGCGATCAACTCCTGGGCTGAAGCTTTGACAGAAAAAAATTTAAATCAATGGCTATCTGCTTATGATTTTTCAGAGATAAACCCGAAAACAGTTGCACTTATACTTGCAGGTAATATTCCGCTTGTTGGGTTTCATGATTTTCTTTCGGTTGTTATTTCAGGCCATCGCACTTTAGTGAAGACATCGTCAAACGACCAGCATTTGCTACCTTTTCTTGCAAATTATCTGATCGCTGTTGAACCGCGACTTGAAGATCAGATTACTTTTACTAAAGGGCAGCTGACGGAATTTGATGCTGTCATTGCAACGGGAAGCAATAACACGTCAAGATATTTTGAATATTATTTTCGGGATAAACCTTCAATTATTCGCAAGAACAGAAATTCGGTCGCAGTTTTGACCGGAGATGAAACGAACGATCAGCTTGTTGCCTTGGGTGAGGATATTTTCAGGTATTTCGGACTTGGCTGCAGAAACGTTTCGAAATTATTTGTGCCACGAAGTTACAACTTCGACTTGTTGTTTAACGCATTGTATGAATTTCGGGATGTACTTAAATATGAAAAGTACACCAACAACTACGACTATAACAAGGCTGTTTTTTTAATGAGCAATTACAAGCTGCTTGACAACGGCTTTATAACCTTAAAAGAAGACAGCAGCTATGCCTCGCCTATCTCTTCAATATTTTATGAATATTATGATGATCTGCCGACGGTGATCAGCACGCTTGAAAAAGATTCTGATAAAATACAATGCGTGGTTTCAACAAAAATTCCGGGGGCAATCGAATTCGGGAAAACGCAAAAACCACAGTTATGGGATTATGCCGACAACGTCGATACCTTGGCTTTCCTGGCAGCCTTGTAAAAGTGCCACTACAACGTTTTTGTTGATAATCTTCAACAATTTTTATTAAAATCTACAAAAGCATCATTCCATATTAACGAAATTTGCGGCTAAACTTTCTCTCATGAAGATACATAATTACAGCGCAGGACCTTGCATACTTCCAAAGGAGGTCTTTGAGAAGTCGGCGGCGGCTATTCTCGATTTTAATAATTCGGGATTGTCGATTCTTGAAGTTTCACATCGAAGCAAAGAATTTGTAGCAGTGATGGAAGAAGCACGTGCACTTGCGCTGGAGTTGCTTGATCTGGACGGTAAAGGATATCAGGCGTTATTTTTACAAGGAGGTGCAAGCATGGAATTTTTACGGATTCCGTATAACCTGATGAAAAGCAAAGCAGCTTATCTCGACACCGGCACATGGGCGAGTGCAGCTATTAAAGAAGCAAAGTACTTTGGTGAGGCTGTGGTTGTCGCATCTTCGAAAGCTGATAATTATACTTTTATTCCGAAGGAATATCAAATTCCCGCAGATGCGGATTACTTTCATTGCACATCAAATAACACAATTTTTGGGACGCAGATGAAGTCTTTTCCGAAGACTGAAGTTCCGATGGTTTGTGATATGAGTTCCGATATTTTCTCGCGGAAGATCGACTTTTCACAGTTTGACCTGATCTATGCCGGCGCGCAAAAAAATATGGGCCCGGCCGGAGTAGCTTTAATTGTTGTCAAAGAAAATATTCTTGGCAAAACAAGCCGAAACATCCCATCGATTATGGATTATAAGCAGCACATCGACAAGGAAAGTATGTACAACACGCCACCGGTTTTTGCAGTTTACACGTCACTTTTAACGATGCAATGGCTTAAAAATAACGGCGGAATTTTGGCGATGGAGCAGATCAATAATGCGAAAGCCGAATTGTTATATAATGAAATCGACAGGAATCCGCTGTTTAGAGGTTCGGCAAATATTGAGGATCGTTCACTGATGAACGCAACATATCTTCTCAATGACACAAGTCTTACCGAAAGGTTTGACGAGCTGTGGAAAGAAGCCGGAATTTCGGGAATAAACGGACATCGATCTGTTGGCGGATACCGCGCATCGATGTATAACGCAATGCCTCTTGAGAGTGTTCAGGTACTGGTTGATGTGATGAAAGAACTTGAACGAACAGTGTAAAGACATAGCCCTGATTGAAGCGGCATCCTTTTTTGCGGCCTCTCCAAGTCATCTAATTGTGGATAGCTAAAGCAAAAAAGATATAGCGAAAAGCAGGAACAGCTACAAAAAAATAAGAAAATGAAAGTATTAGCGAACGACGGAATATCGGCAAGTGGAATTGCAGCGCTGCAAAAAGGCGGATTTGAAGTCATTACCACGAAGGTTGCCCAGGAACAGGTTGCGAATTTTATCAATGAGAACGACGTTAGCGTTCTGTTGGTGCGGAGTGCAACAAAAGTTCGAAATGATATCATTGACAACTGCCCGGGTCTGAAAGTCATTGGCCGTGGTGGCGTTGGTATGGATAATATCGATGTGGATTATGCGAAAAGCAAAGGCATTCACGTGATCAATACGCCTGCTTCATCGTCTGAATCGGTGGCTGAGCTGGTATTTGCGCATCTGTTTACGGGTGTTCGGTTTCTGCACGATTCGAATAGAAACATGCCGCTTGAAGGTGATTCTAATTTTGAAGGGTTAAAAAAAGCGTATGCAAACGGAACTGAGTTGCGCGGCAAAACCCTTGGGATAATTGGCTTTGGAAGAATAGGAAAAGCCGTTGCCAAGATTGCGCTTGGACTCGGAATGCGGGTAATTGCTTCGGATAAATATGTAGGCAACGCGGAGATAAAAGTCGACTTCTACAACGGACAATTTATTAACGTTGACATTGTGACGGAGCCTGTTCACGATATTTTGAAGCATTCTGATTTTATAACGCTTCACGTTCCGGCTCAGGAAGGATATGTTATTGGCGAAGCCGAGCTGGATTCGATGAAGGATGGCGTTGGAATCATCAATTGCGCGCGCGGTGGCGTGATAAACGAAGTAGCACTGATCAATGCAATCGAAGGTGGAAAAGTAGCTTTTGCCGGACTTGATGTTTTTGAAGAAGAGCCAACTCCGGCGGTTCAGGTTTTGATGCATCCGCAGATTTCGCTTACTCCGCATATTGGCGCTGCGACATTAGAAGCACAGGATAGAATTGGAACTGAGCTTGCTGAACAAATCATTGGATTGCTTAAAAGCCAGAATTAGAAATATGTATTATGGGTTTTGTTAAATGATTCTTAGGTAAACCAGCACATCGTCAATATTTTATAACTTTAATAAAATTCGCGATGATGAAAAATTTAATATATGCTGCGCTGCTGCTTCTAATGGTGATCGGATGCAATTCGACTCGAAACCTTGACCAAACTACTACTACAGGAACTTCGGCCGTTAGCGACACGGTGAGAATAGCAAATGACTCGCTTGAATACGAAGTGATCATAATTGATCCTGGGTTCAGCACCTGGTTAGCCTCAAGGGCATTACCTCGCACCTACTATAGTCTTTCTTATCTTGAGAGCAAAAACCGTATTTGGGTAGCCGAATATAATTCGCGTGTGATGCAGCCTCAACGATACGGGAATATGTATACAATGCAGATCGACTATTTGCCGACAATCAAATATGGCCTTGAGGTGAATTATCTGCTATATAATTACCTGGTTTATTTTCAAAACGCAAATCGACAGCGTTTGGGTGGAAATGTTCCTTCGAGATAAGTACATTTGCCCAGAAATATTTTTTTATGCAGAAGTTCAGGGAACGCTGGGGTATCACATCAAATTTTCAGCTGACCATCATCTTTATAGTATTTGCGATCACAGGTTCTTCATCAGCGCTACTTGCTGAGATGATGATGAACGAGTTTGGGTGGACAAAAACTAACATGAACCCTTGGCTTTACTGGCCATTGCGGATCATATTGATATTTCCCGCATATCAAGTGCTATTGGTTATGTTCGGATTTATTTTTGGGCAGTTTAAATTCTTTTGGGCGTTTGAAAAGAAGATGCTCCGCAGTATGAAATTGGGATTTCTGCTGCCGAAAGAAAATGTTTGAAGAGAATAGCTACTTACTTTTAAAGTAATAAGTATATAGCCACATCAATGTGAATGTCGGAATAAAATCTGTGAACGGAATTGCTTCTTCAAGAAATGAAAATGCGCCTCCAATCAATCCTTTACGCCCCTTATACATTCTTGAAAGAAGTAAGCCTGAAACCGGAGCCCATACAACATCAGAAAACTCTCCTATAAATGGAATGGTAAAAGACAACATTCCAATTGCATCAAACAAAAGTCCGAGGTAAAGCCTTCGCATTTTTTCGCGTTCGTCTACTGCCGGAAGAATCTTTTGCTGTTTAATCATTGTTTTAACTTCTCTTTGAATTTCGTACGGACCTTTTCAACCTTGGGCGTGATCACATAGCTGCAATACGACTGTGATTTATTCTGATTGTAGTAGTTCTGGTGATAATCTTCCGCAACATAAAATTTTGATGCAGGCGAAACTTTCGTTACTACGTTTTTGCCAAAAGTATTTTGATTGTTTAGCAGAGCGATGTATTCTTCTGATTGCTCTTTTTGAGAATCATTAAAGTAGAAAATCTCGCTTCTGTATTGTGTTCCTACGTCGTTGCCCTGCCGGTTTAACGTTGTGGGATCATGGGTTGCAAAGAAGATCTCCAGCAATTCGCCAAACGTTATTTTTGATGGATCGAAGACTATCTGAATCGCTTCCGCGTGGCCTGTTTCGCCGCTGCAGACTTCCTTATATGTAGGATTGGGATTTTTACCGCCAATATATCCCGAGGCCACGCTTTTTACGCCATCGAGTTCGAGAAATACGGCTTCTGTACACCAAAAACAGCCTCCTGCAAAGATTGCTGTTTCGGTTCCTTTTTCATTGTTCATTGCTACAGGTTCTAATAATTGTTGTGTTGGAGTTTCCTCGGCTTTTGCATTGCATGAGATAGCAAGGACAATAAGTGGAAGTGCAAGGATCTTTTTCATTTTGTTCATCATTTCAAAATTACCCAAATTAAATATTGATAGCGGAAGTGTTAAGGAAACTTTATGGGTTCACTTACGTTTAAACGACTCCATTAGTTTTCATTTATGTAAAATGTTTGTTACTTTCGGAATATGATAAAAGCGCACAATATCCATAAATTTTACGATAAACTTCAGGTGCTGAAAGGCGTTGATCTTCATATTGAGAAAAGTGAAATTGTCTCGATTGTTGGTGCTTCGGGCGCCGGAAAGACGACCTTACTTCAAATTTTGGGTACTTTGGATAAGCCATCGCCGGAACCCGGAACAGAACTTATAATCAATGGCCAGCCAATCCTGAAGATGGCTGATAAAGAACTTTCAAGGTTCCGAAATTTAAATCTGGGATTTATCTTCCAGTTTCATCAATTGCTGCCTGAATTCACTGCACTAGAAAACGTTTGTATTCCCGCTTTTATTGCCGGTAAAAAACCTGCCGAAACAGAAACAGAAGCTAAAAAGCTACTTGATTATCTAGGCTTATCGCATAGAATTTCACATAAACCAAATGCTATGTCAGGTGGTGAACAGCAGCGTGTTGCGGTAGCGCGGTCACTGATAAACAGGCCTGCGGTAATCTTTGCTGATGAACCTTCCGGAAATTTGGATACGGCGTCAGCAGAAAACCTACATCAGTTGTTCTTTAAGTTGAGAGACGAATTCGGTCAGACGTTTGTGATCGTCACCCACAACGAAGACCTTGCAGATATGGCGGATCGTAAACTTGTGATGATCGATGGCAAGATCAGTAGCCAGCATCAGGGTGCGTCGGTAACTTCTTCTTTGTAGAAAGCCCTTAAAGGATTAACAGCATCCACCGTCAGGTGTGCAAGTCGGTTCTGCAGGTTCAGACTTTGTTCCACAATTATCATTGGCAAGACATGCAGTACTTTTTGAAGTAAGATGAAATTGTCCGTCGATATATTCAACACCATACTTGCCAATAGTATCAGACTGATATTCGACTTCTAATTCATGGTTGCCTAGGTCGAGCACCTTTTCTGACAGTTCAATGATCTTCATCAGCTTTAGCGGTTTAAGCTGGTGGTCGGTGTCATCAGCATCCAATAGTTGAAAATTAACAACTTCTTCATGTCTGCTTTTTCCGCCACAGTCAATGAAGTTTTTAGTAATGTGACCTACTTCTGTCACATGAAAATGGCCGGGAACGTGTTTGCCGCTGGGTAAAATGAATTCCAGTTCATTAGAAGCCATTAAATGTTCTTTAAATTCAGATAGTTTCATAAGGATAAAATTAAAATGATTAACAACAGTTCGAACTTTCCCTAATGCTTTGTGGCAGAAGATGTTTAAAATAACTATGTAATTTCTCGAAACCCTTTCTGTCAATGCAATAGCATATGGTATTTCCTTCGATGCTGCCCTTGATCAGACCGGCGTTCTTCAGTTCTTTTAAATGCTGCGAAATCGTTGGCTGAGAAAGCGGAAGTTCTTTAACTATATCGCCGCAAATGCATGAATTGACTTTAATAAGATGATCAAGAATTGCAATACGCGCGGGATGGCCGAGCGCTTTAGCTAAAATAGCGATCTCATTCTGCTTGTCAGTAAAAAAATCGGCTTTCGTTGTTCCCATGCTTTTTAAGTATATCGCAATATTACGATAAACATTTAAGTCATCAATATGTCAAAACGAAAAATCTGATACCTTTGCCGAAAAAAGTGAACAAGTCCGAGTTAAAGGATTTTTTGGATGAAAAGGTGCTGCAATACAACAGACCGTCATTCATAACAACTGATCCTATTCAGATTCCACATCGATTTTCTAAAAAACAAGATATTGAGATCGCCGGTTTTTTAAGCGCCACAATAGCATGGGGCAACCGCAAGATGATTATCTCAAATAGTTTAAAGATGATGGAGATGATGGAGGAAGCACCTCACGACTTTGTTATGACTCATTCGGATGCCGAACTGGAAAGATTTAACGGGTTCGTTCACCGGACCTTTAATGGCAATGACCTTATAACTTTCATCCGCGGACTTCGGCACATCTATACCAATCATGGGGGAATGGAAAATGTATTCAGCAGCAATGGCACTGCAAACTCATTACATGCCAGTATTCACGAATTTAAGAAAATCTTCTTTGAAGTGGATCATCTGCAACGCACGCAAAAACATATTTCGGATCCTCTCAAAGGGTCAGCAGCAAAAAGGCTACATATGATGCTAAGGTGGTTTGTGAGAAGAGACAACGCAGGAGTTGATTTCGGCATTTGGAAATCGATTCCAATGTCGGCTTTGTCTTGTCCACTTGATGTTCATTCAGGAAACGTCGCACGAAAACTTGGACTGCTGACAAGAAAGCAAAATGATGCGAAAGCGCTGCTTGAACTCGACACCGCACTACGTGAATTTGACCCTGAAGATCCATCAAAGTACGACTTCGCGCTCTTTGGACTGGGCGTTTTCGAGAAGTTTTAGCATCGGCAGCCGGCGCGTTTCCGTTAAAATTACAGTACCTTTGCCGAAAATCGCCTATATGCCTACTTTCGAGGAGTTTAATCTTCCCAAATCATTACAAAAAGCTGTCGAAGAACTCGGCTTCACCACTCCTACTCCAATTCAGGAGAAATCCTTCGCTGTAATCATGTCAGGCCGCGATATGATGGGAATCGCACAAACAGGAACGGGAAAGACCTTAGCTTACCTATTGCCATTACTTAAGTTATATAAGTTTACACCAACTGATACACCTAAAATTGTAATCCTTGTACCAACACGTGAACTGGTTGTCCAGGTTGCCGAAGAAGTAGAAAAACTGACTAAATATATGTCGGTTCGAACACTTGCAGTTTATGGAGGCGTTAATATTAATACACAAAAGACCGCTGTTTTTCAGGGTATAGATATACTCGTTGGAACTCCGGGTCGTGTTATGGATCTCGCCCTTGATAACTACATCCGTTTTGACGAAACGCAAAAGTTAGTTATTGATGAATTTGATGAAATGCTGAACCTCGGATTTAGGCCACAGCTAACTTCAATCCTTGCGATGATGCGCCCTAAAAGGCAAAACATACTTTTTTCAGCCACTATGACTGATGAAGTTGATGCCATTTTGAATGACTATTTTGAATTTCCTGAAGAAGTAACGTTATCGCCGTCGGGAACACCTTTGGAAAACATTACGCAAGTTGCCTATGATGTGCCAAACTTCAATACAAAAATAAACCTGCTCAAGCATCTGTTAAACACTGATCAGTCAATGAGCAGAATTCTGGTTTTTGTCAATAATAAACGGATCAGCGACATGCTGCACGACAAGATTGACGAAGATTTTCCCGGACAGTTTGGTGTAATACATTCTAACAAGTCGCAGAATTACAGGCTGAATACAATGGCGCAGTTTCAGGAAGGAAATTTACGCGGAATCATTACTACAGATATCATGGCACGTGGACTAGATATTTCAGATATCACACATGTCATTAATTTCGAAATGCCTGAAACACCTGAACAGTACATGCACAGAATTGGGCGAACAGGACGCGCAGATGCTACGGGAACCGCTTTAAGCTTTGTGACACCACGCGAAGAAGAAGGCAAAATTGAAATTGAAGTTTTAATGAACCGTGAACTTCCGAAACTTCCCTTTCCTGAAGAAGTTCCTGTTTCTACATTGCTCATTGGACCAGAAAAAGAAAAGGAAAAGGTCAAGTTTCTAATGAAAAAACCCAAGCTTGATGGTGATGGTGCATTTCAAGAAAAAAGTGCAAAGAACAAAAAGGTCAATTTAGGCGGACCGTCAAAAACGAAAAAGAAAACTTCAGGCTCAGTCAACAGAAATCTACTACGAAGTCAGACGAAAAAAAGAAACAAGAAATAGTTATTGCTTCCGAAACCTAGCCAATTACTGTCGAACTTGATGATATAGGTTTCAACAAATCACACGGCGCGAATTTTAGTGCACTGTTAATTTTCTGCCGGGGCAGATGATTAGTGGTAAAACTATCAACTTCTTCATGTTGAAGTTGTACTATTCGCAAACCTAAGACTTACAATTTAAGATTTATAGTCCGCGTCAAATAATAAAAAGTAGTATTTTTGACAAACGCAAACTCAGAATGCAGTTCAGGCACCCGGAAATTCTCTACTTTCTTTTTTTACTGATTATTCCAATCCTGGTGCATTTGTTTCAATTGCGCCGTTTTAAGAAACAATATTTCACAAATGTTCGGTTTCTTAAGGCACTTTCAATCCAAACCCGGAAAAGTTCGAAAATCAAGAAATGGCTGCTTCTCGCGACCAGATTGTTATTGCTGGCTGCCATCATCATTGCTTTCGCACAGCCTTTCTTTCCGGCTAAAGATAGTATCAGCGCAACGAATGAGATGTATGTCATCCTTGATAATTCGTTCAGCATGCAGGCAAAGGGTCAAAAAGGTGAACTTTTAAAACGTGCTGTTGAAGACCTTCTTGAACACGCACCTGAAGGACAAACTTTTTCTCTGATCACAAATTCTGAAACCTATTGGAATACCGACATAAAGTCGGTTCAGCGCGACCTTCAGCAACTCAAATATAGCGCAACACCATTTAACCTTCAGGAACTAATGGCAAACGTCAATGCCAACAAATCAACGTATAACAAAGACATCGTCATTATCACCGATGCTGTCGGACTAGAACAAAGTCATCTCAAAAACGTTTTGGAAGCTGACAATGCCTATTTAATAATCCCAGAGGCCGAACAAAAAACAAATGCGGCGATCGACAGCGTGTTTATTAGCGAAGTACTTGAAAATTTCTATAAAATTGGAGTGAAGCTTTCGGCTGTTGGCGACTTGGATAATGACGTTTCCGTTGCTCTTTACAACAAAGGAAAGCTAATTGCAAAGACAATGGAAAAACTTAAGCAAGGCAGCAAAACGATCACTTTTAATATTCCGAAAGATGACTTCCATGGCTATGTATCTATTCAGGATAATGGATTGTCGTATGATAATATGCTCTATTTCAGCCTTGCAAAAGCCTCGAAAATAAATGTACTTGCAATTGGAGATGCAGATAAAAGTGGATTTTTAGGAAAAATATATACACCGGGCGAATTCAGCTTCTCGAATTTTGCACTTAATGCACTGGATTACAACCTCATTCAGAAGCAAGACGTAGTAATTGTAAATGAACTTGACGATATTCCGCAGGCACTTCAAACAACATTAAAAACATTCGCTGAAAAAGGTGGCAACATAATATTGATACCCGCTGCGAATGCAAATGTTTCTAATCTCAATGCGTTTATAGGCAACTTTGGAAGCACACGGTTTGGAAGCGTTCAGCCACGGGAAAAACTGATATCTAAAATTGCTTTTGGGCATCCCTTATATGCGGGAGTTTTTGAGAAGCGGACAGAAAATTTTCAATATCCAAAAACAAAATCATCATTTGCGCTTAGTGGAAATTCGCCTGCAGCACTTGCTTACGATGATGATTCCAGCTTCCTTACATCAATTGGATCAGAGTCTTCCATGATCTATGTTTTTGCGGCTGCCCTAAATTCACAGAACAGCAACTTTCAAAATTCACCTTTGATTGTTCCGACATTTTATAATATGGCTCAGAATTCATCAACAACGGGCATCAGTGCTATAACAATTGGTGATGCAAAGCCTGTAATTGTTGACGCTTTACTTTCAAAAGACCAAATTGTTGAAGTCAGAAGTGCCGACGAAAGTTTCATTCCGGTGCAACAGGTTCAATATGATAAGGTGAGGCTGACATTTGCGGATGCTCCTCAACAAGCCGGAAACTTTGGCGTTTATAATGATGATCAGCTACTGAAGAACATCAGCTTTAACTACGCCAGAACAGAAGGTAATCTTCAGGCGGCAGATCTTGATCTTCCCGACAATTTCAAATCTGTTGAAGACATCGAAGATATCTTTAACACGTTAAGAACCAGCCGCACTAACAATGATATCTGGAAATTATTTGTGGTTCTTGCCTTGATTTTTCTGGCTGCTGAAATATTTATCCAAAAATTTGTCAAATGAATCTGATCATTCGGAATGCTATAATTGTGGATCCTGACAATGCACATCACAATAAGATGGTCGATATTCATATTGTAGATGGTGTTATTAAAGGACTTGGAAAATCACTTGAAGTTTCATCCGAGACCACAGAGATCAAATTCGACAACCTGCATGTGTCGAAAGGGTGGTTTGACAGCAGCGTTTCTTTGGGTGAACCTGGTTTTGAGGAACGTGAGACCATTACAAATGGTTTAATGGTTGCGGCCAAAAGTGGCTTTACGGCAATTGCTATACAGCCAAATAATAATCCAATTGCCGATAATCAGGCAAACATCAACTTTTTGATCAGCAAAAGTGCAAGCGCAGCAACGACTGTCTATCCGATTGGCGCATTGACAAAGGAAAGCGCTGGAAAAGATCTTGCGGAATTATTTGACATGAAAAATGCCGGAGCTGTTGCTTTCGGAGATTATAAAAAATCAACAGAAAATGCAGGATTGATGAAGATCGCTCTGCAATATGTTCAGGATTTTGACGGCCTCGTAATAGCGTTCAGCCAGAACAGCCAGCTCGCAGGAAACGGAATGGCAGCCGAAGGTGAAGCTGCCACAAGGCTTGGGCTAAAAGGAATTCCGGCACTCGCAGAAGAAGCGGATATTGCTAAGAACATTCAAATTTTAGAATATACTGGTGGCAAGTTACATATTCCAACAATTTCGAGTGCAGGCTCGGTTGCTATTATAAAAGCTGCAAAAGCTAAAGGCCTTGCCATAACCTGCAGCGTTGCCGTTCACAATTTAGTGCTGACAGATGAGTCACTGCAACGTTTCGACACCAGGTTTAAAGTGTCACCACCACTTCGGACCGAAGCCGACAGACAAGCATTGATTGAAGGTGTGATTGATGGAACTATCGATTTGATAACATCAGATCACAACCCGCTCGACATTGAAAATAAAAAGATGGAATTTGCATTGGCAAAAAATGGAACAATTGGATTAGAATCTGCATTCGGTGCATTGCTAACAGTTCTTCCGATTGAAATTGTGATTCAGAAATTAACGGCCGGACGAAATATTTTCAACCTTGATGAATCAGATATAAAAGAAGGTTCTGTTGCCGACATTACGCTTTTCACCCCAGAATCCAATTACACATTTACAAAAGAACATATCCTTTCCAAATCAAAAAATTCTGCTTTCCTCGGACGTGAATTGCAAGGAAAAGTATATGGGATCATCAACAATGGAAAGTTCGTCCTTTCAAATAATTAAATTTTTATGTCATTATATCACCTCGTACGTGAACCGAAACAGAAGCTTGACAAAAATCCGGCATTGGTCTTATTGCACGGCTACGGCAGCAATGAAGAAGATCTCTTCACATTCGCGAGCGAGCTTCCTGAAAAATACTACATCATTTCTGTCCGTGCGCCGCATTCACTGCAGCCTTACGGTTATGCATGGTACTCACTTTACTTTGATAAGGGCGAAAATAAGTTCTCGGACAATGAACAAGCAATTGCATCGCGAGATGAAGTTGTCAAATTTATTGATTCGCTTCCAAAGCAATATGCAATTGATGAAAATGACATCACGCTGTTAGGCTTTAGCCAAGGGTCGATCCTGAGCTATGCTGTAGCATTATCTTATCCCGAAAAAGTTAAACGTGTTGTTGCCATGAGCGGTTATATGAACACTGACATCGTCGCTGCCGATTACAAAGTGAAGGATTTCAGCAACCTTCGAATGTTCGTTTCACATGGCACAGTAGATCAAACTGTTCCCGTAGCCTGGGCACGAAAAGCGCCTCCGATTTTGAAGGCGCTAAACATTGACCATGAGTATAAAGAATATCCTGTCGGACATGGTGTTGCTCCTCAGAATTTTTACGATGTTTTAAAATGGCTTGAGCAGAATTAAAATTTTTGATGAAGCAACGATTGAATAACTTCAAAAGAAATGCTCTCATCTTCATTCACAAAATACTTTAAGAGCACTTCGCCCCAATAATTGCCATCGCTAAAATCGGCAATGATCCAACGGTGGTTAAGAACCTTAATTTTGTTGATGACGAATTTATTTTCGGTGATCTTGTCCTGGCCAGTATATGGATTTCCATTCGGATCGTCATTGAAATTCAACAATTGATCCTTCACGTGCGGAATAAGTTTCTCGTAAGCGATGAAAGAGTCTCCTCCTCCATTTTCAAAATAGTCCTGCGCGTTTTGGTTGTTTTCCAACGAAAAATATTCTGCATCGCCGATTCTGGTAGTCATGGTGGTCATGCTGTCAGCATAACGCTTGTTCATTACTGCATATCTATTGTCGTTGAATTGCACCTGTTTTGAAAAATACATGTAGATAAACACATTAAGAAGTACCGATAGGATAAACAGGTACATGAAAGCTCTTTTCATAGTTATAGTTAAATAGTTATTTCTAAATTATCGTATGCAAGGAAAACGTTTTTTGGCAACTTCTGTTGTACAATTTCATGAAAACCCATATTATGACTTATATGTGTCAGGAATGCTTTCTCAGGTGCAACTTTTTCGATGAATGCCAAGGCTTCTTCGAGGTTAAAATGAGTTTTATGGGGTTCTTCCCTAAGAGCATTGATAATCAATATTTTAACGCCATTTAGTTTTACTACTTCTTCTTCTGTTATAGTTTTCACGTCGGTTAAATAAACGATATCTCCGATCCTGTAACCAAATACCTGAAGATCTCCATGCATAGCGTCTATTGGAATTACTTTCTGACCAGAAATTAATATTGGTTCATCACTCGTAATCTCATGCGTAATAACACTTGGCGCTCCGGGATATTTATCTTCTGCGAATATATAATCAAACCTGCGCTTTAGGCTTTGGATCACACGTTGATGCGCATAAACCGGCATATCGCCCTGACGGAAATTGAACGGCCTGATGTCATCTAATCCGGCTGTATGATCAGCATGTTCATGGGTAAAAATAATGGCATCTATTTTTCTGCATCCGCTTGCGAGCATCTGTTGCCTAAAGTCAGGTCCGCAGTCAATTACGAACGAAAAGTCGGTGTCATAAATCCAAATTGAAACCCTCAGCCTCTTATCCTTTACATCAGAACTCAGGCACACAGGATGATTGCTGCCGATTACCGGAATGCCCTGTGAAGTTCCTGTGCCTAGAAAATGTACCGTCAAAGCTGTTATTATTTCTACAAAAATAGGATTATATCTTTCGATACTGTGCTAAATTACTAACTTTGTAACTATACAAAAGTCATAGGATGGATACGGAAATAACTTTAAAAGGCGATAAAGTCATCGAGCAGATACCTTCTGTTAAGGATAAGGCTCTGCGTATCAATTTAAATGAAAATATTTACGGCACTTTTGCAGAAATCGGCGCTGGACAAGAGACTGTTCGGCACTTTTTTCGTTCAGGAGGTTCTTCAGGTACTATTGCAAAAGCTATGTCGGCTTATGACAAAGATTTTAGCGACGCCATTTACGGTGTCGAAAGTGACGGACGCTACGTCACTGAAAGCCGGTTAAAAAAAATGCTGTCACATGAAGTTGCCCTGATAGAACAACGACTTAAACGCGATAAGCACCCGAGCAAAATGTTCTTCAGTTATGCAAATACAGTTGCCACGATTGACTTTGCAAAGCAGTTCAAAGGTCATGGCTGGGTTGGAGTCCGCTACCAGCTTGAGCCGGATGAAGATTACAACGAAATCATTATCCATATTAGGTTTAAGGAAACGGATGCAAGGCTTCAGCAGGAAACACTTGGAATCCTTGGTGTGAATCTGATCTACGGCGCTTTCTACAAACACAATGATCCGAAGAAACTACTTCGATATCTATACGATCACCTCGATAAAGACCAGCTTGAGGTCGATACGATCAACTTTTCAGGCCCGCGTTTTGCCGATGTCGATAATCGATTGATGAGCTTACAGCTTGTTAAAAACGGAATGACCGATGCGGTAATGTTTGATCCTGACGGAAACAACATTCTTCCGGCTTCGATACTTTACAAAAAAAATATTCTTGCGCTTCGTGGAAGTTTCCGACCTGTGACGAAAGTCAATATGGACATGTATGAGAAGTCCTTAAAGATGTTTCTCGCGGAAAACAAGGTCGACGAATCGAAGACGTTGGTCATTTTCGAAATCACACTTTCGAACTTACGTTCTGATGGTGAAATTGATGAGCGTGATTTTATGGACAGGGCTGAACTACTTTGTTCACTTGGCCAGACCGTCATGATTTCAAATTTCCAGGAATATTATAAAGTCGTTGAATATTTCTCTAATTACACCAAAGCCCGAATGGGACTTGCGATGGGTGTCAACAACCTGATCGATATATTTGACGAGAAGTATTACAGACATTTGAGCGGCGGAATCCTTGAAGCATTCGGAAAACTGTTCTATCGTGACTTGAAAGTATTTTTGTATCCGATGCTTGGTGATGATGGTGAGATCGTGAATTCAGAGAATCTGAAAGTTCACCCGCGAATGAAAGAGCTTTATAAATTCTTCAAGTTTAATGGAAAAGTAGTTGATATTGATGATTTCGATCCATTGACATTAGAAGTATTTTCGCGTGAAGTCTTAAAAATGATCAGCAAAGGCAAACCCGGATGGGAAGGAATGCTTCCAAAGGGAATAGCTGATCTAATCAAAAAAGACCAGCTGTTTGGTTACGATCCTGAAAAGGTTCTTGAAGAAAATAAACAATAGATATTACTTCAAGATCTGTGCGGCGTGAGCTTTGGTTTTAACATCTGAGATTACATCCTCAATTGTTCCGTTTTCGTCAATAATAAAGGTGATTCGATGAATTCCGTCGTAGGTTCTTCCCATAAATTTCTTTGGACCCCAAACTCCGAACTCGTTTATTACAGATTTGTCTTCATCAGCAAGCAGTGGAAACGGGAACTTATGCCTGTCCCTGAACTTTGCCTGCGCTTTTTCACTATCAGCGCTAACTCCCAATAATGCATAATTCTTCGACGTGAATTGTTCATAATTGTCACGAAGATCGCACGCTTCAGCAGTACAGCCCGGCGTACTTGCCTTTGGATAGAAGAAGACTACCAGCTTTTTGCCTGCGTAATCCTCGAGTCTATGAATTTTGCCATCCTGGTCTTTTGCAATAAAGTCGGGAGCCTTGTCCCCTATTTTTAATGTATCCATGGTATATTTGTCTCCAGTAAATTTAGCTAAAAATGACCATAAAAGAACGTGCTCAATTTGTAATGGAAACACTCGACCGTCTTTATCCCGAAGTTCCGATTCCGCTTGACCATAATGATCCTTACACGTTGCTGATCGCAGTTCTTCTTTCGGCTCAATGTACAGATATTCGTGTGAATCAAATTACTCCGCTACTTTTCGCTAAAGCTGACAATCCAAGTGATATGATAAAGATGTCTGTTGAAGAAATTCAGGATATCATTCGCCCATGTGGATTGTCACCGATGAAGTCCAAAGGCATACATGGATTATCGCATATACTGTTAGATAAGTACAATGGCAAAGTTCCACAGAGTTTTGAGGCGCTTGAGTCATTGCCTGCAGTCGGACATAAAACAGCGAGTGTGGTTATGTCGCAGGCTTTTGGAGTTCCCGCGTTTCCGGTTGATACACATATTCACAGAATGATGTACAGATGGAATTTGTCGAATGGAAAAAACGTTGTTCAGACCGAGAAAGATGCCAAGCGTATATTTCCGGAAGATAAGTGGAATATCCTACATCTTCAAATCATTTGGTATGGACGGCAATACTCGCCGGCGCGAGGCCGTGATCTGCAACGCGACATCATCACGAGCGCGATCGGAAGGAAAGAATTTAGGTAAACGACATTCTCGTGATGCAAATGCCTGCGTTAGATTTGAGATTAAGAGGAGGACAGCCGGTGGTTGTCAGGTATTTTAAAATGCATTGTTCATAATGCGTTAGGGATGGCAGCAAAGTGCCGCGCACTGCGGACAGCCCGGCCACTCCACGAAGTTAATTCTGTAGAAAAGACACCAGTGGCAACGCCCAAAAAAAATCCCGCGTTAAAGCCGCGGGATTAAATTAGTTTGCAATACACTCAAAAGTCATTTTTCGAGCTTTCACCATGTGAAGTGCTTTCGAATAACTAAGCAAAAAGCTGATTGTTTCTTTCTTAGGTGACATTTTTGTACTGAGTGTTTGTTGCTTAAAGTAAATTTTTGCCATATTGTTTATTAGTTTACAATACAACGCAACACCACAGACCTTATTGCCTAATTAGTCAAAATTATGTTGTGCTTTTCGATCACTTTTCGAAGATTCATAAGCGCATATCTCATTCTGCCAAGAGCAGTATTAATGCTTACGCCTGTAAGTTCAGAAATCTCCTTAAAACTGAGATCCTGATACATCCTCATAACCAGTACTTCACGCTGATCATTAGGAAGTTCTTCGATTAGTTTCTTAAGGTCGCTTTCTACCTGGGAAGTGATTATCTGACTTTCGATATTAGGAGAATTGTCGGACATGATCGAGAAGATCGAAAATTCTTCTGTCTCTCTGTACATCGGCATTTTCTTATTCCTTCTATAGTGATCGACGATGAGGTTGTGCGCAATACGCATTACCCATGGAAGAAATTTACCTTCTTCGTTATATGAATTTGATTTTAAAGTTTTGATAACTTTAATGAATGTATCTTGGAAGATATCATCTGAAATATCGCGGTCTGAAATCTTTGAATAAATGAATCCGTAAATTTTAGACTGGTGCCTAGTGATTAATGTCGCCAAAGCATTTTCATCACCTGCAACATAGCTCTTTACCAATAGAGCATCGGGAGTTTGAACATTAGCCATAGTTATACCTTTTTAGTCCTGGAGTTAATTGAAAAAAAAAGTAATGCTATATAATAGGCAAAATGTTTAGTGGGATTTATTGACCAAATGTAAAGGAATATTTAGGTCAAAAGCAAATTATGGCAAAAAATTAACAGATTACATGTAATAAGTGAGAAAACGCACCGTAAGTTTCTCTTGCTAATTGGCTGTTAACACCAAACTTTTTGAAAAAGGTAATGGCTATCTTTGTACCAAATCCTCTCTCTTACCATGAATATCGATCTCGCAAATCTTGAGCCAAAGAAGCATATTGTTATTAAAGGAGCTCAAATACATAATCTTCGAAACATAGACGTAGCAATACCTCGCAACAAATTTGTCGTCATTACAGGTTTATCCGGATCCGGAAAATCAAGTTTGGCATTTGATACTTTATATGCGGAAGGCCAGCGGCGATATGTAGAAAGCCTTTCTTCATATGCAAGGCAGTTTCTAGGGCGGCTCGACAAGCCGAAAGTCGACTATATACGTGGAATTGCGCCGGCAATCGCCATAGAACAAAAGGTAAATACAACAAATGCACGGTCAACAGTCGGAACATCGACGGAAATTTACGACTATTTAAAACTTCTTTTCGCGAGAATCGGCAGAACATATTCACCGGTTTCGGGACGTGAAGTCAGAAAAGATACAGTTTCCGACGTGATGAAAGATGTCGAAAAATTTGAAGCTGGAAGTCGATGGCTTCTCCTCTCACCTATTCATCTTGAAGAAGGACGCGCCCTTGAAGACAAACTAAAAGTATTATTACAGCAGGGATTTTCAAGAATTCTGGTTGCAGACGAAACTGTGCGTCTTGACGAGATCGAAGCGCATACACTTGACAACAAAGATATTTTGTTGATCATCGACCGAATTGTTGTCAAACATGAAGAAGAATTTTACAATCGTCTTGCCGATGCTGTTCAGGCGGCTTTTTATGAGGGAAAAGGTATTTTGTATCTTCAGGAAGCCGATGGCAGCAAGCGGCTTTCATACAGTAGTAATTTTGAACTAGACGGAATTACATTTCTGGAACCAAACGTACATCTCTTCAGCTTCAACAATCCATATGGCGCATGTCCGGTTTGTGAAGGTTACGGAAACGTAATCGGAATAGACGAAGAGCTTGTCATTCCAAATACCGCGCTTTCAGTTTTTCAAAACGCCATTTTTCCTTGGCGCGGGGAAAGCATGGGAACATATCGCGATTTGTTGGTTAACAATGCTTACAAATTTGATTTCCCAATACATAAACCTTTTTTCGAGCTGACAGACGAACAAAAGGATCTCATCTGGAAAGGCAACAGCTACTTCACCGGTCTAGACGATTTCTTTAAAGAACTGGAATCAAAAAATTACAAAATTCAAAACCGCGTCATGCTTTCAAGATATCGCGGCAAGACAAAGTGCAATGTATGTAAGGGAAAGCGGCTCAGACCTGAAGCCAACAACATAAAGATCGGCGGAAAAACAATTATGGATCTTGTCGATCTTCCAATTAATAAACTGCGTGCTTTTTTTGCTCAGCTTGAGCTAAACGACTTTGACAAAACTGTTGCAAAACGGCTTTTGCTTGAGATAAACAACAGGCTTTCTTTTTTATCAGAAGTCGGCTTGGATTATTTGACACTTAACCGAAACTCAGCAACATTATCCGGCGGCGAATCCCAACGGATCAATCTTGCAACGTCGCTGGGAAGCAGCCTCGTTGGATCGATGTATATTCTGGACGAGCCAAGCATCGGACTTCACCCTAAAGATACTGAGAAGCTGATCCGGGTTTTACTGTCACTTCGCGATCTCGGAAATACAGTAATTGTTGTTGAACACGACGAAGACATTATGAAAGCCGCCGACATGATCATCGACATCGGGCCTGAAGCGGGAACTTTCGGCGGTAAGCTTGTCGCTCAGGGAACATTTGAAGAAATTTTAAAAGCTGATTCATTAACAGCAAAATATTTAAATGGACAGCTTGAAATTAAAACGCCGCGCATCCGACGGAAAAGCCCGGCGTACATCGAAATTCTCGGTGCACGCGAAAATAATTTACAAAACGTAGACGTTCGTTTTCCCTTGGAATCACTGACCGTTATCACCGGCGTTTCCGGAAGCGGGAAAAGTACGCTTGTCAAAAAGATCTTGTTCCCGGCAATGCAAAAGCAATTAGACGGTGTTGGCGAAAAAGCGGGCCAATTCACTGAAATGCGTGGTCACTATCATAAGATTCGGCATATCGAGTACGTCGACCAGAATCCGATCGGAAGAAGTTCACGCTCAAATCCAGTCACATATATAAAAG
>DASWND010000066.1:0-13227 GCA_036399435.1 Flavobacterium sp.
CAACAGCCGAGGAGTCAAAAACAGCAAAATATTGCAGACTGTGATGACCATCATTAAGATTTTGTCATTGCTTGGCCTGATCGTTTTTGGATTGCTGCTTGCGGCAAGCGCAGACGTCTGGGATGCCAACTGGGCAAATCCATGGACAATGACTTCATTGAATACCGACACAGGAAGCTGGCTGCCAATCAGCGGAACAGCATTAATTACGGGAGTTTCTGCAGCATTTGTAGGTTCTATATTTTCAAGCGATGCCTGGAATGGCGTGACGTTCATCGCAGGTGAAATTAAGAACCCAAAGCGAAATGTTGGGTTGAGCCTGATGCTCGGAACATTGATCGTGAGTGTCATTTATGTGCTTGCAAACGTGATGTATTTAGCTGTTGTTCCGCTAAATGAAATCGCGACAGCAGAATCAGATCGCGTTGCAGTTGTCGCTTCACAATACATTTTCGGAAATATTGGAACGCTGATCATCGCATTGATGATCATGGTGTCAACTTTCGCATGCAACAACGGACTTATCATGACCGGCGCACGCGTTTATTATACAATGGCAAAAGATAAGCTGTTCTTTAAGCAGGCAGCGAGACTGAATTCGGCTAGTGTTCCGGCGTGGGCTTTATGGGCGCAGTGCATTTGGGCTTCAGCGCTATGCTTAACAGGACACTACGGTGCTTTGCTTGATTTCGTGATCATCATCGTACTCATATTCTACATATTAACGATCTATGGAATTTTCAGGCTTCGCCGCAAAATGCCTGACGCTGAACGGCCTTATAAAGCAATTGGCTATCCTGTACTTCCAATGCTGTACATTATTTTTGCATCGGCGTTGTCAATTGCACTACTTATTACCAAGACAAGTACGTGTGGCTGGGGCGTTTTAATAATGCTGATCGGAATTCCGGTTTATTATCTGACCAAACGGGCGGAATAGTAGGAGCTTCATAAATATGTGTCACGACCTCACATGAGCGGAAGATCTAAAATTCCAGCTTATCTTTCCGTGAGCTCCGCAGAAGCGATATGTCTATAGCTTTTATCGCATAGTAACCTGAGCTCTGTAGGAGCGACATGTATATAGAAAATGATGTGGCTCGGTTTCGTGAGCTCCGTAGGAGCGGAATATTTGTAGCAACTAGTAGAGTAGTTTATATGAGCTCCGTAGGAGCGACATGTCTATAGAATATGATGTCGCACGGTTTCGCGAGCTCCGTAGGAGCGGAATATTTATAAGAGAAAAGTGCCGTAGTTATTATGAGCTCCGCAGGAGCGAAATGTCTGTAGAAATAATATTAGGCTATCTCACGCGAGCTCCGTAGGAGCGGAATCTTCGAAGGTAGATTCAGCAGGTTAAACGATAATTATAAATTGCGGTAATCTCCAGCCCTGATTGCGGCGGTATCCTTTTTTGCTCCGTTGTGATTTCCAATTTATGAATAAACATCAGAGCAAAAAAGATAAAGCCAAAAGCAGGAAAAGCTGCATAAAAATACTAGTAGTAAGTAAAGCGACGCACTTTAGAAATATACTTCGCAAGCCTGATCACCTGATGGCTGTAGCCAAATTCGTTGTCGTACCATACATACATTACGATACTCTTACCATCGGCGGACACTATTGTAGCGTTGCTGTCAAAGATCGCAGGTGCAGAAGTCCCGACAATATCCGAAGAAACAAGTTCATTGTTTAGCGAATATTTTATCTGCTCAACCATTTCACCTTCCAGCGCGTAACGCTTCATGATCGTATTAAGCTCATCAACAGTTGTTTTCTTTTCGACTTCAAGGCTTAGCACCACAAGTGAGCCATTGGGAACAGGAACACGAATTGCATTTGAGGTAAGTTTGCCCGCAAGTGAAGGCAAAGCTTTGGCAACAGCACTTCCGGCACCGGTTTCGGTGATCACCATATTTAAAGCCGCCGCACGACCACGACGATATTTTTTATGCATGTTGTCAACCAGATTCTGATCGTTGGTGTAAGCGTGGATAGTTTCCAAATGTCCTTTGACGACTCCGAGTGTATCTTCGATAGCCTTTAGAACAGGGGTGATCGCGTTTGTTGTACAAGATGCTGCTGAGAAAATATCTACAGTATCCGGACTATATTCTTTGTGGTTTACGCCATGAACGATGTTTGGAACTCCTTTCCCGGGAGCTGTCAATAATACTTTATGAACACCTTTCGATACAAGATGACGTGCGAGCGCTTCCTGAGTTGTAAAGGCGCCGGTGTTGTCGATAACGAGTGCGTTTTCGATTCCGTATGCTGAATAATCTATTTCTTCGGGAGCAGCCGCAGTTATAACATGTACAGTTGTTCCGTTGATGATCAGCGCATTGTTGTCGGCATCAACCGAGACAGAACCCATAAAATCGCCGTGAATTGAATCATATCGAAGCAATGATGCTCTTTTTTCTAAAGTTGTTGCGTCGCTTTTTTCGCGAGTGACGATTGCGCGAAGGCGTAGCTGATTTCCACGTCCTGTTTTAGACATAAGTTCGCGCGCGAGAAGACGGCCAATCCTTCCAAATCCGTACAAAACCACATCTTTGGGTTTGTTACCGGGAAATTCCTTAGCATTTTTGAGTCGGTCAATTACAAATGAACTCGCGTCATTGTAGTTGTTGTCTTCGTGGTGAAATTCGTATGTCAGTTTACCGATGTCAAGTTTCGCGGGCGGCAGGTCAAGGTTTAGTATGGCACGTGCAATTTCAACTGAATCAAAGATAGATATTGGCTTACCTACGAATTCGCCTGCATATTCGTGAAGGTTTATGATTTCACTTACATTATGGTCGATCAGCTGATTTCTAAAGAGAACGATCTCAATGGCTTTGTCATACCAAAGGTCGCTGATAATTTTGATGAATTCGACTCCGGCACGTCTTCTGTCGGCCTGAAAGGTGAGTTCTTTTTCGTAGGTAATCTTCATTTTTTTAGTTGTGTTATGATGTTAACCGGTGCAAAAGTATAGATTTCAAACGTTTTCGTAAAATATTTTGTCAGATTTTCCAAATAAAAAAGCCGGACGAGATGCCCGGCTTGAGTTTGAATTTTGAAGCTTTATATGATGATCCTGAAAACTTGTCCTTCGCCGTTCACCATTTCAATTCGAACCGGCTGATCGGGGGTTTTATTGCTTAAGATCTTCGAAACTGTTTCCACATCGGTGGCTTTAATATTGTCGACACTCAGGATAATGTTGCCTTTCAATTCGTCCGCATACTGCGCAAGATCATCATTGTTGATGTCCTTGATTTTAACACCGTAATTAATTTTAAAGCGTTTTTTATCGCTGGCGTCAAGGTTTTCCAGTTCCATACCTTTAAGTTCGGCAGTATTATTTTCATATTTCGAAAGGGTTACAGGAACCTGAAGTGTTTTGCCGTCACGTAAAATCGTAACCTGCACTTTATCATTCGGACGTTTTGTGTTTAGGTATTGTGCAAGGTCAGAAAACGATCCGATGCTTCGGTCATCAAGTTTTTTGATGATATCACCTTTTCTCAATCCCGAACGGTCGGCACCTGAATTCTTGGTCACTTTATTCACATAAAATCCGTCAGTTTCTGCAATTCCTAGTTCTTTTGATGCGTTGACATTTAGTTCGCCACCTTCAACACCAAGTATTCCGCGTTGAACGTTTCCAAACTCCATGATATCCTCAATAATCTTTCTTGTTATGTTCGACGGAACAGCGAATGAATATCCAACATAAGAACCGGTCATTGAAGAAATCATCGTGTTGATTCCAACAAGTTCTCCATTAGTATTGATCAACGCACCACCACTGTTTCCAGGGTTCACTGCAGCATCTGTCTGAATAAAGGACTGCAGTCCGCTGCTGTCAAGATTTCTTGCTTTCGCAGAAACAATTCCGGCGGTCACGGTTGAATTCAAGTTATAAGGGTTTCCAACTGCAAGCACCCATTCACCAACTTTTACATTGTCGGAGTTAGCAAAAGCTGTGTATGGAAGTTTTTCGTCGGCATCGATTTTTAAAAGAGCGATGTCCATTTTTGAGTCTGTTCCTACAAGCTTTGCCTTATATGATTTTTTGTTATTCAATGTTATTTCTATATCTGTAGCATCCTTCACCACATGATTGTTGGTAACGATATAACCGTCTTCAGAAATTATAACTCCTGAACCTGTTCCGATTTGTTCCTGTTGCTGTCCGCCTTTATATCCGTAGAAAAATTCCAACATCGGATTGGTGACAGTACGATAGGAAACATTCTTAACGTGGACTACATAATGAACTGCTTTGTCGGCAGCTTCAGTGAAATCGAGAGTTTCAGGAGAAAGTCCGACCGGTCGCATATACGAAGCGGCAGGAGCAGAAGTGACGATACCATCTCTTTCAGGAAACAGTTTGTCGTCAACAATGAAGATTTTGTAAGCTCCAAGGGTCGTAGCACCACTTAGCAGCGACACCAAAAATAAGCTTGAGAAGTTTTTCATAGGTGTTTGTTATTTAAATATTGAACGTAAATTTATTATGATACTTATATGTGTTGATCGTGTTTAACGCACGTTTAACACCGCAGTGTCAGCCTTATATTTGTACATTTGCCATCACTAAAAATATGAAAACAACGTTTTACAAATATCAGGGTACGGGCAACGATTTCGTTATGATCGACAATCGTGATGGCCGTTTTTCCAAAAATAATACCAGTACGATTGCACGTTTATGCGACCGACGTTTTGGCATAGGTGGCGACGGACTTATTTTATTGGAAGAGGATCCGGAGACAGATTTTCGAATGGTGTATTTCAACAGCGATGGTAACGAAAGCTCAATGTGTGGCAATGGTGGAAGATGCATTGTCGCTTTTGCAAAGGAAATTGCAGTGATCAAAGATTCTACAGTTTTTAATGCAATTGATGGAAAGCACGAGGCCAGAATTGCCGATGATGGCACAGTTTCACTGCGGATGAAGGACGTCGATTCACTGATGGCAACTGTCGATTATGTGTTTTTAGATACCGGTTCTCCGCATCACGTTGAGCTGGTTGATGATCTTCGCGAACTTGATGTGAAAGCTGCAGGTTCCAAAATAAGATACAGCGAATTGTATGGCAAGACTGGCAGCAATGTCAATTTTGTAAAGCAGGAAGGAGATGACATTTTTGCAGTCCGGACGTACGAACGTGGTGTCGAAGATGAAACTTTATCATGCGGAACCGGAGTAACAGCCGTAGCCATCGCTATGAACGCACTTGGCAAAACGGAGGCAGATACTGTGAAATTACTTGTAGAAGGCGGAGAGCTTCAGGTTTCATTTACTAAACTCGATTCGAAGTATACCGATGTATATTTAACAGGACCTACCAAGCTTGTCTTTTCAGGCATTATTGAGATTTAATATGATAAGCTTAGAAGGAAACGGCTTTTATTTGCGGGCATTGGAACCTGAAGATCTCGAATTTGTCTACGCAGTTGAGAACGATCAGACGATGTGGCATGTAAGCCATGCACAAACTCCCTGCAGCCGGTTCTTTGTACGCCAGTATCTTGAAAACGCACAGCAGGATATTTATGAAGCCAAGCAACTACGGCTGGCAATCTGCAGAGCCGGCAATTTTCAGGCGATTGGTTTAATTGATCTTTTTGATTTCGATCCGAAGAACCAACGCGCAGGTGTCGGAATAATTATCGGAAGTTCAACTGAACGCGGAAAAGGAGCAGGCTCTGAGGCTTTGAAGCTGTTGATAGATTACGCGTTCACGTCATTGAACTTGCATCAGCTTTATGCAAATATCGATGTGAATAATGAGTCAAGTACAAGCCTTTTTGCTAAATTTGGATTCCAAAAAGTAGGAGTAAAAAAGGACTGGAATCTGATTGAAGGTGTTTATAGAGATGAAGCCCTTTATCAGTTAGTCAAATCAATAACTAAATAATCCCGCATCTTGAACTTTAAAAAAGTTGCCGTCATTTTCTCGGTCGTTCTTATTTCCGGACTTATCATCTATGGATTTATTTTATATAGAGCGATTTTCTCAAGTAATACTAAATTTTCAGATCCCGAAATATATGTACACATTCCTACAGATGCTACATATCAGGATGTCCGGTTAATCATGCAGCCGATTGTTGCAGACATCGAAAAGCTTGACGACGTTGCTTCAAAGAAGTCCTATCCTGAAAACGTGAAAGCCGGACGCTTCCTTTTAAAGAAGGGAATGAACAGCAATGACATCATCAATGCTTTACGGCAAAACATAGCTGTCAAACTTGCTTTTAACAATCAGGAGCGGCTTGAGGATTTTGCCGGACGAATAGGTTTCCAACTGGAGGCCGACAGTCTCGAACTGATGAAGGCCTTTACAGACAAAAAGTTCCTGGAAGAAAATGGGTTCAATGAGACAAATGTTTTGACGTTGTTTATTCCTAACTCATACGAGTTTTACTGGAATACAAGCGCAGAAAAGTTCCGCGACAGGATGGCGAAAGAATATCGTAACTTTTGGACTGATGAACGCCGTGCAAAAGCTGAAAAGCAAAACTTGAATCCGATTGAGGCATCAATTTTGGCTTCAATAGTACATAAGGAAACTGTTAAGACCGACGAGCGTCCCCGTGTTGCAGGTGTGTATTTGAACCGGCTCGAACGCGGAATGAAGCTAGAAGCTGATCCAACGGTTATTTATTCAGTAAAGAAACAGGCGAATGATTTTAACAGAGTGATCAAACGCGTTCTATACAAAGATCTTGAGACTGATTCTCCTTACAATACATATATGTACGAAGGTTTACCGCCGGGGCCAATTGCAATGCCTGATATTTCAGCATTGGATGCTGTATTAAATCCGGAGGAACATAACTACATCTACTTTTGTGCAAGCGTAACTAATTTTGGCTACCATGAATTCGCAGTGACAGCTGCACAGCACGAAGTCAACCGCCAGAAATATGTGGCATGGATCAACAAACAGAATATCAAGCGCTAGTTTGAGCGTTTTCCGATACATATCACTGCTATTGATGCTTCTTTGTATATCTGAAGTTTCAATCGCGCAATCTGCCAACAACTTTCTTAGACCTTCAGATTCATTAAATCGGCAGCGGCGGAATACAGTCATTATTAGTGAAGCCGTAGCTGTTGCCGGAACCTTGTATTTATTGGACAAATCGTGGTACAGCGATTATCCCCGCACCGGCTTTCATTTTATCAACGATAATGCACAGTGGCTGCAAATGGATAAGGCAGGACATGTTTTTGCTACTTATCATTTTAGCAGGGTTGGAAGTGAAATGTTGCAATGGAGCGGCGAGAGCAAAAAGAACCGTCTGATTTATGGCGCCGGCACCGGACTTCTTTTTATGTCGGCTGTTGAGGTTCTGGATGGTTATTCGGCTGAATGGGGCGCATCATGGGGTGATATTCTTGCTAATGTCGGCGGGACAGCTCTATATGTTTCACAGGAACTGATTTGGAACGAACAGCGAATCATTCCTAAGTTTTCCTTTCACACCACTCCATATCCTTCAGCGAGGCCAGAAGTTTTAGGCGAGACACTATCGGAGCAATTTTTAAAAGATTACAATGGGCAGACTTACTGGCTTTCGGCAAATATTAATTCGTTCATCAAGACCGAAGCAATACCTAAATGGCTAAATCTTGCCGTTGGATACGGTGCAGAAGGAATGATAACCGGCGACGATGCTCTGGTCAACAGTGTGTTCTTTGACGAGAAGGAAAGAGTGCGCCAATTCTACCTTAGTTTTGATGTCGACCTGACCAAAATACAGACAAGATCAAATGTTTTAAAGACGATTTTTTCTGTTTTGAACACCGTGAAAATACCGGCTCCGACACTGGAAATCAATAGCAAAGGGATTACAAAATTTCATCCTGTTTACTTTTAGAAAAGTTTAACTTCTTGAAAATCAGCTTTATTTATAAAGTTGTATATTTGCGATGTAGAAATTTCCTTACGGTGACAGCGTAGGAAGAAAACTTACCTATGTTTAAAAAATGGATATATTATACTTCGATTATACTAATTGTTACGTTTATTAGCTTTGGCTTTAAGCCTGTTCAAAAAGAAGATCAAGCCTGGTTTCTGATTGATGAAGACCAGGAAATTTTATACCACTTTCCCTCTCCAAACCAAACCGACTACAAAAGCAACAACATTCCTTACACAGGAAAATTTTTCGTTGGCTATAAAGAAGCACTCGCCTTTAAAGAATCGCAGGGGAAATATTCGAAGATCAATACGCATGGTTATATGGGCAAATATCAGTTCGGGATGCAGACTTTGCGGTCTATCGGCATCTACGACAGTGCTTCATTTTTAAGGTCCCCAAAGCTTCAGGAAAAAGCTTTTATCGCGTTAATTTCTAAAAACAAAGGTCTGCTTCAAGATGAAATCGAGAAATATAGCGGAAAGGTGGTAAGTGGAGTCTACATTACTGAATCAGGAATTTTAGCAGCTGCTCACCTCGGTGGAGTAGGTTCAGTAAAAAAGTTTTTCAAAAGCAAGGGGCGAAGGCACCTGCGAGATAAATACGGGACATCGCTAAGAAGCTATATGAAGAGATTTGGCGGTTACGAAACTTCGGCAATTCCAGCCAATCCCGACGCTAAAGTATCATCAACATAATACTGAACCTGCTTCCTTCGAAGCGGGTTTTTTATTTGTGAATGATAAAGATTGCTGGCCTGTTATGCAGATCGACTTTGGATTTCTTCCACTCAGATATGCGTTGGGTCTTGATAAACTCGGTGGGTAATGTTATATCGGCAGCCACACATAGCCTGGTGTTTGGATGTAGCGCAATAAGAACATCTTCAAGCATCTTGTTGTTTCGATACGGTGTTTCGATAAAAAGCTGAGACTGGTTTTTTTCTTCCGATAATTTTTCCAGATTTTTCAAGGCAGTTTTCTTTTCGGATTTTTCGATCGGCAGATATCCATTAAAAGCAAAATTCTGACCGTTCATTCCGGATGCCATCATGGCCATTAAAATTGAACTTGGTCCGACAAGCGGAATCACCTTTATTCCTTTCTCATGTGCGAGCTTTACAATCACGGCGCCCGGATCGGCGACGCCCGGACAACCTGCATCTGACATTAACCCCATGTCTATTCCGTTGAGGCATGGGCTTAGCATTTTTATATGTTCGGAAGGTTCGGTGTGTTTATTAAGTTCGCTAAGTTTTAAAGTCGATTGGACTTTCTCAGGGGAAATATTTTTGATGAACTTCCTAGCGTCTTTTTGGTTTTCGACAACATAATAGTCCAGCAGTTCGATTGCGCGTTTTACCGTTTGAGGCAGCACATCGGACGGATCCATTTCACCTAAGGTAGTTGGAATAAGGTATAGCCTGCCGCGGCTGTTGGCGTCTGTCACGATGGAAAATGCTTCTTCATCAACTTGGCAGCAATTGCATCGCATGCCTGATCAAGCATCCCATAAACCGACTCAAAGCCGTTTTCCATACCGAAATAAGGATCGGGAACATCTACTCGTTCGCCGGGAAATAATTCATCCAAAATTAATTGCACCTTTTTCTTATGCGCTTCTGAAGGTGCAAGCTCAATCACATCCTTGTAGTTTTGATTGTCCATCACATAAATGTAATCGGCAGTTTCAAAGTCGTCGGAGCTAAGCTGTCGTCCTTTTTGGGCGGAAATATCAAGGCCATATTTAGTAGCAGTTGCAATAGATCGGTGGTCAGGCTGCTTTCCCACATGCCAATGACCGGTTCCTGCTGAATCAACTTGAAATTGATCTTTTGGAAGTTTTGAAGCCAGCAAACCTTCGGCCAGTGGAGATCGGCAGATGTTTCCGAGGCAAACCATCAGGATTTTAATTGGCTTCATCTGATGCAATAGTAATTTGTGCTATGCTAAATAGATAGTTTTTTCTGAATATCTTCAACAAACTTTTTAAACTGCTTATCGGTCGATACAAGATTGTCTACAGTTTTACAGGCATGTAGAACGGTTGCGTGATCGCGATCGCCAATTTGAGATCCAATGTTTGCCAGTGATGCCTTTGTATATTTCTTAGCAAAGAACATAGCAAGTTGCCTTGCCTGAACAACATGTCTTTTTCTAGTTTTTGACTGCAGCGTGTCGAGGTCAAGCTGAAAATAATCCGATACGACCTTTTGAATATAATCTATCGAAATTTCGCGCTTGATGTTCTTGACGAACTTTTCAACAACATGCTTTGCAAGATCAAGCGTAACTTCTTTCTTGTTAAAAGATGACTGAGCAATCAAGGATATGATCGCGCCTTCCAATTCCCTTACATTTGACTTGATATTTCTTGCAACATATTCAATAATGTCTTCAGGCATATCAACACCATCACGGTACAAAATGTTCTTTAAGATAGAAATTCTCGTCTCGTAATCCGGCTGGTGCAGCTCAGCTGAGAGTCCCCATTTGAATCGGGATAACAAACGCTGTTCAATATCCTGCATGTCAACCGGTGCTTTGTCGGATGTCAGTATGACCTGTTTTCCGTTTTGATGCAGATAGTTGAAAATGTGAAAGAAAACATCCTGTGTTCCTGATTTACCTGAAAGGAATTGAACATCATCAATAATTAAAACATCAATTAGCTGATAGAAATGAATAAAATCGTTTCTGCTGTTTTTCTTTACTGAATCTATAAATTGCTGGGTGAATATTTCAGCCGATATATAAAGGACTGTTTTCTCCGGATATTTATCTTTGATCTCAACGCCAATGGCATGTGCAAGGTGAGTCTTACCTAAACCCACGCCGCCAAATATCAGAAGTGGGTTGAACGATGTTCCACCGGGTTTATTGGCAACAGCCATACCTGCAGAACGCGCCAGTCTGTTTGAATCACCTTCAAGAAAGTTGTCAAAGCTGTAATTTGCATTAAGCTGTGATTCAATCTTTAAGTTTCTGATGCCAGGAATTACAAATGGATTTTTCAGTTCCGGATTTAAATTCTTAAAAGGTGCGTCGACCTCTTGAGTTTTCATCGGACTTCTGTGCGCACTTGGTAACTGCTCCGTAAAGGGCTGCTTGTTACCATAAGTGTTTTCCATTTTGATTTTATAGAGTAACTTTGCGTTTTTTCCGAGCTCTTTTGTGAGCGCGACTTTCAGCAATTTTACATAGTGTTCTTCTAACCATTCATAGAAGAATTTGCTTGGAACCTGAATGTATAAAGCGTTATCGGTGAGCTCAACTGACTTAATCGGTTCGAACCAGGTTTTGTATGCCTGATCCTGGATGTTGTCTTTTATAAAAAGCAGACAATTTTCCCATACTGATTGCGCAGTTTTGTTCATATATCGATGTAAAAATATTGTTTTGTTTAAAGGTTATCCTACAAAAAAAGTTGCCTTCTTTTACTAGAATTAGGGAAGACAAATATGTGAACAAAAAAGGTTAAAAAAAAATTTAAAGCGAGTTGATTTTTTAGAATTATTGTTGTACGTCCCACAATTGAACAAAAGTTAATATATAAAAAGACATGCGAGAACATCAGATTCAGGTACGTGTAAGATACTCAGAAACAGATCAAATGGGAGTTGTTTATCATGGTAATTACCTTCCATATTTCGAGATTGGACGAGTGGAATGGCTTAGAAATCAAGGAGTTTCCTATAAAGGATTAGAAGAGAATGGTATTGCGCTACCTATTGTGTCACTTACACTTAATTATAAGAAGCCGGCGCGGTACGACGACCTGCTGACTGTCAGGACGATTCTCAAAGATCAGACATCCGTCAAAATTTCCTACGACTGTGAAATCTACAATGATCAAAATGAATTGTTAACAACAGGGCATTTTTTACTTGTATTTGTGGACATAAAAACAGGTCGTCCGACGCTTCCGCCACCTTATATTAAAGATATATTGGAGAACATCGATAAAGCATGAATTTCATCCGGTATTTAGTCAATTTGAACTATCATAATTCCATTACGTGCAGTGAAAATTTCGCCGAAATTAAATGATTCATTTTTTCGTGCGGAAACTGTAAGTTCACACAATTCATCACTTTTTTGACTAATGATCTGAAAGTTATTTTCCTTGAGCAGACGCATCACAATGTTCATTTTACTGTAATCGAAAGTAAGGCGAAACCGAACCTGTATAATTTTCTCTACTATATTACTTTGATCAAGTGCCATTTGTGCAGCCAGTTTATATGCTGCCACAAGTCCGCCGACGCCCAGTTTTACTCCGCCAAAGAACCTCACAACTACTACCAGCACATTCGTTACCCCAAATGAGCGAATTTGCCCATAGATCGGCATGCCTGCAGAATTTGCGGGTTCACCGTCATCATTTGTTCTGTAGGCGATTTGCTCTGTTCCAATTTGGTAGGCGTAGCAGAAATGTCCTGCACCATAATGTTTTTTACGAAGTACGTCAAGATGCTGCTTCACATCAAGATCAGATTCAACCGGAAATGTGTAACCAAAAAATTTGCTTCCTTTTTCCTTATAAAGGATTTCATCAGAAGGTGCCTCTATTGTTTTATATGTATCTGAAATCACTCAGCACAATTTTTATAGACTGACAGCCGATCTTCACCAATTAATTTAAGATCAGAAGCTGCATGTTTGAATTGTGGTGCCTTGATTCCGCTGCCAAACATTTTATTTCCCAAAAATACCCGTGCTTCATCCCAAAGATTTTCATCTATGAAAGACTGTAAAGTCCGGCTGCCACCTTCTACAATGACAGAAGTAATGGCGTGCTTATAAAGAACTTCAAGTATTGTCTTCACATCAATTTCTTTCACTTTTTCAATAATTACATTTTGCGAAAGTTCAGGAAACTGCGAGGTGCCGGTAATTAAAATTGTTTTTGCTTCATCATTAAAGATCAGACTATTTTTATCCGCACGTGATGAATAATCTAAAACGACCCGAATTGGATTGTTTCCGCTCCACTCTCTTACGGTTAATTCCGGATTATCATCTAGCACGGTTTGGGTTCCAACAAGAATAGCGTGTTCTTCGCTGCGCCATTTGTGTACCAGCTGCCTTGAAAGAGAATTCGTTATCCAAACAGGCTTTTGCTCGAGTCTTTTTTCAGGAGCAATAAATCCATCTGCACTTTCAGCCCACTTTAATATAATGTATGGCCGTTTCTTTTGCATGAACGTGAAAAACCTCCTGTTGAGTTCAGTACATTCATTTTCAAGCACGCCCACAACAACAACAATTCCAGAGTCAAGCAGTTTCTTGATTCCC
>DASWND010000067.1:0-55830 GCA_036399435.1 Flavobacterium sp.
TTCTTGATTCCCGCCCCTTTCACAATTGAATGCGGATCGACTGTACCAATGACAACCTTCGGAATTTTACTGGTAATAATAAGATCGGCGCAAGGAGGTGTTCTCCCAAAATGGGAGCAAGGCTCAAGATTGACATAAAGAGTAGAATGTTGTAACAACGATTTATCCTGTACAGCATTAATAGCGTTGACTTCAGCATGCGGATCGCCCGGTTTAAGATGCCAGCCTTCGCCGATTATCGTATCTTTGTACACGACTACACTACCAACCATTGGGTTCGGACGAGTAGTTCCCATTCCGTTTGCTGCTAACTGAAGACAGCGCAATATATATTTATAGTGTATTTCCACAGTGTAAAAGTAAGTAAAAGCACCAAATCAGACATAAAATGACAATACGACCAATAACTCAGGCTGACGATAAGGATGTTGCTGCCGTAATTCGATCGGTACTCATTGAACATAATGTTCCTAAAGTTGGAACTGCATACGCCGATCCGCAACTTGAATACATGACAGAGGCTTATAGCGGACCAAGAGCAGCTTATTTTGTTATCGATAACGACCGAACGATTATAGGCGGAGCAGGCGTGGCGCCACTTGAAGGCGGACCTGAAGGCGTTTGTGAATTGCAAAAAATGTATTTTCTACCCGAAGCGCGCGGACTTGGCCTTGGGCAGCAGATGATTGATCGCTGCATTGAAACAGCCCGCAGCTATGGATTTTCAGAATGCTATCTTGAAACAATGCCATACATGGAAGCAGCACAAAAGCTTTACAAAAAAGCTGGCTTTACATATCTTGATGCACCGATGGGTTCCACCGGTCATACATCTTGTCCTGTCTGGATGATTAAAAAACTTTAGCGATGCTGATCAGGGATTTCGGAAAATATTTTGTTGAGCAATTGGAGTCAACTTACGATCGTTTGGAAGCAGAACAATTTTTCAATCTGGCTGTTGAGCATTATCATAAACTTCGACGGGTTGATATCGCATTACAACCAGATTTGAGTTTTGACGATAATGATTTGTTGAAATACAGTATTGTGCTGGAGAAACTAAAGGCACAAATTCCGATTCAATATATATTAGGAGAGACAACTTTCTGCGGACTTAGGTTTCTCGTGAATGAAAATGTTTTGATTCCACGTCCGGAAACTGAAGAGCTTGTAGCATGGATACTTTCAGAAACTCAAAATAACAACATTTCAATTCTCGATATCGGAACAGGAAGCGGCTGCATCGCGATCTCACTTGCGCATCAATTAACAAACGCCAAAGTAACCGCATGGGATGTTTCGAAAGAAGCTTTGGAAACGGCCAGTTTAAACGCTCAGCAAAATAAGGTTAAAATTGATTTTGCACTGGTCGATGTTCTTGAGGCCGACGCTGAGGAGAATCAATATGACATTATTGTTTCCAATCCACCTTACGTGCGAAACCTGGAAAAACATGAAATTGCGTCGAATGTTCTTGATCATGAGCCGCATCTGGCACTTTTTGTAGAAGATGATGATGCACTTCTGTTTTATCGAAAGATCGCCTCTATAGCTAAAGTTTCTCTGAAGAAGAACGGAAGGCTTTATTTTGAAATCAATCAACATTTAGGGAAAGAAACGAAGTTGCTTTTAAAAAATATGGGCTTTGTTGATATTGAACTTCGAAAAGATATTTATGGCAATGACCGAATGATCAGATGCACCTATTCATAACGTAAAGCTTCAATCGGATCGAGCTTGGATGCTTTGACTGCCGGATATGATCCGGAAAAAATTGCTACAATAAATGTTACAGCAAACGCAGAAAGTATCGCGTTCCACGGAATCACAAAGCTGAAGTCCATTGCTGATGATATCAGGAAGCCAAACAAGATACCAAGTATTATTCCCAACAATCCGCCCAATTGTCCAACTACAAGCGTTTCAATAAAAAACTGAATTGCAATTGTTGACCTTGTCGCTCCCAAAGCTTTTCGTACACCAATTTCGCGAGTTCGTTCTGTCACCGAAACCAGCATGATGTTCATCAACGCTATCGATGATCCAAAAATCGTAATAATTCCGATTACCCATGCCGACATTCCTAAATATTGGGTAATCGATAAAATGCGGTTAATAAGATCGTCACTACGTGAAATTCCAAAATCATTTTCTTCCACAGGATTTAACTTTCGTACCTGGCGCATCGTAATTGTCGCGTCATCAACAGCCTGATCAAGAAGCTCTTTTTTTGCAACCATGACGCTTAACGAATAGTTGATATTTGGAGCCGTAAAAAGTGAACGTGCTACCTGTATCGGTACCAACACCCGCAGATCCTGACTGTTTCCAAACGTCGATCCTTTTTCCTTAAGGACACCAATTACTCTAAATTTGGCACCTCGGATTGAAATCACTTTATCCAGCGGATTGACATCTTTCAGTAGCCCTTTTTCAAAGTCCGAACCAACAACGCATACATACGCATTATTTGAAATATCAAATGAGGTAAAATTGCGGCCTTTAGAAGTTTCTAATCCCGAATTAGAAATAAAATGTTCATCCACGCCAAGTACGCTGATTTCAGGATCGGTTTCTTTCGATTCAAATTTTACTTCGGCTGCCGATGTTGCTGTAAAAGATAAAGATGTATAAGTAAATGGAAAATCGTATTGATTCTGAAATTGTTTTGCCTGAGGATATGAGATAATTGGATTCACTTTAGCGTCGTCATCACGTCCATCCATTTGCTCAGTAATGTCGTATTGCGTCACATTAAAAGTATTGGAACCCATTGATGCAAAGTCGCTGGAAAGTTGATTTTCCAAAGCGGATACAACTGTTAGGATGCAGACTAATGCCGTGATCCCAATAGCAATGATCAAAATGGTCAGGATTGTACGCAAAAGCTGTGTCCTGATTGAACTCATCGCAATTCGAATATTCTCCCGCAACAACTTGAACATTGGATACTTTTAAGGTCGCTAAACTACAAATATTTTTTAGCTTCACCGGCCATGAGTGCCGCATATTGTTCTAAGAATTGCCGATATTTGCCACCTATCTATTTAAAAATATGGCACAAAAACCGGGTATACCAAAAGGTACAAGGGATTTTTCTCCCGCGGAGGTTGCGAAACGGCAATACATCATGGGGATTATAAGGAGTAATTTTGAGAAGTTCGGATTCGGACCGATCGAAACTCCATCGTTCGAAAACTCTGAAACCTTGATGGGTAAATATGGGGAAGAAGGCGATCGCTTAATTTTTAGGATCTTAAATTCTGGAGATTTTCTTGCCAAAGTAGATGACGCGCAATTATCAGCACGTGATAGTTCAAAAGTGGCTTCTGCTGTTTCGGAAAAAGCACTACGATATGATCTTACCGTTCCTTTTGCGCGATATGTCGTTCAGCATCGAAATGATATTGAATTTCCATTTAAGAGATATCAGATTCAGCCTGTTTGGCGAGCCGATCGTCCGCAGAAAGGCCGGTTCCGTGAGTTCTATCAATGTGATGCCGATGTGGTCGGATCGGATTCTTTGTGGCAGGAAGTTGAATTAGTACAACTATATGATGCAGTTTTTACAGAGCTTGGACTCAAAGGCGTCACCATCAAAATTAATAACCGCAAAGTCTTATCAGGAATTGCGGAAGTTATCGGTGCGAAAGATAAACTTATCGATTTTACTGTTGCCCTAGATAAGCTTGATAAAATAGGTGAGGACGGCGTAAAAAAGGAAATGCTTGAAAAAGGAATTTCTGATTCTGCTATTTCAAAGGTTCAGCCACTGTTTAGTTTTACAGGGTCAATTCAGGATAAATTACAGAAACTTGCAGAAATGCTGGCGACTTCGACCGAAGGAATGAAAGGAGTTGAGGAATTGAATTTTATATGCGAGCAAGTTGCTGAACTAGGTCTTGATACGTCTCTCCTGGATTTGGATGTAACTTTAGCACGCGGCTTAAATTACTATACCGGAGCGATTTTAGAAGTTGCGCCACCTGATTCTGTTTCGATGGGTTCTATTGGCGGCGGCGGACGATATGACGACCTTACGGGAATCTTCGGACTAAAAAATATGAGTGGCGTAGGAATCTCGTTCGGGCTTGACAGGATCTATCTGGTTGTAGAGGAATTGGGATTGTTTCCACCTGCAGTAAATTCAACATCGGATGTTTTGTTTGCCAATTTTGGTGATGCCGAAGCACTTTATGCTCTCAAGATGATCAAACAACTTAGAGCTGCAGGTATCAAAGCTGAACTTTATCCGGATCATGTAAAGACGGGAAAGCAGATTCAGTATGCATCTAACCGAAGTATCGCTTATGTCGTAATTGCCGGAGGTGAAGAAATGTCTGCGGGAAAATTTACATTGAAGAACCTGGAATCGGGAGATCAATCTCTTCTTTCGGCCGAGGAACTTCAGGCGGCACTAATAAAAACATAAAACCTCTGCTTTTTAAGGCAGAGGCTTCAATTAGTTCTTTTTGTGGGGCAAAAAGAGTGTAAAACTTAAAACGATATTTTCTTACTAAGTGTTCCTTCGGTTGTTGTAAGGCTTACAATGTAAGTTCCGCTGCTTAGGTTGCTGACGGGAAGAAGGATATTGCTTTGGTTATATTCTACGACATTCCATTGCTGAATTGCCTGACCAAGCATATTATATAATGAAACTGAAGTCACTGTCGCTTCTACAGTTGAATTTTTGATGCTGATTTCATTCTTCTCGCCGCCGTAAGCAATTGCAATGCCATTCTGTAATGAACCCTCATTTACACCTAAAGCATTTCCAACAAATCTCAACGAAAATCTGTCGTGGTAAGTTCCTGCGGGCAATGACATTTGAAAAGCCTGGTTCTTAATGTTGTGATACTGTTGCGTTTGATTATCATAGATGTAGATAGGCTGATCATTATCAAAATGTTCAAGTCCGTCGAGAGTAAAGCTGACGTTGCCATCGATGTTGTTTTTCACTCCCAATGGATAGATCAGCATCTCGTTGAAGTAGCTTTCACCCATAATTACCAGCTTTGTCGAACCTTTCAGAAAATACATATCGCTCGGCTGACTGTCTAAATGGAGAGCATCATAACCTTTGTCAATTGCACTTGTCGCTTTATTATCCATAAAACCCAACAACAGTTGACGGTGGTAGTTGTTGGCGGAATTAAATCCCAACCTGATTTTTCCATATGTATCTTCTTGGTATTCATCTTCACTGTTGTCAGGAAGTGTTTGTGAAGAAGTTGACGCGGAAGCAGATGAATCATGACGAAACAGGACATTCGAATTTGTATTTGTCTCTCGTATAAATGCCCGCTGCGCGTTGTTAAATTTAATTGTACCACCTGTTGAGCTTCCCGTCACAATAAATCCTTGTCCAACAGGTATGAATTTTCCCGGTGTGCGTGAACTTGTTCCGAGCCCGCTAACACCAGATGGGGAAACCGGTGGTGTTCCGCCAACTAACGTGCGGGTTGCATATCCTCCTTGGTAGTCGATTAAAGTATGAGTATTGTTTGTTTCAAAATGCTCCCAAAAGTAAATTGTACCGGTGAGCGATGTTAAATTGTCAAGGATGAAAGCATCAGCGTCGATGGCGCATGCATATGGGTTACCACTTAAGTTGAGGTTGCTTGGCGCAATATAACTGGTGATCGCTCCATTATTAGGCTTTCCGACAAAAGTATAATTTTGCGTAGCTGTTGTGGCGCTGCTTCCTTTTAAAGTAAAGCCCTGTCCCGCATACAACGCACCTGATGAACCAACCGATGACCAATTGGCGTAACTGTTTGTTAAGTTCTGAAATTTAAAAATCCAATAACTGCTAAGCGTAACCGGACTTGTATTGGCACTGTTCAATCCTGTAGTCCAGCTGATAGACTGAAGGTTGTCGGGGTCAGATGCATCCTTAAATACTTCACTAACAGTATAATCTATATTGTTGGAAGTAGCATTGATCTTTCCAACCGGAGATGACCAATAATTGTAATTATACTTGTTCACTGTACCCTGTTGGTCTCTTTCAATAAATCCGATGCTGGTAACATCAAGTTCACTATTTTGCGTTTGTACAAGCTGTGACTGCTCTTTAAGATCGATTTTGCCATCTAGCTTTAAATACCATGTATTTCGCAATGCATTGTTATTGTCGAATTTTACTTCAACGTCAGCATTGACCACTAATCCTAAATTGGTAAGGTTAGCGTGCTGCTCAATGTCATGTTTTATGTGAAGGATTGACCATGGATAATTTAATACATCGTCGCCTTTTACATAGTTATTTACACTTACAGCGGCAGCTAAATCGCCCGAAATTGTGGTCTCGAACGGCATTGGCGCTAATTGGTAGCTTATATTTTTGACATTATATATTCGTGCAAAAGAAGGGTCTGACCCTGTATCTACAGACGCGGTAGCCAGATTATCAATAACATCATCTTTATAAGTGTCCATTCTGTAATAGGCAGTCAATGAATTCCATGACGTGCTTTCAATATCTCTTGGTATAAATGACCCTCTGACCGATTCGCCGTTTTGTTGAATTTCCTGATAAACCATCTTCTGTACCATATCTGTTGAAAGTGAAGTGCTGAACACCCGAACTTCATCAATAGAACCTTTAAAATAGCCCGATGCTGAAGAAGGATGTTTTCCAATGGTAAAAACATCTGTGATGGCATTTAACTGTGAACCTAACGATTCAGATGCTGATGATAATTCAGGTTTGCCATTGATGTATAAAATCAGGTTTTCATCTTGGGCCGATCCATTATAGGTCGCGGCAACATGATACCATCGATCGGCAGCAATTACGACATCGCTTGTAATAGAAACTCCATTTGCAGATGCAGTCAGTTTTTTATTAGTGTCTCCAGTTATTTGGATATTGAAATTATTCTGACCAACAATGTATGAACTGCCTGAGCTGCCGGTTATTCTGATCCAACCCATAATAGTCGCGCCCGGTAATCCTGCCAAGAATTGGGATGACTGTGCATAATCATTCCTTCCGTCGAAGTCAAGGCTGAGTTTTTGAACAATATCTCGCGGTGAACCTAAAGTTGTTACTGATGTATCAAATGAATCCAAAATACCGTCTTTGTCAGCGTCAGCAGATCCGTCTAATATTCCATCGCCATTACCGTCAAGAGCATGATATAGCGTTGAAGTAATATCGAAAACATTATTTGAGTCAGCATCTGCCTGAAAGTAATCGGCATTTGGAGAACTGTCAGAGTTGTTAGCAAATGGGCGAATTGCGGTTCCAAAAGTTAATTCTGTGTCGAAAACATCCAGAACTCCGTCGCCGTCTGTATCTATTCCGTCACCAGTGCCATCGCCATCAACGTCGCCATCACCATTTAGAAGTCCTGCTTCGTCAATATCGAAGAGGCTGTCGTTATCCGAATCAAGATCAACGAAATTTGCGACGCCATCCTGATCGCTGTCAGGGAGCAAGTATGTTCCACCGTTCACTTTCACATCAAGGGAATCGTGGAGACCGTTTAGATTTGAATCCGCCCATACTGAAGCGTTGAGGTTCATAGTGGCTTTGCCGATTGAAAGATTTTTAAAGCCTGCTTCTTCTACATCCGGAATTCCGTCATTGTCAGAATCAAGGTCATAAATGTTTGCAATCCCATCACCATCACCGTCACAATATTGTTGCCTGATAGTGATATCATCAAGTGCAAGATCATTGCCGCCACCGCCCGGTGCATTATTTTTAAAACGAATTGTAAATGAAGAGTGATTTCCAAGTGTTACGCTTGTTGTATATTGTTTCCAAACTCCGGTAGAGCAGCTGTTATCAGTTTGGGTACCATTACATCTTCCGATATCTCCTGTGTTAAATGTTGAGATAAGAGTCCCTTGAGGATCCAGAAATTCAACTGTAATGTTAGGAAGTATAGAGTTAGGAAAAGTTGACTGGGCCATTATGTTCAGCGCCCAAAAGCTATAGGTAATTGGAACATTAGGTATAATTCCATTTACCGTAGTTTCATAAAATATTCCCGGCGCAAAACTGGCGTTAAACACAGCCATTCTTCCATTTGTGTCGTTTGGTGTATGATCGAGCCCCTGATACCATGCAAGGTCACCATGGATGTTTTCGGGGTCACTTGCTGTTGAACCTGTTATTTTATAAGTGACGGTATATTCGCCATCATCTAGAATTTTACTGGATTGGCTTGGGCAGGCCGTAGTGTTGGTGCCAATTATACCATCTTCGTAACAATATGTACATGTGGCGCCTGGGATGTTGATATTTATCAATCCCTTGGTTGTTCCTGTTCCAAAAGTCTCGTTTAAAAATGTGTATTCTATGAGATTTGAATAAGGGAATGAGAGACAATTTTCCTGCTCATAAACATCCAGGATTCCATCATTATCATCATCAACGTCAAAGTTGTCACTAACGCTGTCTTGGTCGGTATCAACGTATGTACGAACGCCGGTTCCTATGATCTGGAAGGTATAAGGATTTTCGTTGCTATCATCACTGACAACCGTTATTATTGCAGTTTTTTCACCAGTTGTAGTTGGATTGAATCCGATTTGAAAAGTTGTAGATCCAGCTTCGGCAACTGTAGCTGATGGCGTTGAATTGATAGTGAAGCTGGTCGCGTCAGTACCTGATACTGTTACTGAACCAACAGTCAATGGACCATAGCCTGTGTTTTTTATGGTATATGTAACCAAAGTGGATCCACTGTCAATTGATGCAGAACCAAAATCTGTATGATCTGGTGCAGCTGGTGTTACATCTCCATCTGAAATAGCGACGGAATTTCCAAATATTCCAATTTCAGGACTATTGCCGATTCCACTAACAGCGAAAGTATAAGGATTTTCATCATCATCGTTGTTGGGAATATTTATGATTGCAGATCTGCTGCCGCCAGTAGATGGATCAAAAGTTACGCTAAACGTAGTTTGACCATTTACACCTAAAGTAGTAGTTATTGGCTGTGATACCGAAAAATCGGCAGCATTAGAACCTGAAACTGTCAATGAACCAATAGTGAGTACTGCATTTCCCGGCGTGATGTTGGCAATTTTAAAAGTCTTCGTAATTGTACCTGCATTTACAGCTGTACTTCCGAAGTTGGTCGCGTCGCTTAATGAAGGTGTGGTGTCTCCGCTTGCAATTATTTCAAGGTTACCTGTTACGTTAATTTCCGGACCGTTCCCTGTACCTGATATGGCAAAGCTGTAAGCTGGATTTACTGTATCATTAGATGATATACTGATTAATGCTGATCGCGATCCTGACAGCATTGGATTAAATGTGATCTGAAAAGCAGTTGATTCCGATGCTTCCACAGAAAGAGAAGGGTTGGCAGATATTGTGAAGTCGCCCGGATTGTTACCGCTTATAATAATGTTACTAATAGTTAACACCTGAGTTCCTGTATTTGCAATCGTAAAGGTTCTTGTAACCATTCCGCCATTAACATTGGCTGAAGTAAAGTCGGTATGATCCGTAGTAGACGTGGTCATAGTTCCACTTGTAATTGCCATTGCATTCCCGGAAACATGAATAGACGCCGAAACCATATTCGACATCGGATCTTCTTTAAGTATCGAGGGAAGAACTGAGGTGGATTGAAAAGCCAGTGTGATGCAGAGCAATTTCAAAAAGCTGATAACTTTCATTATGCTTTAGTTTGTGTTCGGTGTTTGGTTTTAAGAACATTTGGTTTGACTTTCCAAAAGTAACACGATTAACTAAAATAACACGTTTAAAAGCATAAAAAATCGACGAAATGCACAAATGCAATTTATTTGTACGAAATAGATTATTATTTTTAATAAGTGATTTCTACATCATGTAATTGTAAAGACGTAATTATTAAAGATTTGCAGATATCAGCTATCTGACAAAATCCTTCAGGATAATCCATTCTTCAAACTTCTGCGAAAATGATTTACCTGCGTTTGCGCCACTGGGCGAAGGAAGTATGATATAAGTTATGTATGGAAGCCTGGGGTTGTACTTATCATAATATCCTGCTGCGGCTTTGCTGGAGAAGAAAACCGTGGTTAAATTTGGATAAGCAGCAAAGAATTTAGAAAACTCGTTTGAGACTTCATTTTTAATCTTACTGTCCAGGCTGCCTTCCCTTTCGCAATACGACAAAACATCCCAGACCGCAATTCCATTTTGATAAAGAAGCTGTTTTTTTTTTTCATAATCTTCAGAGAACGCTTCGTTGAAAATCGTGAACATTAAGCGCCAGAAGCTATTGCCCCGATTGCCGTAGTATTGTTGAAGTTCAAGAGATTTTTCACCTGGCATTGACCCAAGAATCAGAATTGAACTTTCCGAATTTACAATAGGAGGTAGTGCAGTTTTCACAAGGCAAAGTTACAAAAATGTACCTGCCAGTCAGACAGATGCAAAACATATAAGATATTAGAAAAATTGTGTAAGGCTTTTCTTTGTCCTTAGAAAGAAATTTGTTAAAACAGCAACATCAAAAAAACTAATTATATGAAAAGTTCGACAACTACATCAAAAAGTTCAACTTCTACAGCAAAGAAAAGTTCAGCAACCGCATCAAAAGCAAAAGACAGCACCAAAACTGCATCTAAGTCAACTACTACAACTGGTGGTAAAGTAAAACCCGCAAAAAGTGCGGCAGAAGGCCTAAAAGAGTTATTTGAAGACCAGCTAAAAGACATCCTTTGGGCTGAAAAAGCTTTGACTAAAGCATTGCCAAAAATGGCAAAGAATGCTACTTCTGAAACACTGTCAACAACTCTATTAGATCACTTGGCAACAACAGAAGAGCAAATAGTACGCTTGCAGAAAGCATTCGAAATCTTTGGAAAAAAAGCCGTTGCGAAAAAGTGTGAAGCGATGGAAGGACTAATAAAAGAAGGACAGGAAATTCTTGAAGAAACTGAACCGGGACCGGTTCGAGATGCAGGAATTATCGCTGCTTCACAAAAAATCGAGCATTATGAGATTGCGACTTATGGAACTTTGGTTGCACACGCAAAGACTTTAGGTCAAAATGAGATCGCAAGCTTATTGGAAGAGACATTAAGGGAAGAAAAAGAAGCTGATGCTTTGCTTACCGATGCTGCATACAACTCAATCAACTTTGAGGCAGCCGAAGCTGACAAGGAATAAACATTAAGAAAAATTAGAAATGAGCAATCTACAACTATCCATGAGAATTGATGAAAGCATTTGGGGTGTTCAGAACATTCTTGATACTGATCATGAGATGATCGAGTTTGAACTTAACTTTCCCAGTCACGTTCAGGTTGATAATTATCTGGCAGATGAACTAAACGTTTATTCTTCCAGCATGAACTTTTCTCCTGTGGAAAATGAAATGCTCAGCCAGGATGAAGATTCAGAAGATGACGACGACGTTCTTGAAGGCGGAAATTCTTTTGAAGATCGCGACTCATACCGCGATGCAAATCAGGACGGCGTATATTATCTGATATAATCAAGTTCAATAATACATGAAAATGGGGCATTTATGCTCCATTTTTTGCTTACATATTAAAACCAAACAAAATCATATGGGACCAAAATCAATTTGGGTGGGAACCTCACAGGAGGGAAAGACCAATCCGGCATTCCAAGGAAATGCATCTGCAGACGTAGTAATAATCGGCGCCGGAATTTCGGGCATTACCGCTGCGATGCTTCTATCCAAAGCAGGGTTAAAAGTGATTGTGCTTGAAGCAATGAAAGTAGGAATGGGAACTACTGGTTACTCAACGGGTAATCTTTATTCTACTGTTGATGAGAACCTTTCTTACATCAGAAGTAAATGGAATGAAGAAGTCATGATGAAAGTTGTTCAGTCGCGGCGTGCTGCTATGAATTTGATTGAAAGTAATATATCAAAATATCAAATTGACTGTGACTTTGTACATGTTCCGATGCATTTTTACGCCGAAACAACAACACCTGAAACTGAGCTCTTTTTTGATAAAGAATTCGACGCACTTGAACAGTGTGGCCTGATGCCGCAATTTGTTAGCCAGGGATTGCCTTTTTCAACCCATAAAATGATGACTATTCCTGGACAAGCGCAATTTCATCCTCTTAAGTATGTATTGAAACTTGCCGAGGAACTGCCGGAAAATTGCAGTGTTTTTGAAGACAGCAAGGTCATTTCAATTGATGAAGAAAATGGGATTGTTGAGACCGATCTTGGAACTGTGACCGCTAATTCAATTATCATGGCCACTCATGTTCCTAAAGGTGTTTATCCTATCCATACAGTCCTTGGGCCTTATCGTGAATTTGCAGTGGCTGCTGAGCTTAAAGATGATTCCCTTGCCGATGGTGTTTTCTGGGATGTCGGCGAGCCAAAGCATTCAGTGAGGGTTTATCGGGATGGTGGCAAAAATTATGTTATGGTCCTAAGCGATAAATTTAAAACCGGCCATCACGGAGATAGTTCTGAATATGTCAACGAGATTGAAAATTACTTACGAAGCCGATTCAATATTGGTGAAATGAACTACTTGTGGGGTGGGCAACATTACCGACCAGCAGATGGGTTGCCTTACATAGGCCAGTACTCTGGGAAAATTCATATTCTGACAGGGTTCTCGACAAGCGGACTAGTCTACGGAACCCTTGGTGCAATGATACTGTCGGATAAAATACTTGGCCTAACAAATCCATATGCAGATATGTATGATGCCAATCGCCATACACCAATAAAATCTTTTAAAGACTTTATCAAGGAAAATGTTGATAATGCCATCCAGTTAATTAAAGATTTTCCTTCGCAGGGAGATATCGAAGCGCTAAGTGAAATTCAGCCTGGAGAAGGTCGTGTGGTAGATCATGATGGACACAAACTGGCAATTTATAGAGGAGAGGACGGCCAAACGCAAATTGTGTCCGCGGTGTGTACTCATATGAAATGTATTGTACATTTTAATGCTGCGGAGACTAGTTGGGACTGCCCTTGCCACGGTAGCCGATTCAAAACAAACGGAGAAGTCATCGAGGGACCAGCAATTGACGCTTTACCTTCAAAACAATTCTTGAATTAGAATAGTATAAAATTAACGGGATATTATATAAAGCATTTTTTTAATTCTAGGGTCAACTTTGTAGAAGAGAATAACAAAATCCACATAAACCTAAAGCCATGAATACTAGCGATAAAAGCAACTTCGAAAACAGTCAGCAGAACCAATCCGAAAATGCCGGCTCTGGTTCAGGATATGGAAGCAATCAATTGTCGGGTCAGGAAGAAAATGAATTGGATAATCAGGATGATGCAGACAACATCAGTACGGGAGATTATACAGGATCTGAATCTTCTTCAACCTTGTTCCGCGGAAGCAATATGGTTGTTGATGAAACGGATAACGAAGATGAAAGTCAAGCGGCAGGCAGTGATGATGACGAACTTGGCAACTGTTGGGAAAGAAGCTTTTTGTAAAAATCTAAATAATCAATTATAACTAACTAAAAAAATGCGAAACAGAAATTTAATCATTGGAGTTGCAGCGGGAGTTGCAATCCTATCAGCCACTTTACTACTGTCAAAAAATAACAAGTACAACTGGAGAAACCTGGGAAGCACTGCAGGTGATGCCTTAGATGGAATAAAAAATCGTTTCAGCGGCTCATCGTCAGCGTCTGATATGTTGTCTGCGGACCATTCAGGTGGCGAGAAACTTGCTAAAAAAGCAAGACATAAAGCTGAACATACAATGAATTCGTCTAAATTTAGCCAAGCTTAATTAGACAGGAGAAACTTAAAGGCGACGAAAATTGCTATGAAAAAGATTTTAATTCGAACGCTTTTAGAATAAATATAACAAACAACTTAAATTAATTGACATGCGAGGAAACAAATTCGTTTTAGGCACATTGGCAGGTATTGCCATTGGAGCGGTAGTAGGTATTTTGATGGCACCAGACAAAGGTTCTGAAACCCGTCGTAAAATTTCTAGAAAAGGAACCCAGTATACTGGAGATCTTAAAGGCCGTATCGGAGGTTTGAAAGACAAATACAACGACGTTGTAGATGGCGTAACAAGCAAACTTGAGTCTTTGGTAGGCAGTGAAGGTGGAAATATGGGAAGCACTGCAACAAGCGGAGCAGGCGGAAATTCAACTTCTGGAAACAATAGCGGTGGAAGCAGCAACGGTGGTGATCAAAAATCACAAAACGGTCAGACTTCCGGAGCTAAAACGCAGAGTGCAGGCGGAAACGCTGGAACAATGTAATATTTGAGATCCGCGCTATGGAAGAAGAAAGATCATCAACTAGGAAAATTTATGAACAGGTAGAGCAATATGCTAAAACAAGCATCGAGCTTTATAAACTGAAAGTAACGAAAACAGTCGCCGACTCATTCGCGGCAGTCGCAACCGGATTTGTACTTTGGGTTCTATTGTCGATGTTCCTGTTGTTTCTTAGTATCGGCGCGGGCTTTTATTTCGGTGAAGTTTTGGGTGGATGGCATTATGGATTCTTCATTGTCGCCGGATTCTACGCTTTAATTGCGATTATAATTTATATCTATCGGGTCAAATGCCTAAAAGATAATATCGCAAACTTTATCATCAAACAGATTTTTAAAGACTAGTATGGAAGTTATAAAAGACAGGGCTTCTCTTAAACATCAGATCGCACTGCTGGAATTAAAACAGCAGGAGGAAAAGCAGGCAATTTCAGATGAGGTTAGTCACTTTATTGACGACCTAAAACCTAAGAACATGTTTTCACACCTTGTGGGATCAGTTAAAGGTTCACCAGATTTGCAAGCTGATCTACTACGCGGTGTGGTTGGTTTAGGCACCGGATTTTTGACAAATCAAGTACTGCTAAGTTCGTTTCATGGACCCTTTAAAAGGTTAGTGGCGACGGCAATACAGGCCGGCATAACCAGTTTCGCTGTTAAGTATCCGGATACCATCAAAGAGAAAAGCATAGGTTTTATTACTAATTTACTGCAGTCGTTAAAGTTTAAATCTGATCCTGATATTGATCAACAACAATTTGAGGGACAGTCATATCAATAGAGATCGACTTACCTCTGATTTTATAAAGGCTTGTTTAAAGTTGTAACGCGCTTTGCAGGCCTTTTTATTTTTCCATTGGTACCTGATCTGTTACCAGCTACACTACGAGGATTTATCCTTAATGTTCATCTTAAAAATTTTTATTTATGATAGCAATGAACTTTCGCGGGCCTTTCCGCGTTCGGGTCGATCGTAATGCGCCCGATCCTGAAATACTTCATCCATCTGATGCAATCGTCAGAGTTACCAGAACCTGCATCTGTGGTTCCGATTTGCATTTGTATCATGGACTTGTTCCGGACACACGCGTTGGAATGACCTTCGGACATGAATTCGTTGGTATCGTGGAGGAAGTCGGTTCAGACGTTGAAAAATTAAAGGTCGGTGATCATGTTATTGTGCCTTTTAATATCGCATGTGGGAAATGTGCTTTTTGTAAGCAGGAACTTTATGGTAACTGCCACGAGTCTAATTCACAGGCAACCGCAGTCGGTGGTATCTTTGGATATTCGCATACTGCCGGAGGCCATAATGGTGGTCAAGCCGAACTGGTTCGTGTTCCATACGCGGATGTCGGGCCAACGGTAATTCCCCCGGGAATGGATCTGGATGATGCAGTATTGCTGACAGATGTTGTTCCTACCGGATATCAGGCAGCTGAAATGGCAGGTATCCAAACAGGTGATACGGTTGTCGTATTCGGTGCCGGACCTGTTGGAATAATGGCAGCAAGATGTGCTTGGCTATTTGGAGCAGGAAGGGTTATAATTATTGATCATTTGGAATATCGTCTGGAGTTCGCAAAAAATTATGCACGATGTGAAGCGTATAATTTTAAAGAAATGGATGATCCTGTCGTATTTTTAAAGAAAACAACAGATTGGTTTGGAGCCGACGTCTGCATTGATGCTGTAGGAGCAGAAGCTGCGGGCGACGCATTTCAAACATTCCTTGGTCGAAAAATGGTGCTGACAGGTGGTTCTGCAACAGCATTACATTGGGCAATCAACTCTGTCAAAAAAGGAGGTATAGTATCAATTGTGGGTGTCTACGGACCAATAGATGCTTTAGTGCCAATTGGTAATGTAGTTAATAAAGGTCTGACGATTCGCGCCAATCAGGCATCAGTAAAGCGTTTGCTGCCAAGGCTGATCGATCATGTCATGGCAGGCCGACTCAATCCAAAAGATCTGATCACACATCGTATTCCGCTTGAAGAAGTGGCGGAAGGATATCATATTTTTTCAAGAAAATTGGATAACTGCATTAAACCAGTACTCATTCCTTAGGTATATTCATTCCTTAAAAATAAGAATTATGGAAAATATAAATGATGTTGCTGAAAACAGCATGGCAAATAGATATAAGGACATTCCAGGATGGGGATACGACGCCGATCCAAAGAACATGCCCACTTATCCAATGAAAAATTATACAGGTGATGATCATGAACGATTAAATTATGAGCGCCCTGTACAACAGCAAGTGTCTGTGGAAATTCTTAAATCAATTGAGCGGCCATCCCTTTCAGCAGTTGTTGGTGTAGCTTCTCCGCCAAAAGGTTTAAGCGGTATGATCAGAAGATTTGCGTTTAAATATAGCGAATCTACCTATTCACATTGGGTTCCACTTATTCTCGCCGACCGGGTAAATATGATTGAAGGTATTGTTGAAGATTTGACCAATGGACATATTCCAAATATTTTTATGGAGCGCGGCTGGAACGCAGAATGGAAATTCAACAAAAAATCATTTATAACTAACGTTGTCATCGGAATTGCAATTACAAGTGCTGTAGTTTATCTGGTTAAATCACGGCGAAACGCACGTCGTAATTCAGCAACCGAAGACTTATCATATTAAGATAGTTTTGTTTTGTTTTGGGTGAAAACGGCTTCTTTTTGGGGCCGTTTTTTTTATCTGTGAACCGCAAATACAATTAAAGATGCCGGGTTAGAAAAATAACGGCATGATTTTTCGATTGTTATCTTTGAATCTGTAGAACTAAAAAAAAATATTCTACATTTTAGCTGTTCGTATATTTGTACTATATTTAACTTTTCTAATTCATAAGTTTAGCGCATGAAGTTTTACATCAAGTTTGATGGGATTGCCGCCTGCAAGGTGATAGTACGAGAACATTTGGATGAGTTAGGGATTAAATATGAAATGCTGAGCCTCGGCGAGATTATTATCAACAACAAAATATCAGATGAAGATTTCGCACAATTGCAAGACGATCTCGGCCGATATAGCATCGAGATTGTCAGCAATCCAAAAAATCAACTGATTCAAAGAATTAAAGATACGATCGTTGAACTTGTGCACGAACCGGATATGCCGTTGACAACAATCTCAGTATACTTATCAGAAAAGTTGAACTTAAGCTACGGTTATATTTCGAACGTATTTTCAGAGTATACTTATAGTTCCATTGAAAATTACTTTATAATCCAAAAGATTGAACGGGCCAAAAAGCTCATTATTGAAGAAGAATTGACCTTGACCGAAATTTCATATAAATTGAACTATAGTAGCGTTGCGCATCTATCAGGTCAATTTAAAAAAACAACTGGCTTAACGCCTTCCATGTTTAAGAGGATTATTGAGAGACGGAGACTATCAGCGAAGAGCCACTAACTAAAATTATTTCTTTCTATGTTGAATAACGGTATATTTCATATTTTACTAGCCGATGATGATGCTGACGACCGTCAGTTTTTTTCGGAGGCAATTGGTGAACTAAAGATGGAGCACAAGCTAACTCTTTTTCACGAAGGTAAAGAACTGATGGATTATCTTCAGGACCCAGAACGGGAAAACGATAATATTCCACACATTTTGTTCCTGGATTTAAATATGCCGGGTAAAACGGGATTCGAATGTCTTACTGAGATCAGGCAGAATCCAATGTACCGTGACCTTGCCGTAGCAATATATTCTACATCTTCTTCTGAAAAAGATATTGAAGAGTCATTTATCGGTGGTGCTAATATTTATATCAAGAAACCGAACGATTTTTCTACACTTAAGAAAGTTATAAAAGACGTTGTAAACTTAAATTGGCAGTTCCATACCTCAGGCCTCAACATGGAGACCTTCCTGTTTAGCATATAGGATAAAAATGAAGAGTGCCTATCTTTATAAATCTTCATTGGTAATAAAGATTGCGTTAGGTACTGCAATTCTGCTAATCGTTTACATCACCGGATTGTTTTTTATGCAAATGCAGAATATCGGCGAATCCTTTGATTCAATGTCGGTTTCGAACAAGCGTTTGTTGAAAATTGAAAAAATATTTTCTGCTGTAACTTTAAATGAAAGCAGCGTTAGGAGCTATATAATATCCAAAGACAGCACCTATCTTCGTCGCCGGTTTACACCACAAGAAAAACTCAATTCAGAATTTAAAGACCTGCGCAAACTTTCCGTGGGCAATGCCGACAATAGGAGCTGCGACAGCCTTCAGGCTTTGGTCAATCAGCGGTTTATATTGTTCAAAAAGATCCTTGAGTACACAGCTGCCAACCCTCAACACACTTCAGAGACTATTGCAGATATTATGGCAGAGTCTGACGCAGTCAGTGATAAGATCCGTGATTTAGCCCATGATCTGCTCGAGGATGAAGTATTGAGAATGAACAAATATGAGATTGCGCACAAATATGATGTCGACACATCGGTCATAACTTCATTTTTACTTGTCACTATAGCTTTATTTATCCTGCTGGTATCATTAAACAGAATAAGCTCGGATCTTAAGAACCTCAAAAATTTAAACGACGAGCTCCAATTTCTAAACCACACCTTCAGTAACGCCGAAAAGATTGCCGGGATGAGCCACTGGAAATACAACCTTGCGACCAGGCGATACTCTTTTTCCGATAACTTTTATAATCAAATAGGCCGTGGGTACGATGCGGCGCAACTTGGACTTAAATCTATCATCGCCAGATTGCATCCTGAAGACCGTGAGCGGGTAACACAAGTGTACGACCGTGCGTCGAGGGAACACAAATCATCTTCGGTAATATATCGACTGATATCCAAGAATGGCGATACGAAACACATCAAGTCTGTAATGAGCTACGCTGAGAACTCGCAGGGTGAAGTAGTTGAAATTGGTGTTAACTACGATATCACCGAACAACAGGAGAATACGATCAGTCTTGAACAAAACAACCGTGAACTGCGTGACATCAATACTGAACTTGAATCCTTTAATAACATCGTAAGCCATGACCTTCAGGAACCGCTTCGCAAAATTCAGATGTTCATTTCACGAATTGATGAGCGCGAATCCCAAAACCTTTCTGACGCCGGTAAAGATTATTTTAATAAGATAAAGCTTTGCGCAAACAGGATGCAAAACCTTTTGATCGACTTGGTCAATTATTCGCGCACGATGAAAGGGGAGCGGAACTTTGAAATAATTCATCTCGGAGAAATTCTCGAAAATGTACTTGCAGAACTTGCACTGAACATCGAAGAACGTGGTGCAGTTGTCAACGTCAAAACTCTGCCGACAGCCAATGTTATCCCATTCCAGATCCATCAATTGTTCATCAACCTGATCACAAATTCGCTAAAATTCAGCAGGCAAGGCATCAACCCTGCAATTTCGATCACCGCGCAAGAATTAGAAACTAATGAGATCATTGATGGAAAACTGCTAAATCCAAGAGAATGGCATAAAATTGTAGTTGTCGACAACGGCATCGGCTTTCGTCCTGAATTCGCTGACAAGATTTTTCAGTTGTTTCGCCGTCTTGAAAAGGACATCGATTACTCGGGAACCGGCATTGGCCTTGCAATCTGCAAGAAAATTATCGAAAACCACAAAGGGCATATCATTGCCGAAGGTCATCCGGGCAAAGGAGCAACTTTTATCATTTACCTTCCAAAGTAACAATTGGGCGTGCCCCCTTTTTCCCCGGCGCACGCTCGCTGCTGAAGGGGTCGCGCTCTCGGCTGCACGCGGTGCCTGCCTCGATCGCTCACGCAACTTACCCTCATCTTCTTGCTATAGAACAACTTACTGTTAAAAACATGGTCTTAGAGACTAGGATTAATCGACTAACTGCACGATTGCCTTGTCAAACGACTGCATAGATTGGTATAACGTAAGTATTTTCTGCCTAATATCTAAGAATTAGTAAGAATTTGTATTTTTTTTTATACCGCTTAATTACCCCTGATTTTATTCGCTTCCCGCATGAAACCTAGGTTCTGCGATTAATATTAACAAGAAGAATCCTCGACTAAGTGTAAGTTTAAATCGACGAAATGCATTTTTTTCTTGTTTTGTAGTAAATATTTTTTGAAGTTTGTCCGTGAAAATGAACCCCAAATTTATTTTTAAACGTCAAACCTATGAAACAGTTCTATCTTATTATCGCAGTTCTAAGTTTTCAGTTTAGTATAGGTCAATGGATAAAAGCGCCAAGGCCTGCTGGAAATATTTCGGAAAATCACTTATCACTTGTCGATCCGAAACTTTACACAATTAACATTCAGCAACTAGAGCTCGGTATCTCAAACGCAGCTGAGATCTCATTTCCAGATTCTGATGGCAACATGAAACGTTTTGCAGTTTCAGAAAGGTCGAACATGGAAGCCTCCCTTGCGGCTCGTTATCCGGAGATCAAAACCTACATCGGCCGAGAAATCGGAAATTCAGCAAGAGCTTTCTTTACCATCTCCCCATTAGGGCTTTCAGTGCTGATCCTCGAAGCAGGAAAATCAGCTGTTTTAATTGAACCATATTCAGACGACCTTAGTACTTATGTCGTATTCAATAAAAGCGACAAAAGCAACATCGATCCTTTAGAATGCGGCCTTGCGGCAGCAGCTGATTCAATTGCACCAATGCTGAGGCCTAACGCCGACGATGGAAAGCTTCGAACATATCAACTCGCATTATCTGTTACTGGCGAGTACACCGCGTTCTTTGGTGGTACAAAAGCGCTTGCACTTGCCGCAATGAACAACACCATGACAAGGGTAAATGGAATATTTGATACTGATTTTGGCGTTCATCTTGAAATGATCGCCAATACTGATGATCTCATTTTTACAAGCGCAGCAACTGATCCCTATAGTCCGTACGGCGGGTGGAGCCTCGAGCTTCAAAATTATCTCACTTCTACGATTGGAAATAGCGCATATGATATAGGCCACGTTTTTTCAAGAGTTGCAGGCGGTGGCGGAAACGCGGGCTGTCTTGCTTGCATCTGCAAAAATCCTACAGCGTCAGTACCTTTAGGTAAAGGAAGCGGATACACAACTAAAATGAATCCGAGTGGTGATGCTTTTGATATCGATTACGTTGCCCACGAAATGGGCCACCAGTTAGGAGCTAATCACACGTTTACTTATCAATCTGAAACAAGCACGGCACAAATGGAGCCGGGAAGTGGCTCAACAATAATGGGATATGCTGGAATTACAGGTGCAACCACTGACATACAAAATTATAGCGATGCATATTTTCACAGTTATAGCATTCAGCAGGTAACTAATTACCTTAAAACTACTACATGTGCTACAGTCACGCTGACCGGTAACGCAATTCCGACCGTTAATGCCGGATTAGATTATATTATTCCTAAAGGGACACCTTTTATGTTAACCGGAACTGCTGCCGACGCCGACGGTGACATCCTAAACTATAATTGGGAGCAACTGGACAATGGTGGACCATATTCAACAATTCCAAGCGGTTCTTCGTACTCTGGACCTTTGTTCAGATCATTTCCATCAACAGCCAACAATGTTCGATATTTTCCTAAATTAGAAACTATACTAAGCGGACAAACAATTGCTTCCTGGGAAGCCTTACCGACAATATATCGCCCATTAAACTTTCGTTTAACCATTCGCGACAACGAAGGCGCAAACAACAGCGACGATGTCCTTGTTAGAACTAGTACAACCGCAGCAAATTTTGCCGTTACTGCTCCAAACACAGCTGTAACCTGGAATGCAGGATCTACACAAACCGTAACATGGAACGTCGGCGGATCTGACTCCGGAGATGTGAGCGCGGCTAATGTTGAGATTTTATTATCAACTGATGGCGGATACACATATCCTATAATTTTATTAGCTACGACACCTAATGATGGTAGCGCCACAATCACAGTTCCTGCATCAGGCGGTACGCAAAATCGTATCATGGTGAAAGGAAAGGGAAATATCTTCTTCGATGTTTCAAACAGCAATTTTACAATTACTTCGAATCAACCATGTTCTGTAACCACAACATGGAATGGTTCAGCATGGAGCAATGGCCAACCAACAAGCAGTATGACTGCAATCATTAACGGTCCGCTGACAATAGCATCAGGCACAGGGATAAAATGTTGTTTCCTTATTGTAAACGCTGCTTTCATTGGAAATAACAATGGCTATTGCGAAGTAGAAAATAACATCACAGTAAATAATACTGCAGGCGGATCGATGTTATGCAAATCTGGATTTAAATTGATTCAAAAAGGTGATGCGTCCCAGTTCATTGGAAGCGCCACTATAGAACGCACAACCAATCTACTTAAAGAGTTCGACTATACATATTTCGCGTCGCCAGTCTTTACTTCTACAATAAATTCAGCATTCCCGTCTACAAAATGGGAGGGAAATGCCCGCTATAAATATTCAACTAATTTGCATTACGATGTGGAAACAGTGTTTAATGGTGCTGTGGTTGTGATGGCTCCGGATGGAAGCGACGACGATGGCAACGCCTGGACGCCGGCACTTGCTAACGAAACTACTGCGGCAGGAAAGGGTTATGCAATTCAAATTAATAATACAGGAGTGTTCCCTCGCACTGAAACCGTTGCTTTCAATGGTATTGTAAACAGCGGAATAATTAATAAGGCCGTTGTTTTGAGTGCTAATCCGGCTGCCACAAATGATGATATGAACCTTGTCGGGAATCCATATCCATCCAGTATATCTGCGGCTTCCTTTATTCAGCAAAACCAAAATATTATTGAAGGGTACGTTGCTCTTTGGGCTCATAGCGGAACAATCAGCGATGAATATGCCGGCAATATGGCCTATAACTACTCACCAAACGACTACGCCTATATAACGATGCTTGGCGGGACAAACTCTGTCCTGGGCGGACAATATCCATCAGACTATATCGGAAGTGGACAAGGATTCTATGTTGAGGCAAAATCTGCCGGAAACATTATATTCAAACCTTCATTTATGGGAACAACCTACAGCAACCAAACTCCGGGTGTATTCTTCAGGACTGCAGAGGACACTAAGGTTTGGATAAGCATGCACAGCGAAGAGGGTTTGTATTCCCAACAATTGATCGGATACACGCCAGATGCTACTCTATCTTATGATAACGGATTTGAAGTTAAAACTTCTGACGTATTGCAGGCACTCAAGTTTTATTCGGTTGAAGGTGATAAATTCCATATCCAGGCACGACCTCAATTTAGTCTTCAAGATGTGGTTAAAGTTGGATATTTCAGTGCTGTAGCAGAAACATTTACAATTACAGCTGACTCGATCGTCGGAATGGATAATGTTTATATAAAAGATAATGGCGTGGTACATGAGCTTCCATATACATTTGCAACTGAAGCAGGTGAGTTCAACAACCGTTTTGAAATTGTATATCAGCCGGCTGCACTTGGAGTAGACAATCCGGGTCTTAATGATCTTTCTATAAGAGTGTATCCAAATCCTGCAAGTGATCTTATTCACATCGATGGAGAATTTACCAGCTATCAATTATTCAGTATTCTTGGTCAACAAGTTTTGTCTGGACAAGAACCGGTAATTGACATTAGTGGACTTCAATCAGGCGTTTACTTATTGCAGTTCGACAGCGGTCACACGATTAAGGTGGTTAAAAATTGATCATTTACTACTTACAAAAATTAACTTCAGGGCAACCTGGAGTTTTTTTATTTATGTGTGAATACAACTAAGACTACTTAGTAACTTTGAGTCAATATCAGGATAAATGGAAATTAGAGAAGCAGCACGCGAGGATGTAGATAAGATAATGCCGATAATTGATGCGGCACGTCAGTTAATGCGCGACACCGGCAATCTAACCCAATGGACAGAGGGTTATCCTTCCAGGCAGGTTATTTTAGACGACATTAAGAACAAGCACGCATTTTTGTGCGTAGAAAATGCGGAAGCAGTTGGCTATTTCTGCTTTATTCAGGGCGAGGATCCTGATCCTTGTTATAAAGTGATCGAAGGTGGAGCATGGTTGTCAGATGGTCCATATGGTGTTATTCATCGTTTGGCATCAAGTGGCAAGGTCAAGGGTATTGCCGAGCAAGCGTTTGATTTTGCTTTTAATCAGATCGGAAACATTAAAGTAGACACGCATCACGACAATCTGCCCATGCAAAACTTCTTGCAAAAAAATGGATTTTCATACTGCGGCATAATTTACGTCGGTGATGGAAGTCCACGCGACGCGTTTCAAAAACGTATTTAAAACCCTTGCAATAAGATATTTCAAGGCAAAAAAAAACCTAACATGATTTATGTTAGGTTGATATTCTGTAGCGAGGACGGGAGTTGAACCCGTGACCTCAGGGTTATGAATCCTGCGCTCTAACCGACTGAGCTACCTCGCCATTCGTATGGCACGCCAGCCATATTTCCGGGTGCAAATATAAAACATATAATACTTGTTGCAAGTATTAATTTTAGAAAATTTTCTGCCTAAATAAAACATGTTATCAAATAATAATATATATATTCGGCTCAAAAAATATGCGCATGGATGTCAAAGTACGATATGAAATTGAATTCCCGGTAAACTCGTCGCCACAGTTGCTTTATCAATATATTTCAACCCCTTCAGGCCTGTCTGAATGGTTTGCCGACAATGTAAATTCAAGGGGTGAATTCTTTACCTTCATCTGGAATGATTCAGAAGAAAAGGCAAGGCTATCATCAAAAAAATCAGGTGAAAAGGTAAAATTCCGCTGGGTTGATGAATCTGATAAGGACACGGACTTTTATTTTGAGCTTCGAATACTTGAAGATGAGATAACTAAAGATGTTTCGCTTATGGTTATAGATTATGCTGATGAAGAGGAACTGGACGAAGCTAAGCTTCTTTGGGAGAATCAGGTTTCAGATCTAAAGCATGTTATTGGATCAGTTTAAAAATCACCTTTTAAAGTTATCTTTGCCCTGAAATTTCAGGGCTTTTTTTATGACTAGTTTAGATGGTAAAATAATTGCGGAAGACACGTTGCAGTTAAACAACAGAGCATTTTTGTTCGGCGACGGTGTTTTTGAAACGATGAAAATCGTGCGTGGGAAGATAATTTTCTTCGAAGAACATTATTTCAGGTTGATGGCTGCCATGCGAATTGTCAGAATGGAGATACCTATGTCTTTTACTCCGGAATATCTGGAGGAGCAAATTCTAGATCTAGTTTCAACTGCCGGGTTTTCGGAATCCGCAAGAGCAAGACTAACAGTTTTTAGAAACGGAGGAGGTTTTTACATGCCTGATTCTACCGATGTATCTTTCGTAATTAATGTACTTCCTCTTCCTGAAACGGCTTATACAAATAACGTTGCCCCATATGAAGTCGATCTATATAAAGATTTTCATATTGCAAAGCACCTGCTCTCAACAGTAAAGACGACCAACAAAATGATCAATATAACAGCCAGCGTGTATGCAAAAGAAAATCTGCTGCAAAATTGCCTGTTAATTAATGAATCAAAAAATGTAGTGGAAGCAATACATGGAAATGTATTTATGCTAATAGGTAAGCGACTGGTGACGCCGCCATTAAGTGAAGGCTGTCTAAACGGGATCATGCGCAAGCAGGTATTAGGAATAGCCGGAAAAATGGAAATGCTAGAAGTAGTGGAGGATGCAATTTCACCTTTCGACCTTCAGAAGGCTGACGAAATCTTTATAACGAATGTTATCACTGGAGTTCAATCAGTGAGCAGATACAGAAAGAAAGATTTTGTGAAGACCCTTGCAGATAAGCTAGTAGAGCGGCTAAATGCCTTAATTTTGCTTAATTAAGAAGTGGATTTTCCGGTGCATTTGACCAGATTGGATAGTCGCCACCAAGTTCCAGAATCTTTTCTTTCCAGAAATAAGCTGTGGGTTTGCCAATAATTTTGTTACGATAGAGATTCTCAGAGACAATCCACGAATTAGATGACATTTCGTTTTCAAGCTGTTGTGCATCCCATCCCGTATAGCCTAAAAAGAAACGGATATTGTCTTTCTTGATACGGCCGTCATTGATGAGAGCTCTCGCAAGTTCAAAGTCGCCTCCCCAAAATATTCCATTTGATATTTCTATGCTCTCTGGAATAAGCTCCGGGACATTGTGGATAAAATACAGGTTGTCCTGTTCTACCGGACCACCGTTATATATTTTAAAGTTGGCCTCAACATCGGGCACGAGATCCTTAATAGTGTATCGAAGAGGTTTGTTTATGATAAATCCTACTGAACCTTCTTCATTGTGATCAGCTAATAAAATGACAGACCTATTGAAAGACAGATCGCCAATGATAGATGGCTCTGCAATTAATAGTTGTCCTTTCTGTAGTCTTTCGGAAATCATTTCAGTCGATTTTATATTTAAATTTAGCAAAAAATCCTAAACCACTCAAATTAATAGAGAAAAAATCACAAAAAAAAAGCCTTTCGTAAAGAAAGGCTTTATAATATATGTTAAAACTACTTAGAATTAACTGATCCTTCTAATTCTGCACCACCTTTAAACTTCACAACATTCTTAGCAGCGATCTGAATTGCTTTACCAGTTTGTGGATTTCTTCCATCTCTCGCAGCTCTAGAAGAAACTGACCAAGATCCGAAACCTACTAAAGATACTCTTCCACCTTTTTTCAAAGTATCGCTTACATTGTTTAAAAATGATTCCAGAGCCAGTTTAGCAGCGCCTCTGCTTATCCCTGCGTCAGCAGCCATAGCATCGATTAATTCTGATTTGTTCATGATAATAGTTATTAATTGTTGGTTAAAAATTTTGTTATTGAACAAATTTAATTGGAATTCCGTACTGTGCAAGAGGTTACTGTTAAATTAGCCGCTTTTGTTAATAACTTAAACCTTTTGTTTATAACGTGCATTCGCTTTGCTGCAAACCCGCGCCATTGCTAGAATAATTGCGCATCCTCGCCAATGCGCATTCCGTTAAGTATTTCTGTCACTGTCATCCTCTTTTTTCCAGGGAATTGCATTGATTTTATGACTAAGTATCCATCGTTTACAGCGACGTGTAGTTCTTTTCCGGTACGAAATATTTTGCCCGGCAGCCTTTGATGTTGGTTTTCAATAAATGCTGCCTCATAAATTTTAACCGCTTGTTCATCCTGACCGTCTTTATATAGGCACCATGCAGCCGGATACGGCGAAAGTCCCCTAATCAAATTATATATCTCTCGGCCACTGCTATTCCAGTTGATTTTGCAATTTTCACGATTTAGTTTATGTGCTGTTTTTAAAACTCCGAGTTCGGATTGTACTGTGGTTTTGACATTTCCACTTTCTATTACCGAAAGCGTTTCAATTACTGCTTCAGCACCGAGGCTCATCAGCCGGTCGTGGAGTTCACCAGCACTTTCTGAATAGTCAATTTGGGTTTCTTTGTGTAAGATCATGGCGCCTGTATCAATTTTATCATCGATAAAAAATGTTGTCACGCCGGTTTTTCGTTCGCCATTGATAATTGCCCAATTAATAGGCGCAGCGCCACGATACTGAGGAAGGAGTGACGCATGTAGATTAAAAGTACCATATTTCGGCATCTCCCAAACAGCTTTTGGAAGCATCCTGAATGCCACAACAACCTGAAGATTTGCCTCAAGTGCGCTAAGTTCTTTTAAAAAACCTTCATCCTTAAGATTCATCGGCTGAAGAATTTTTAAATTATGCTCGATGGCGTATTCTTTAACCGCAGAATATTTAATTTTTTGTCCGCGGCCCGCAGGTTTATCAGCGGCCGTAATTACTGCGGCAACTTCATATCCTTTCTTTAAGATCGCATCTAAAATTCCGACGGCAAACTCGGGCGTTCCCATGAAAACTATTCGTAATGGTTCCATTATTTGTGTAAGGTGTATTTGCTGTTGGATTTGATTGAAATCACATCACGTTCGAGAAGGTTCGAGAGCGCTGCTATAATGTCAGATTCAGCGTTATTCATTTTCTGCTGAAGTTCCCTTGAACTCAGATCACCATCGAACAGCAGATTGATTATTTTTTCCGAAACTGTTTTATCTTCTTCTTGTGGTTTTTTGGATATGCAATATGAGCAGACACCACAATCTTCTAAATTCTTCTCGCCGAAGTACTCGCTGATCTGTCTGCTTCGACACACTTTTGAATTTTTCACATATTCCATTACCGCATGAAGCCTTTGCTTTTTAAGCTTATTCTGCTCTTCAAGATATTTTGCGATTCTATTAATGGAACGTTCATCCTCGCGGACTTCATTAAAAGTAATTGTCGTATCGTTACTATGGCCATCAAGTGAAATGATCGCCGCCGCCTCGAGTTTTTGCAGTAAAGTATCAATGTCTTTCTCTGCAGCTTTTGACTTCTTGGCAATTAAAGGCAGGTTGATGGCTACTTTTTGATCGTAAATTCCGGGATACGTTCGAAGTATTGCCAACATCATTTCTTCGTCGGCGGTGTTCAGGCTCATGTATCGAAGTACTTCTTTTGACGGAATCAAAAACTGGATCTCGAGTTTCTGTGAAAACTCAGGCGATAATGAGATGACTCCTTGATTGTCGAGGAACTGCATCGCATTATAGGCATTCAATGGCGGAAATTTATAGGTCAGGCAAAACTGCTTCATGTTGAATGAATACTTTTCATCAATGCCTTCGCCGTATCCGATCCGCAAGTAGTTGCATAATTTTTTGTAAACCGCGGTGAGAAACAGTTTATCGGGAAGTGAAGCTATAAATTGATTCTCCGCCATCAAATAATCTGACGGACTAAACAATAAAATTGCAAAAGCTTTTTCGCCATTCCTTCCTGCGCGGCCAGCTTCCTGATAGTAATTTTCAAGATTTTCAGGAAGCTGAACATGAATAACTGTTTTGACATCGGCTTTGTCGATTCCCATGCCGAACGCGTTTGTAGCAACCATCACCTGCGCTTTGCCGTCCATCCAGTTTTGCATGAACTTTTCTTTGTCTTTTGGCGAAAGTCCACCGTGATAATATGCAGATGTGAATCCCATTGCCTGCAGCTGATTCGAAATCTCAAAGCAAGATTTCCTGTTTCGGACGTAAACGATCGATGACTGCGGGTTCTTCTTCAGTATTTGTGAAATCCGAAAAAGTTTGTCTTCTACCGAAAACACCATATAAGCCAGATTGCTTCGGCTGAACGATTTCCGAAAGATCTTAGGATTATTAAATTCAAGTTGTTTTAAAATATCAATTTCAACTTCAGGTGTCGCCGAAGCAGTTAGTGCAAGAAACGGAATTTTCGGAAAGTGCTCTTTTAGAATTGATATCTTAAGATAAGCAGGTCTAAAATCATGTCCCCATTGAGAAACGCAATGTGCTTCATCGACGGCAATTAAGTTAATTGGCAACGATTTTATTCTCTCTAAAATCCAATCTGATTGAAGCCTTTCCGGTGAAAGATACAAGAACTTATAGTTGCCGAACATGCAGTTATCAAGCAGCTGATTCGTTTCTTCTGCTGATATTCCACCTGTTAGTGCAATTGCTTTTATGTTTCTTTTTTCGAGGTTGCGTACCTGGTCTTTCATCAATGCGACTAATGGTGAAATCACGAGGCAAATTCCGTCTTTCATCATCGCCGGCACTTGAAAACATAACGACTTTCCGCCGCCAGTTGGCATAAGCGCAAATGTGTCGTTACCGGCCATTACTGATGCGATAATTTCTTCCTGTGGATGTCGAAAAGCATCGAAATCCCAATATTTCTTGAGGATTTCTACTGCTGTGGGTTTAATCATTTGATGAAAGTTGCCCTAAGATAAAAAGAATTCTTTGATCAAGATCAGCTTTGGGAACTTCTATGATGTCGTATCCGTATCCCGAATAGGTTTCCGTCAGGTGTTGGTAGAGAAGTTCAGATTGCTCGTAAGTCTCATACCGAGCATCATCGCTGACATATATTTCCTTCCATGGCGGAAGAATAAATATTTTGGAGTATTTGTGTTCTTTGCAGGCGTCGTCAAAAGAAGCCGGATAGCTGTCGCCGATGTAATGCATGTAAGCAAGTACATCGGGAATTCCGCGGTCGAGGAAAACAAGTTCATGTGACTCTTCAAGTGCTTGCGCGAATTGCTTCTTCCGTCCATTTAGCAGAAGTTCACTGAAAAGCAGCGGCTGTTCAAGAAAAAGCTGTTCAATTCCCTGTTCGCGTGCCTGCATGATCACTTCACGTGAAATTTCAGGGTAGCAGCAGTAACCGCGGTTTTTAAGTTCTTCGACCAGCGTTGTTTTTCCGCTGCCCGGGCCGCCAATGATGACGATGATCTGTTTTTGCACAAATTTGTAATAAAGCACAAATTTAGATAAAACATATTGCAAAACGATACATTTGCTAATATGGAGTTAGCCCTGATGGAGCCGGTATCCTTTTTTGCTACCTCAGAAGCACCTTATAAGATGTCGTATTGGCAAAAAAGATATAGGCGAGAGCAGGAAAAAGCTTCAAAATTTTTTTAGAGATATGGATAATGTATATTTGTATAATTTTGCACGATGAATAAGAAGACGGAAGAATTTTTTGCCAGGCTTAAGGTCGAACTTGACAACAGCAACGAGTGGCCCGCAGAATATCTATTTAAATTTATTGTCCCGACCACGATTGCAAATGTGCTTGCGGTTGAGAATGCTTTCAATGATTTGGGAGCAGTAATAAAGACTACGAAATCAAAGAACGAAAAATTCACCAGCGTTTCAATAAACGTTCAAATGGTAAGCGCCCAGCAGATAATCGATAAATATATTGAAGTATCGGTTATTGAGGGCATCATTTCCTTATAAATTATGACAGTAAAGTACGAGAAAGAGAATGCGAACGATGTGGTTCATCACCTCGAATATAATGCCGAGCGGCCACAACTGATCATTCACGAGTACGGACGCCATCTTCAGAAGCTTATCGATCAGGCCACTGCGATCGAAGACCGTAGCGAGCGCAACAAAATGGCAAAATACATCATTCAGATCATGGGAAGTCTGAACCCGCATTTGCGTGATGTTCCTGATTTTCAGCATAAGCTATGGGATCAGATCTTTATTATGTCGGATTTCAGGCTGGATGTAGATTCGCCTTATCCGATTCCGTCGCGGGAAGTCCTTCAGCTAAAGCCTGATGTGCTGTCTTATCCGCAGAATTTTCCAAAATATCGATTTTACGGGAACAACATCAAGTATATGATCGATGTTGCTAATAAATGGGAAGACGGCGAGATGAAAAATGCGCTTGTAAAAGTGATCGCCAACCATATGAAGAAATCGTATCTCAGCTGGAATAAGGACACCGTCAAAGACGACGTTATTTTTGAACATCTTTACGAATTGTCGGATGGCCGGATCAATTTGACTGCCAGTTCAGAAGAACTTTTGAATTCGACCGATCTGATGCGTACGAACAAACGCCAGTCAAATAAAATTATGCCTTCAAACGGACAGAAGCCAAAGATCGCTAAGAGCGGTAAGCCAAATCCAATGCATAAGAACAACAATAACAACAACAACCGCAAGCCACAATAGTCACCAATCAACATCAAAACCATCAATGGCAGTTTTTAAAATAGAAGGAGGAATCCGTTTAAAGGGAGAAATTACGCCTCAGGGCGCGAAAAACGAAGCATTACAAATATTATGTGCGGTGCTTTTGACGCCTGAAAAGGTCACAATTTCAAATGTCCCTGATATTATTGATGTCAATAAACTGATCAAGCTGCTTGGTTCTTTAGGTGTTAAAGTTGAAAAGATCGATAAGAAGACTTATACATTTCAGGCTGATGAGGTAAATGTTGATTATCTGGAAACTGAAGCTTTCAAAAAGGAAGGCGGCGCACTTCGTGGATCGATCATGGTCGTAGGCCCATTTTTGGGAAGGTTTGGTAAAGGATATATTCCGAAACCGGGTGGAGACAAGATTGGCCGCCGCCGGCTTGATACACACTTTGAAGGGTTTATCAATCTGGGCGCTAAGTTTAGATATAATAAAGAAGAATATTTTTATGGCGTTGAGGCTCCGGATGGTTTGACAGGAAGTTATATGTTATTGGATGAAGCGTCGGTTACCGGAACTGCAAACATTTTAATGGCAGCAGTTTTAGCAAAAGGGCAGACTCAAATTTATAATGCAGCTTGCGAGCCGTACTTACAGCAATTGTGCAAGATGCTCAATTCCATGGGCGCTAAAATAACAGGCGTTGGATCAAACCTTTTAACTATTGAAGGCGTTGAAAAACTTGGCGGCTGTGAGCACAAGATTCTTCCTGATATGATCGAAATAGGTTCATGGATCGGACTTGCGGCGATGACTCAAAGTGAAATTACGATCAAAAATGTAAGCTGGGAAAATCTAGGTGTAATTCCGAGTGTTTTTAGAAAACTTGGAATCACATTAGAAAAAAGAGGCGACGATATTTACATTCCGACGCACGAAAATTACGAAATCAAAACCGACATTGACGGTTCGATTTTAACTGTTGCCGATGCACCATGGCCGGGATTTACGCCGGATCTTTTAAGCATTGTGCTGGTTGTTGCAACGCAGGCTCAAGGTGATGTTTTGATTCACCAGAAGATGTTTGAAAGCAGGCTTTTCTTCGTCGACAAGTTAATTGATATGGGAGCGAAGATCATGCTTTGTGATCCGCACAGGGCTGTTGTTATGGGACATGATTTCAAGTCGAAGCTGAAAGCAACGACAATGTCTTCGCCGGATATCCGTGCTGGAATTTCATTATTGATTGCAGCGCTTTCTGCAAAAGGAACAAGCACGATTCAGAATATTGAGCAAATCGACAGAGGTTATGAAAATATTGATGAACGTCTAAGAGCAATAGGGGCGAAGATCGTTCGCGAATAGTGAATAAATAAACAGAATATGCCGGTTATTAGCCGGCTTTTTTATTCAAATATGTTGAGGAATTTGAGTCCGAATATGATTCCGTCTTCCTGGAACCCACTTTGGTAAGACCTCACGTAATCAAGTCGGAAGAACCGAAATTTTCCAAAGCCAAGATTGTCTAATCCAACTGTAGCTTCAGAATAAGGCTTACGTTCAGGGATGGCAAGGTTGTGGAAACCGATGACGAGATTTGCTTTCAGAAGATTGATTAGTGGAATTTTGTTTGTGAAGTAACCATCATCGGTATATTCAAAATGTGCCTCCGTGTATTTGTCATTTGTACTAGCCACATAATACGGAAGCAGGTTGAATACGTTCAGGTAGCGGTCGCTTTGCCCAACATGAGTTTGGTTTCCATTAAAATGTTTGTAATCAACAAATGAAATCCCTTCGGCGTTAAAGAACTTTCCTGCTTTGAGATTCATTCCAAGAATTCCTTTATTCTTCATATCGATGTCGTACGTCAGACGCGTCTCGGCGAAAGAATGCTCATATTGCTTTTCAGTTCCGGCGAAACCTTGTTGATACTGAAGGTATAGCACGGGAAAATTGTCATTCGGAATATTGACTTTGCCGTCTGGCCTCGACCAATATTGCTGGCCGAAACTGATGCGGGTTTGAAGCGACGCTTTAGCTAAAGAGTGTGTTTCGAAAGTTGGCGTTGTATAATCAAAAGGAGCAAGCGGATTGTTTGATGTATATCCTTTGTCGTTTCGGATAATCGATTCTTCAGTATTATTAAACAATTGTCTTCGACGTGAATAATCAAGATCTGCGGTCAGCGTTAATCCATTGGCGATTTCTTCGGTATAGTTGATCCGTGCAAAAGTCCGGTCATAAAGTTTCATATAATTGTTCTTGAAGAAACTGGTTGCAAATCCGTTAAGGATCCGGCTGATCGGATTCTCTGGATTAAACTGCACGATGCTGCTTCCGCCGGAAAGTGTCATCTGCAGGTTTGAAAAGTTGTTGAACTTTCTAGTTACAAAACCGATTGCACGAAAACGATCTTCAGCAAATCCATAGTTAAACGTCGTTCCTACAGTGGTGAAGGTTCGTTTTTCGGGATTTCTTTTGGTGTATGAAATGCCGGAACCGATATTATAGCCCTGAACAGTATTGAAGCTGGTAGACAGTATGAAGCCGTTATAGCGGATTGTTGTTTTTTTAAAGGAGTTGTCATACGAATAGCCGGTTGCAATATCGAAAACCTTGAACTTGTTGTTTTTTCTGTCGATGGAGTCCAGGTATTGTTTTGACTCACGTTTATCCTGAAGGATACCTTTCTTGACATAATCGGTACTTTCTTCTTCAGTCAGAGGTATAGGACGGACATCAGACCAAAAATTATCATCTTTTTTGTTGGCTTCTTTTTCGAATGAAAGAATTTCCGCCGAAAAAGATTTCTTATCTACTGGCGCGTCGAATTCGTAGTTGGTGTAAACATATGTGAAGCGTCCGGAGAATTTTAATCCCAGGATGCCCGCTTCAAGATCGAGGATCTGGCTGTTCTTCGCCCAGACTTTGTTGATTTTGTTGAAGATGAAATTCTGCTTCAGGGTCAAAGTGTTTAATGCCGGTGTCTGCATCTGGCTTCCTTTGATGTTAAGGTCGATCGCGTACAATGCCCAGCTGTCTTCAACAATATAGATATAACCATTAAATGCAGGTTCATTTGCACGTTTTGAGGTCACTCTGATTTTGTTGATCTGGTGCATGTCATCGTCAAAAAAAGTTCCTTCAAGTTTATAATTATAGTAGTTGAAGGCGTTGCGGCCGATCGGAGAAATCACATTAACGGCAAAGGGGAGATAATTCTCGTAGAAATCGAAATCTGCCGAAGCAGCGTTGTTGAAGCTAAAGCCGCTGTCATTTCCGCTCACTTTCGACGCTATGATGGTTTCGCTCAGCTTGTCAGGTTTCATATAAACGATCTTTGAAACAGTTTCCGACAAGTATAAAATTCCTGATCGTGTTGAGTCCACGATCTCGTCAAAAACTTCAATTTTCTGACCTAATATATGAGTCGGTGCATTTTTAATCCTGAAGATCCCTCGGGAGTAGAAGTCGGCTTTAAATTTCGACATCCCTTCAGTATTCTCTGCTCTCGCTGCAATTGCACTTCTAATAATGGCGTTAGCAGGATTTTCTTTAGTATTAATAATGACTTCTTTCAAAGAAATATTCTCTTCGACCATGGCAATATCCAATGTATGGGGAAAAGATTCTATTGTTACGGGAACACGTACAGTTCGATATCCGAGATATTGAAACACTATGGTATATGTCCCGGGTTGTCTGACATTGAGTTCATAATAGCCGCTTTCGTTTGAAGTCGTACTATTATAAGTGTTTTCAACTATAATATTTACGTATGGAAGCGCTAGTTGATTCTGGTCGACGACGCGTCCGCGGATTTGGGCATTCGCAATTGAACAAAGGGTAAGGATGCACAGAATGAGGAGTTTTTTCATTTATGTTTGGCTGATGCCGCTATATATTAATTAATGATCGGATCGCCAGTTCGTAACTCAGCAATCCAAATCCTGTAATAATGCCTTTTGCAGATGGTGCTATAAAAGAGTGATGACGGAAATCCTCACGAGCGTAAACATTAGAAATGTGAACTTCCACCACAGGTGTTGATATGGCTTTTACAGCATCGGCTATTCCGATTGAAGTGTGGGTGTAGGCTGCTGCATTTAAAATAATTCCATCGTATGTAAATCCGGTTTGGTGAAGTTTGTCGATAATCTCACCTTCGATATTGCTTTGAAAAAATTCAATGTCGATATCAGAATATTTAGTTTGTAGTTGAGGAAGATAATCATCAAAAGAACTTTCTCCGTAAACTGAGGTTTCACGCTTGCCAAGGAGATTTAGGTTCGGTCCGTTGATAATGATGATCTTCATTTTAAAATTTTAGGTAAAAGTAGTAAAAATTCTTCCTGTCGATTTACGTCAAAACAAAAGCCACCCGCTGTGGATGGCTTGTACAATATTGAATATAAGTTATTAGAACATGTAACCGACCGACAGTTGAAATACTGAATTGGTAATATCTGCATTTTTCGAGACTTCGGTTAAACCTACGGTATAACGTGCCTGTGCAAAAAAGCTTTTAGTAATATTTAAGCCAACTCCACCTGCGACAGCAAAATCAAATTTTTCATTTTCAAAAGCATCGCCGGCTTCTTCTGCAGTGTCGGCATCATTAACAAGAAATGAAAATTGTGGGCCAGCTTCTAGGCTTAGCATGTCTGATAAGATATAGTACTTAGCCATGATAGGAAGTGACACATAATCAAGGTTAAAATCATCAAAACCTTCGACTTTAGCACCTTGTGATGAATATAGTAATTCAGGTTGTACGGCAAAATTTCCTACGGGATGAATCTCTACTAAAACTCCTGCATGGAAGCTTGTACGAGCATTGTAGTCAATTTCACTTGGACCACCAGATACATTTGCAAAGTTAGGTCCGGCTTTTATTCCAAACCTTAAAACTTGCGCGTTTGCAGCTATACTGCACGAGAGAATTAATACTGCGGTTAAAAGTGCTTTTTTCATAGTTTACGATTTAAGTTAATTTGTGTGGCTGTAAAATTAAGATTACTGGAATATTTGATGTTACATAATTATCAGAATTAATCATTCCTTTCCTATTAAAATAGTTAATAAAATTGTTGATAACATCGACATTTGCTATAGAGCGCTTTGTTTTAATCATTTAACTTTGGTTATTAATTTTAAACAAACAAATATGAAAAAAGTAATTTTATCTGCGGTAGCTCTATTAGCTGTCGGTTTTGCAAATGCTCAGGATTTAAAATTTGGTGCTAAAGCGGGTTTGAACCTTGCTAATCTATCATTAGACTACTCTGGTGAAGGAGATTTCGCTGATAATTCGGCTAAAGTCGGATTCCATGTTGGCGGTTTTGTCGAAATTAAGTTTTCTGAGAAATTTGCATTACAACCTGAGCTTTTGTTCTCGACACAAGGTGCTACGTCTGAGTTTTCAGAAAATTTCGGTGACGGTTTTGAAACATCATATGAAACAAAAACTGCGTTGAACTATATCAATCTTCCAATAATGGTGAAATTTTATCCAATTGAAAAATTGTTTATAGAAGCAGGTCCACAAATCGGCTTTTTGATGAGTGCTAAGGATAAATATGAAGGTTCATTTACTGAAATAGACGAAGAAGGTAATATGACAACTGTTTCAGAAAGTTCTGACGAAGATGTAAAAGATTTGTACAAATCGATCGACTTCGGTTTCAATGTAGGTGTTGGTTATGAGTTTACAGAGAATCTTTTCGCTAACGTTCGTTACAACATGGGTCTTTCTGATATTTCGGAAGCGCCAGAAGGCGACGAATTTGATGAGTTTGAAGATTTGGGCGATTTGTTCAAAACTAGAAACCAGGTTTTCCAAGTATCATTAGGATATAAATTCTAATCATTCGATTACATTTTTAAAAATTTAGCCTCCATCTTGGAGGCTTTTTTTTTGAACAGTTGTTAAATTTGTAGTATAATCGATGCTAAAAAATATTATATTAACAAGGTGTTTCGTGTTATTTATTTATTTACATTTGCACCCGTTAATATAAAACAAACCAAACATGAAAAAAATTATTTTATCTGCTGCAGCTGTATTCGCTTTCGGATTTGCTAATGCACAAGATGCTACAACGACCACAACTACAGGTTTTGGTTTTGCACAAGGAGACATTTTTGTTGAAGGTCAGCTAAATTTTAGCAGCAACAATGAAACTGCAACTTTTGATGGTGAAGATTTGAATGAAGAAAAACAAAGTTCTTTTAATTTTTCTCCTAAAGTTGGATTTTTTGTTAGTGATAAATTCGCTGTTGGTCTTCAGGTTAACATCGGTTCAGGGAAATCTGAAACGACAGACTTTACAACTGATCCAAATGTAGTTGTAGAAGAATCATCTAGCTCATTCGGTGCTGGTGCTTTTGCACGTTATTACTTCTTGAACCTAGGTGAGCGTTTCAAAACTTACACGGAGCTTGGTGTAGGATTTGGTTCTACTAAAAATGAAGTTGGTTCTACAGAGACTGGAAAAGACACAAACTTGAATATTGGAATTGATTTAGGAATTAACTATTTCGTTACTCCAAACATGGCAATTTCATTCGGATTGGCTGATATTTTATCATTCAATTCTGTGAAATCAGAAGATGCTAGTGGTGATTTCGAAACAACAAGAAGTGAGTTTAATGGTAATATCAACTCTTTCAATAATTTCTTCAATACACCAACTTTCGGATTGCTATATAAATTCTAGTAGCAAAATGAAATACATAAAAAAAGCCTCCTGATTCAGGAGGCTTTTCTTTTTCTAAGTTGTTGGTCAACTTCTTAGAATTTATATCCAAGGCTTATTTGAAATACAGAGTTTCTGGCATTAACATCTTCAATAATGTCAGTTAATCCATAAACATAACGGCCGCTGGCAAATAGTCCCATTTCTGTTGTGAATGTCAATCCACCTGCGATACCCATATCAAATGTCTCAGCTTCATTAATAACATTGTCACCTTCATCTTCTGTTGGTGCGCTATCGATCTCTTCGTTTACCTTAAATCCAAACTGTGGTCCAACCTCAAAACTTAAGCCTCTAGTTGCGTAGATTTTGGCTAAGACTGGAATGTTCAGGTAATCAAGTTGGTATTCTACATGCTCGTTTTCTCCTGCGATAGCCGGAACATCATACTCAAATCCCTGCCCTGAATATAAAGCTTCCGCCTGAATCGAAAACATTGGATCCAACGGAAATTCTACAAGTGCACCCACGTGAAAGCTTGTACGGGAATCAGGGCTGTCAAAGTCGTCACCTGTGATAGTCGCAAAGTTAACTCCTCCTTTAACTCCGAAGCTGATCGATCGGTCTGTTGTGTTGTCTGCTTCATTTTGAGCATTAGCTGTCGACACTGCGGATAACACTATTGCTGCTGCTGTTATTAATTTCAATGATTTCATAGTCTGTATTTTTTTTTAAGTTAGTACGGCAAAGTTATGGCGACTTCAATTCCACATTATTAATTTTTCCTTAATTAAGTTTCCGTTAACATTACATAATTCGCATGTTTATAGTTAATACTCTGATTTTCTACGTCGCTATTGGATATTATGATATGTTTAATGATAATTCTGTAACTTTTTAGTAATTGTTAAAGGAGCGAATAATGCTGTAGCCTTTTTTCAACGGTTGCTGATTTTAATCACTTTTGTATTTTTACTTCCGTAGATGAAAAGCTGGAACAATTATATTAAGAACTTTAGATCATACCTTAAAATTGAAAGAGGGTTATCGGCACATACAATTGAGAATTATACTTTCGATATTGCACGCCTTGTCGATTATCTTAACACTAATAACATTGACATTTCACCAATTCAAATTGATGATTCCGCCATTCAGGGGTTTATCTATGCAGTGTCGGGTGAAGTCAATGCCAGATCACAGGCCAGAATAATTTCAGGCCTAAAGAGTTTCTTTGGATGGCTTGTTTTTGAAGACATGCGTGCCGATAGTCCGATGGAGCTCATTGAAACTCCGCGGATGGGACGAAAGCTTCCTGATACGCTTGATCTTGCCGAGATCGACAAACTTATTGCAGCAGTCGATCTTTCTACTCCTGAAGGCGAGCGCAACCGGGCGATGCTGGAAACACTTTATGGCTGTGGACTACGTGTCTCGGAGTTGGTTACATTAAAGATTTCTGATCTATTTTTCGATGAAGGTTTTATTAAAATTACGGGAAAAGGTAATAAGCAACGCTTTGTGCCTATTGGTCCTTTGACAGTTAAATATATAGAGATTTACCACAATTCGGTCAGGACGCATCTGAACATACAAAAAGGTCACGAAGACACATTGTTTTTAAACCGCCGTGGAAGAGGCCTTACCCGAGCGATGGTTTTTACGATTATAAAAGATCTCGCAGTAAAATTATCCCTTAATAAAAACATCAGTCCGCATACACTGCGCCACTCATTTGCAACGCACCTTCTTCAAAATGGTGCTGATCTTCGGTCGATACAACTGATGCTTGGACATGAATCAATTACGACTACTGAAATTTATGTCCACCTCGACAGAAAGCACCTGACGCAGATCATGGAGACTTATCACCCGCGTAAATAAAAAAAGGACCAGCTGTGTTAGCTGATCCTTTCTCTCATATTGGTATTTATTGAGATTACTTTGCGATGTTCACCGCTCTTGTTTCCCGGATAACGGTAACTTTAACCTGACCCGGATAAGTCATTTCTGTCTGGATCTTTTGTGAGATATCGAATGATAGGCTTGCAGCGTTATCATCGGAAACTTTTTCACTTTCAACGATTACACGTAATTCACGTCCGGCCTGGATAGCATAGGCATTTTTAACGCCTGTAAATCCGAAAGCGATATCTTCAAGGTCTTTTAAACGCTGAATATACGAATCAAGAACCTGTCGTCTTGCACCCGGCCTTGCGCCTGAAATTGCATCACAAACCTGAATTATCGGTGAAAGCAGTGATTTCATTTCTATCTCGTCGTGATGAGCTCCGATTGCGTTGCAAACTTCTTCTTTCTCGCCATATTTCTCAGCCCATTGCATACCAAGAAGTGCGTGTGGAAGATCGCTTTCAGTATCAGGAACTTTTCCAATATCATGTAGTAATCCTGCTCTTTTGGCAAGTTTAACATTCAAGCCTAATTCAGCAGCCATAATTCCGCATAGCTTCGAAACTTCACGTGAGTGCTGCAATAAATTCTGACCGTAAGAAGATCTGTATTTCATACGTCCTACGACCTTAATCAGTTCAGGATGTAATCCGTGTATTCCAAGATCGATAACCGTACGTTTACCAACGTCAATGATCTCGTCGTCAATTTGCTTGGCAGTTTTTGCAACAACTTCTTCAATTCTCGCAGGGTGAATACGTCCGTCTGTTACCAGTTTGTGAAGGGCAAGCCTCGCGATTTCGCGACGTACAGGATCAAAACACGAAAGGATGATTGCTTCAGGCGTATCATCGACAATGATCTCAACTCCTGTTGCAGCTTCCAAAGCACGGATATTTCTACCTTCACGGCCGATGATCCTTCCTTTAACATCATCAGATTCGATGTTGAAAACCGAAACGCAATTTTCAACAGCTTCTTCAGTACCAACGCGCTGAATAGTGTTAATGATGATTTTCTTAGCCTCTTGTTGCGCGGTCAGTTTTGCTTCTTCAATGGTATCCTGAATGTGCGCCATTGCTTTCGTTCTTGCTTCGGCTTTCAGGCCTTCAACAAGTTGTTCTTTTGCATCTTCGGCAGATAGTCCGGATATAACTTCAAGTTGCTCAAGCTGGCTTTTATGCATACGCTCAACTTCTACCTGCTTTTTGTCAAGAACTTCAATTTTTGATTTGTATTCTGCTGATTTAGCCTCAAATTCATCGTTAACCTTTTTCGCTTTTGCAAGCTCACTAGAAACCAGCGATTCTTTATCTCGAACACGCTTCTCAATTTCTGCAACTTTTTTATCACGTGAAAGAATGACCTGCTCGTGTTCTGCTTTTAGTTCAATAAACTTTTCTTTAGCCTGAAGTATTTTATCCTTTTTAATGTTTTCTGCTTCGAGGTTAGCGTCTTTTAGAATTGAAGTTGCTTCTTTTTTTGCGTTTCGGATCAGATTTGAAACGTTGCTCTTCTCGATCATTTTTGCGATGGCGAATCCCAGTGCCAATCCAACTATTCCTGCAATTAATATTGTTGTAATGTCCATTGTGGTTTTTGAAGTTATAAAAAAGCCTACATCAGTGATTTATAAACTCGTGAAGACAAGTTTTGAGCTAACTCACTGTTCAAGTTTCTGCACGAAGCAGCATGCTTTAGTAGTGACGATTTACTCATTTTAAAAATGTTAATGTTGAGTTTATCAAATTGTACTAATGTAGGCAGTATTTTAGGTTGTGTAAAGAACGTTATTTATCAAGATATTGAACTAATAAATCATTAATTTTTTTGAGACGATCCATTGTCTCTGTGCCATCAATTGAATTGTCAAGCTGCTTTTGCTCAAGTTGCGATGCGAACTGCAGTGCGCACATTGCCAGAACATCCTGCTTATCACGAACTGCATAATTTTCTTCAAATTGTTTGATCATTAAATCAATCTTCTTTGAAGCACTTCGCAATCCTTCTTCCTGCGACATCTCGACAGTTAAGGGATAAACCCTGTCTGCGATCGAAAGCTTTATTTTTAATTTGTCGCTCATGTTATTCTGCAAGTTGTGCGATGCAATAATCGATGTCTCGTATCAGGGAATTTATCTTCAGTTTCGTTTCCCTTTTACTTTCATCACCTCCAAGCAAGCTGTTTGTGAGCTTCAAAGTGTCGTATGATGATTTCAATGTGCTGATTTCTTCAACTTGTTTCCGTTTTTCAGCTTCAGAAGCATCCAGCTGTGATCTTATAAGCGAATTCTGAGCCTGCAGGTCATCGATTTTCTTGATCAGCATGCCGATCCTGCTTTCAAGAGCATCAATAATACCTGTTATTTCACTCATAAGTTATAACGTACAAATCTTCGATTCACAAAGTTAATATTCCTTCGCAAATATGACAATTTTTTTGTGACTTTTGCGCGTTTTGTATGCAGCCCATTTCAATTTAACCTTTGGTATTCTTAAAGTGTAACAATTGTGCTTTTGAATTATTTATTTTAGCCAAAAATGTATTTATGAGATTTGTCCCATGTTTCCTGCTCGTTCTTTCATCTGTCTTTGCTCAGCAGGAATATCCAAAAGATTATTTTCGGCAGCCACTTGATATTACAATGGAATTATCCGGTAATTTCGGCGAACTCCGCTCAAACCACTTTCACGCCGGTTTTGATTTTCGTACCCAGCAGAAGGAAGGCCTTAATGTCTATGCTGCCGCCGATGGGTATATCTCCAGGATAAAAATCTCAAGCTATGGGTATGGAAAAGCTATTTACATCACGCATCCAAACGGATTTACGACCTTATACGGACACTTGCGCAGTGGCGCCGGCAAAGTAGAGGCTTATATAAAAGCGCAGCAATACAAAGATCAGGCATTTGAAATTGAAGTATTGCCTGCACCGAATGAACTTCCCATAACTAAAGGTGAAGTAATTGCTTATTCAGGCAATACCGGAGGTTCACAAGGGCCACATTTGCATTTTGAAATTCGTGATTCCGCGACTGAGAAAGCTATAAATCCAATTTTCTTTGGTTTCGCGGCAAAGCTTCCGGATACAAAACGGCCGGTCATTAGCGATCTTGTGGTTTATCCGCTTGACGATGATGCTGTTGTTAATAAATCGTCTGTGCCGATCGTGGTAAACCTCACGCCTCAGGGAAATGGACAATATTCATCCGAAAAGATTTTTGCTAAAAGTAAAATTGGATTCGGCATCAATACATACGATTCTAACAACAACTCAAGTAATAGGAATGGGGTTTATGGCGTAAAGTCTTTTTTGAATGGTAAGCCAATATTCGGATATGAGTTTGACACTTTCGCATTTGATGAAAGCCGATATATTAATGCACTGCTCGACTATTCAAGGTTTCGTCAGATTGGGCAACGTGTACAAAAGCTTTTTATGAAACAAAAGTTTCCATTGAGTATTATCGACACAGACAGCAATAACGGCATTATCAATGTCCAGCCTAATACTACTGGAGTTTATCGTGTCGAAGTAACAGATTATCATGGCAATCTAAGCACGATTTCAGTCAACATTGAACATTCGCCCGAAGCGCCACTTGTGCCTGTCGAAAAGCGACTTACTCCCTTTTTCCTGGAAGCGGCTAAGGATCACAATTACGAAAAAGACAATATCAGCGTTTTCTTTCCTGCAGGGACTTTTTATGAAGATTTTTATCTCGATTTCGATGTGCGGGCAAATTCGCTTTATCTGAACAATAAAAATATTCCTGTACACAGCAATTTTACAGTGTCTATTAAAGATACTCTTACATCAGATGCTGACCGAAAAAAAACTTTTATTGCTTTGGTCGATGGAAAGAAATTGACCTATAATTCGACATTTCTCAAAGACGGCTATTTCACCGCTAAACTTAAAGCTTTAGGGAAAATTAGCCTTGCCAAAGATGATACGGCGCCCGTGATTTCGATGGCTAAATCAATTACCGGTAAATGGATCACTAATCAACGTACTTTAGACGTTTACATAAAAGATGATTTGTCTGGAATTCGCGAATACAACGGATGGCTAAACGGCAAATGGATACTGTTCGAATACGACTATAAGGCGCGAAAACTCACGCATGTGTTTGCAGATAACATCGTGCTGGAAGGCCGTAATGAATTAAAAGTGACAGTTTCTGATAATGCCGGAAATTCTGCTATCTTTGAGACGCATTTTTTCAGAAGTCAATAATAAACCCGTGTGCATTTGAAAGCTAGAACGCGAATCTATTTCCTATTTTTTTTTCTCATCAACTTTGCTCTATTTGCCCAAACCGCAAGGATAAAAGGCATAATTCTCGACGAGAACAACATGCCTGTTCCTGCCGTCAATGTTACTGTAGATAATAAATCAACTACTACTAACGAGAATGGTTTCTATATTCTGACGGTTCCTGCTGACCGGAAAATATTCATTGTTTTTTCGCATGTCTCGCTAAAGAAAGTCTCTGCCACCGTAGAACTCAAACAAAATGAAGATTACGAACTAAACATTGTGATGTCGGACGATGCCGAGATGATGGGCGAAGTGATCATAACGGCCAATAACCGAAGAAGGGTAGAAGGCTTGACAGTCATTGAACCTGAAGTGATTCGTAATATTCCCGGAGCTAATCCCGGAGTTGAAAATATATTAAAAACTTTACCCGGAGTTTATTCAAACAATGAACTTAGCACACAATACGCTGTTCGAGGTGGAAACTACGATGAAAATCTTGTTTACGTCAACGAGATCGAAGTTTACCGGCCATTTCTTGTTCGCTCCGGCCAGCAGGAAGGTTTAAGTTTTACTAATACTGATCTGGTTCAGCAAGTTGACTTTTCAGCAGGTGGTTTTCAGGCAAAATATGGAGATCGCCTTTCATCTGTCCTCGATATCACTTATCGTAGGCCTGTCAAATTTGGTGCGTCTGCCGAAGCGAGTTTGCTCGGTGGAAGCCTGGCAGTCGAATCTGCATCTAAAAATCAGAAATGGTCAGGCATTATCGGAGTCCGTTATCGTGACAACAGCCTTTTGGTTAATAGCCAGGAGACCCAAACGAACTTCAGGCCGACTTTTGCCGATGTACAGGCAAACGTAACCTTTACACCTTCAACAAAATGGCAGTGGAGCTTTTTAGGCAACCTTGCACAAAACAAGTACAATTATCAGCCCCTTACTCGCCAGACCAACTTCGGAACAATCGACGAACCGATCGCGCTTCAGGTCTATTATGAAGGACAGGAAAAGGATCGGTACGACACTTATTTTGGAGCTTTTAAATCTGTCTACAATGTCAATGATAATTTCACATTAAAGTTTATTGGGTCGGCTTATCAAGCTTTAGAACAGGAGTATTTTGATATATACGCCGGTTACTTTCTTGGTGAGGTCGATACGAATTTAGGTTCTGAAACGAGGGGCGACGTTGTTTTCAGCCGTGGAATCGGGACCCAGTTAAACCACGCAAGAAACAACCTCGACGCGTTTATAGTCAATACAGAAGTGAAAGGATTCCATCAAAGCGGAGTTAATCAAGTTGAATGGGGCTTTAAATATACCAGGGAAGACATTCGCGATCGTATCGTTGAATGGGAGGTCATTGATTCAGCAGGTTTTTCGTTAAATCCACCTGTTTTGGATCTGCCGGTAAATGATCAGCCGTACAACCCGTACGTTGGTCCATTGGTTCCGTATCAATACGTAAGGGCTAATAACCATACTAATATAGATCGATTTTCAGCTTATCTGCAGTGGAACAGAAAAGGAACATGGGGCTCGCATCAAGTCTGGTATAACGCAGGAGTTCGTGCTCAAAGTTGGAAGGTTTCAGGTGCGTTGACCGAAGGAAAAGATCAACTTAGTATTAGTCCGCGTGCTCAGTTTGCCATTAAACCTGATTGGCGAAAAGACATGGTGTTTCGCATTTCCGGAGGATTTTACCATCAGCCGCCGTCGTATCGTGAACTGCGTGACTCACTTGGGCTGGTGCGGCCAAACGTAAAGGCGCAGCAATCGGTTCATCTGGTTTTGAGCAACGACTATAGCTTTAAGCTCTGGCAGCGGCCTTTTAAGCTCGTATCTGAAGCGTATTATAAATCTCTGTCTGATGTCAATGCGTATACTTTAGAAAACGTACGGATACGGTACCGCGCCGATAACAATGCCGAGGCTTTTGCTTACGGACTTGATATGCGTTTAAACGGCGAATTTGTTCCCGGAACAGAATCATGGCTAAGCTTTGGATACCTGAAGACTGAGGAAAATATCAATAACCGCGGATTTATAGCACGTCCCAGCGATCAGAGGCTGAAATTCGGTGTTTTATTTCAGGATTATATGCCGAATATTCCAAGTGTGAAAATGTATCTTAATCTGGTTTATAATACAGGTTTGCCTGGTGGATCACCATCTTACGCCGATCCATATCAATACCAAAGCCGACTGCGGGATTATCGAAGGGCTGATGTTGGATTTTCATACGTACTTACCCATAACAACGCAGTCCGTAGTGAAAATCACTGGCTTCGGAAGTTCAAAGATTTGTCGATAGGTGCTGAGATCTTTAACCTTTTCAATAATCAGAATGCTATAACCAATACTTGGGTTAGGGATGTTTATTCTAAGAACCAGTATGGCATTCCGAATTATATGACGACACGGGTTTTTAATGTTAAACTGACGGCAAGATTGTAAAATCTCTTGCATCGGAATTTGTATATTTGGTATGAACATGTTCAAAGCGAGCAACAATTTGAAGGGAATCATGAAGTCACGCTATATCATTCTTTTTGCATTTACAATATTGATTTCATCATGCAATCAAGAAAAAGAAAAGCCAAAGGTTATTTACGACAATGCATCCAAAAACAAAGTGGCACCTGCCAATGTTGATACGACACGTATTGTTATCGCTGATTTACCTATAGAAATTTCTGGTACAGATTATTTAATTCACCCGATTGGCGACATAAGAGTGTATGATGGTGGGCGGGCAAAGTATGCCGGCGGCGCTTCAAATAGCGTTAGTTACACAATCTCTAACTACAATGAATTTGAGATTACCGGATATTTAAGCAATTTAAAATTTCAGGCGATTAACTCTGATTCGCTTCATGTGCTTTCAGAAAAACCGGTGATGATCCAGACAGCAACTTTCTTGCGACAGGTTGCCGAAAAAACAAAACAGCAGTTAATGGTATACACACTTGCTGATGTAGATACTAATAAAGATGGGAAGTTAGATGACACCGATATAAAATCTCTTTACATCAGTACGATCAGTGGCGAGAAATTCACAAAGTTATCTGCCGATTTTGAAGAGCTGATTGATTGGGAATTGGCAGTAAATTCTAATCGTGTTTACTTCAGGACCATCGAAGACACCAACAAAAATGGTGAATTTGACAAGAATGATATACTGCATTACAATTATGTAGATGTTACCGCAAAAGATTGGTCGGTGAAAACCTATAAGCCAATCTAAATCAGGATATCGCTTTCAAGGTCTGATTTTTCAATTATAAAGTCAAATCCGAGCTTCTCCAGAATTTCAATTACCACTTTTTTATACCAGTTTTCAGATTTTGGGTGAATATAGATCCGCTCGATCAACTTGTCTATGTCAACGTTGATTTTGATGCCCTCGTTGATATTGATATTATGTAAACTCATGTCAGTAATCACCCTGATTTCACGCTCGTATTGGAAACTTTTTCGCTTGAAAAGGAAAGGGAAGAAAGCATCTTCAAAAGGAATATACTCCCTTTTATAGTCGATGTAGTTGACCTGGCCGATGTATTGTTCGAGTTGTTGTTCAGGAGCTAAAGCCTGTTGAAGCCTTCCAACGGTAGTCTGCAAAGCGAGTCCTTCATTGTTTTGGGTAAAGATCTGCCACATTGCAAAAGATTCATATTCGTTGATATGCCAGCTGCTTACAACAACCTTTTCGCGATGGGTTTTATAATAATCGAGAAATTTTGGATTATCAACCGAAAGCCTCTTCATTTCTTCAAATGTCGGTTCGCTGAATGTTCCTTCATATTGATCTTCAAACTTGTCGGAACGCGCCATGAACAGCTTTTTTGACAGCAGCAGGTCCAGGAATTTTGAGAAACTCAGGTATTTCCAGATGATGGTGTTTGGATCTTCGGGAAGCTTAATATTTTGATTGCGTACATACATAAAAACTGATTCCGCTAATATATAAAGCTAAACAAAAATTTAGTCAAATGATTGCATCATCACAAGCTTTTTATAAACACCTTCCTGAATAATCAGGTCTTCATGACGGCCTTGTTCAACGATTCTTCCGTTCTGCATCACGACAATTGAATCAGCTTTTTGAATTGTTGATAACCTGTGCGCAATGACAACCGAGGTTCTGTTCAGCATCATATTCTCAAGCGCCTGCTGCACCAGCCTTTCGCTTTCTGTGTCAAGAGCAGAAGTGGCTTCATCAAGGATCATAATTGGCGGATTTTTAAGTACAGCCCGAGCGATGTTAAGACGCTGTTTCTGACCACCACTTAGTTTATTTCCGCTATCGCCGATGTTGGTGTAAATGCCGTTTGGAAGATTTTTGACAAATTCAAAAGCATTTGCAATTTTTAATGCTTCCATAATTTCCTCATCTGTAGCATCAAGCTTTCCAAGAGCGACATTGGCACGAATAGTATCGTTAAAGAGTATGCTGTCCTGAGTTACAAGTCCTATTAGCCCACGTAGTGACTGCAGATCCATGTCTCTGATGTCAATGCCGTCAATTGAAATACTTCCATCGGTAACATCATAAAAACGTGTAAGTAAACTAGCAATTGTACTTTTTCCGCTTCCCGACTGACCAACAAGTGCTATGGTTTTCCCTTTTGGTATTTCAAGTCCAAAATCTTTCAGGACTATCTCGTTCTCATACTTAAAGTTGATGTTCTTGATAGAAATCCCGCTCTCAAAAGTTTCTTTATGGATTGCATTGGGTTTGCTCGTAATAGGATTAGGCTGTTCGAGGATTTCCATTACACGTTCAGCTGCCGCATTTCCGCGTTTGACACTATACGATGCCTTCGAGATCGCTTTCGCCGGTGTCAAAATATTATAGGCTAATCCCATATAAATGATAAACTGAGATCCCTCCAATGTGTTTTCCAGCAAAACCATGCTGCCGCCGTACCACAAAAGGACTCCGATGATCACAATTCCCATAAACTCGCTCAATGGCGAAGCAAGGTTCTGACGATTACCGATACTGTTTGAAAGTTTGGTGAATCGATCAGTTGAACGTTGAAATACTGACGAAAAATAGACTTCCGAATTGTAACTTTTTACGACTTTTAACCCGCCTAATGTTTCTTCAATGGTGGATAAAAATGTCCCTTGTTCTTGCTGAGCCCTGGTTGATTTGCGCTTTAACCTTTTGCCAATTACGGAAATAATATACCCCGAAATTGGAATAAAAATAAATACGAAAAGGGTTAATTTGGTGCTGATAAGAAACATCGTGCCCAGAGCAAATAAAACTGTCAACGGTTCTTTGATAATGAGTTCAAGCATTGCCATGAATGAACCTTGTACCTCATTCACGTCACCTGAAATCCTCGATATAACATCGCCTTTTCGCTTTTCTGAAAAAAATGACAGCGGCAGCTCCAATGTTTTTTGATACATGGCATTTCGTACATCGCGAAGAATACCGTTTTTTAAATAGGTTATAAAAAACATGGCGAGGTAGTCGCACAGATTTTTTAGTAAAAAGATAGAAATAATCACCGCAACAAGTATAGATAGTGTGTGAGCAGGCCCGTACATATCGGTTGATGTCGTGAGATGATAGCTCAACAAATTAGTGAGGTAATCCTTAATATTGAATCCGTCAGCAAATAAACCTTCGTAAACCGGCTTCACCATATTCCGTTTGTTCTGATCGAACAGCACTTCAAGCATTGGCAAAAGTGCAACGAACGAAAGCGTGCTGAAAAGTGCATATAAAACGTTGAAGAAGATATTCAGATAAGCGTACTTCTTATACGGTTTTGCATACGGAATGATCTTTTTTATGCTGCTCATTAAATGATGTTGAGGTCGGTAAGTATGTTGCGGATCTTTTCATCGAGGTAAGCTTCAGCATCCTGAATTTCATCGATAGATCCAACTTGTGTATTAACGCTTACGTAAAATTTAATTTTTGGCTCTGTTCCGCTTGGCCGTGCTGCGATTTTTGATCCGTCTTCTGTATAGTAGATCAATACATCCGATTTTGGAATTGATAAAACTTCTTCTTCATTTGTCAGCAGGTTTTTTGCAGTCGATGCCAAATAGTCTTCAACCATCACAACGCGCTGTCCATTAATTTCTTTCAATGGATTTTGACGAAGATCAACCATCATTTGTTTGATCTGAACTGCGCCTTCAATTCCTTTTTTAGTAAGCGAAACTAAATGTTCTTTAAAAAATCCGTGGTCAACATAAAGTTGAAGAAGTTCCTTGTAAGCCGAACTTCCTTTTGCTTTAGCCAAAGCTGCAATTTCGCAGACAAGTAGAGTAGAGGCAACCGCATCTTTATCGCGTACTGCGTCGCCAACCATAAAGCCAAAACTTTCTTCGCCGCCGCCGATGAACTGCAATTCGGGAAAATCTTTGATCATCTTCGCGATCCATTTGAAGCCGGTCAAGCCTATTTTGCATTGTGCTCCATAATTAGTGGCTATTTCCATAATCATTGGAGTTGAAACGATCGTTGATCCAACAAATTGTCGTCCGTCTAATTTCCCCGCTTTTTTCCACTGCTCGAGCAAAAATCCGGTCATCAGTGCCATAGTTTGGTTTCCGTTCAAAAGAACCATCTTGCCATCGTTATCACGAACAGCAACGCCAAGGCGGTCTGAATCAGGATCAGTCCCGATGACGATATCAGCATTTACTTTTTCAGCAAGTGCCAAAGCCATTGTCAGCGCTTCAGGTTCTTCCGGATTTGGTGATTTTACCGTAGGAAAATTTCCGTTCGGTTCTGATTGTTCTGCGACAAGATGCACGTTTTTATAACCTGCGCGCTCCAGTGTTTGAGGAACAAGTTTTATAGACGTTCCATGAAGTGATGTAAATACGATCTGAAGATTGTCTTTTGCATCTGAAGGCGTATCAAAAGAAGCATTTTCAATAGTTGAAGCAATAAATGCATCATCAACTTCCTGATCAATGTAATGGATCAGTGCTTCGTTCGCCTGCCATTTTATTTCTGCATATTTCAGTTCTTCAATAACTGCAATGATTTCATTGTCCTGTGGCGGCACAAGCTGACCTCCATCTTCCCAATACACTTTATATCCGTTGTATTCAGGAGGATTATGCGAAGCTGTCAACACAATCCCGCAATGACATTTCAGATAACGTACAGCAAAGGACAACTCCGGAGTCGGACGCATGTCTGAAAACAGATAAACATGGATTCCATTTGCCGAAAATACATCTGCGACTGTTTTTGCAAGTGTATCGCTGTTTAAGCGGCAATCGTATGCAATCGCAACCTTTAATTCCTGTCCGGGAAAAGAGGCATGCATGTAGTCTGAAAGTCCCTGCGTGCTTTTTCCAAGTGTATATTTATTGATTCGGTTTGTGCCCACACCCATGATGCCGCGCATTCCGCCGGTCCCAAATTCCAGGTTTTTATAAAAACTTTCAGTTAATGTTGCAGGCGAAGAAGTCATCATTTCTTTTACTGCTTCACGTGTATCTTCATCGAATGCATCAGTCAGCCATTCGTTCACTTCATTTAAAATATTTTCTTCGATATGCATGTAGTTCATTTTGATAGTTAACCCTGATTAAAAGCAACTTCGCGGTTGTCGAGATTTAAAGTTCCTGATATTTTGTAACGGTCGCTGTTGGACTTTGTCCGCAGAATAATTTCACCCAAAAATCCCGCGAGAAACAATTGTGTTCCGATTACCATTGTCGCCAATGATATATAAAACCATGGATTTTCAGTCACTAAAACCGTCGGCAGGTGATTGTAAAGCCGGATTAATTTATTGATTCCGATAAATCCTGCAGCTAAAAACCCGATGATAAACATAATCGATCCTAAAGCGCCAAATAAGTGCATCGGACGCCTTCCGAATCTTGATAAAAACCAAATGGTGATCAGATCCAAAAAGCCATTTATAAAACGTTCCATACCAAATTTCGTCTCGCCATACTTTCTTGCCTGATGTTTTACAACCTTTTCACCGATTTTCGAATATCCTGCATTTTTCGCAAGCACAGGAATGTATCGATGCATTTCACCCGAAACCTCAATGTCTTTGATAACGGCCTTTCGATACGCTTTAAGACCGCAGTTAAAATCATTCAGTTGAACGCCCGATGTTTTACGCGCAGCCCAGTTAAATAATTTTGATGGAAGATTTTTGGTGACAACTGAATCGTACCTTTTCTTTTTCCAACCTGATACGAGGTCATACTTTTGGCGAATGATCATATCATATAACTCCGGAATCTCTTCGGGATTGTCCTGAAGATCCGCATCCATAGTAATTATGACATCACCTTGCGCTCTTGCAAAACCGGCATGAAGCGCCTGTGATTTTCCATAGTTATTCCTAAAGTGGATTGCTTTCACATTTGGATTCTGCATCGCAAGCCTTTCAATGATCTCCCATGAACGATCGGTGCTTCCATCGTCGATAAAAAGCAGTTCGTATTGGTAATCATTTTCAAGCATGACAGCAACGATCCAGTCGTGAAGTTCCTGTAACGATTCTTCTTCATTGAGAAGCGGAATAACAATAGATATATCCATTAATTAGAAACTTGTGGCCGGATCTTTTTTTACAATAGCTCCAATGATTAGGGAAAAAAGTAATCCAATAACACAATATGTCAAGATCGTAACAGGGATCATCAGCGCCGGATTCATAAATTTTTCAGTCATCGAAAGCGCCATATCAATTTGATCCTCTGTAAGTTCCGGACTGGTATCCACCATCACTGCCCTTGTTTTACGCAATACAGTTGCTGTATATTCAGGGAAGACAACAGCCCAAATACTTGCAAAAACTGAATAAATTACACCTGCGATCAAACAAAGCGTCACCCCAATTTTAAGGCATTGACCAAAAGAGATAAATCCACCGTTCATCTTTTTATAACTTGTGCATGCAAGAGAAATAAAAAGGACAGGCAGGACAAGAAAATTCACCACATTTATAATTGTACCTACCATTGGCATTGATATAGGATCAATATCTGCAACGTATAGAATTACAAATTCAAGGATCATTATAATGCCGAACAATGCGCCGAACTGTAGTGCAAATTTTGCAGGTGATTTAACTGTAGTTTCTTTCATTTTGTTATGGTTTTGGTTTTGTAGACAAATATAGCAATTCCGCCAATATCAGCCTGAAAAAACGCATAAGCCGCTGTAATAAAAAAACGTGTAAACCATTTGAATATTAAAAAATAAATGTAAATTTGCACACTCTAATAAAAATATAAACAAAAGGTTGCGGCAGTTTATACCTTTCAAGTGAAAGCTTCAAAACCGGCAGCAGTCAAAATAATACGAAAGATGAAAAAAGGAATCCACCCGGAAAATTACAGATTGGTAGCATTTAAGGACATGTCTAACGAAGAAGTGTTCATTACCAAATCAACAGCTGATACAAGAGAAACGATCATGCATGAAGGAGTTGAGTATCCGGTAGTAAAAATGGAGATTTCAAGAACATCTCACCCGTTCTACACTGGTAAATCAAAACTTATCGACACTGCAGGACGTATCGACAAGTTCAAAACAAAATACGCGAAACACGCAAAATAATAGCTGCTTCAGCAAAATCAAGCCTTTCTTAAACGAAAGGCTTTTTTTATGCCCGAGGATTTTTAAACTTAACTTTGTAACTTTGGATTCCTTGAACAATTTTCACCTAACTCTGAACCTTTACCCATGAACTATATCTTATTTGACGGAAGCGTGCGCGATGCCTTACTGCCACTGACGTTTACGAGGCCGGTCGCCGATATTCGCGTAGGTATTTTAACGATCCGGGAAAAATGGGAAAAGATCCTCGGAACTACAACCACTACAATCACAGAGGAATATCTGTCCGAAAAATTTCCGATGGTTGAAATGGAAGAGAACATCATGATATACGCAGCTTACCTTCCATGCGAGATCCTTGCCGAAATGGTAATGAACCTTGAACCAAAACAAGCCATTGTAAAAGGCGACGATATCATTGCATTTTATACACAAGACACGCAGGAAGAAGTCGATTTTGATACCTATGAAATGATCGAATACACCGATACCTGCCTCACTATCGAACACCCGTGGGATATTTTTGCAAAAAATGCCGCTGCGCTTATTGAAGACTTTGAACTCCTTACTGAAAACCGGACTTCGCAGCCAATTCCAAAATCTGTAAATGTCATTTCACCCGAAAACATCTTTATCGAAGAAGGCGCTAAACTCGAATTCGTCACTTTAAACGCATCTTCAGGGCCGATTTATATTGGTAAAGACAGCGAGATCATGGAGGGCTCAATGATCCGCGGGCCGTTTGCACTATGCGAAGGCGCTCAGGTGAAGCTCGGCACCAAAGTTTACGGCGCTACAACCGTCGGGCCTTTTTCAAGGATTGGTGGCGAAGTCAGCAACTCGGTTTTGTTTGGTTATTCCAACAAAGGCCACGACGGCTTCCTTGGGAATTCGGTTCTCGGCGAATGGTGTAATATCGGAGCCGACAGCAATAATTCGAACTTAAAGAACAATTATGAAGGGGTAAAATTGTGGAGCTATGAAACAGGCGGTTTTGAAAAGACCGGCTTGCAGTTCTGCGGACTCATCATGGGTGATCATTCGAAGTGCGGAATCAACACGATGTTCAACACCGGAACTGTAGTTGGTGTTAGCGCAAACATTTTCGGAAGTGGGTTTCCACGCAATTTCGTTCCCAGCTTTTCATGGGGCGGCGCTTCAGGTTTTTCGACTTATGTGACAAAGAAAGCATTTGAAACTGCAAGAATAGTGATGTCGCGCCGCAACGTCGATTTTGACGAAAAAGAAGCTGCAATCCTGGAGCATGTTTTCGAAGAAACCAAAAAGTGGCGTAAGGAGTAGATCATTTTTGATTCGGGCGCGACCACAAGGGTCAGGCTTTCCGCTTCAAGTCCTCACTTCGTTGCACTCGCTGCGGGCTTTACGCTGCAATCCTTCGCGCAGTTACTGCAACATAACATCATTGACTTTTGCCTCAACTTTTCTGGTTGGTACATCACAGTTTTAGCAACTCCTTAGAACATTCTTTTAACTGAAAGAAGTACCTTTAAGAAAAAACTTTCATGTTCAGAATCGAAAACGACCTTTTAGGAAATCTTCAAATTCCGGCAGAAGCTTATTACGGGATACAAACCCAAAGAGCAATA
>DASWND010000068.1:0-18455 GCA_036399435.1 Flavobacterium sp.
ATGGCGCGACTTTAACTCATGATTTTGTTGAAATTTTTAACAGAGGCGTCCTTCCTGTTAATTTAGAAGGATACTCACTACAGTACGCTGCCGCTGGTGGATCAAACTGGAGTAAAACCGACCTTCCTAATTTCATTTTGGCCCCGGGTCAATATTATCTGGTACAACAAGCTCAGGGTGCAGGTGGAACACAAGCTCTTCCAAATCCAGATTTAGTTACGGTTGTAGATGTCAATCAACTTGCAATGTCAGGTTCAAACTTTAAACTGGTTTTGGCTAATACAACAACACTTATAACTAGTGTTACTGATCCTGCAGTGGTTGACCTATTAGGTGTTGGATCAGCAAATGGTTTCGAAGGGACAGTCGCTCCTATGTTGTCTAACACAACTGCAGCGATCAGAAATCTTGGCGGATGTACAGACACAAATAATAATGCTGCCGACTTTACAATTGCTGAACCGACTCCAAGAAACAGCTCAAGCGCTTTCAACAACTGCGCTTTAGGCACAAATCAAAGTGCTATTGCCGGACTTCAGGTTTATCCTAATCCAGTTTTGAACGGAAATTTATTTGTTACTTCAGATAACAGCGCCAGCAAAGCAGTAGTTATCTACGATGTTCTTGGAAAACAAGTAATTAATACAATTGTAACTGATCAGGCTATAAACGTTTCGAACTTAAACAGCGGTGTTTACATCGTTAAAGTTACTGAAGCGGGAAAAACTGCTACAAGAAAATTAGTTATAAAATAATTATCTTTTTTGATATTGAAAAGCTCCAATTCGTTGGAGCTTTTTTTATTTAATTTGACCTCATACATTTTGGACAGTAATTTAGACATATTCAGCATCTCAAACCAAAAGCAATTTGATAAGACTGCGCTAAAGGTTTTTCGGCATCAGCATTTAAATAATCAGGTGTACCGGAATTTTTGCGATTTGCGTAAAGTTGATGTGCATGCGGTAAAGACGATTATGCAAATTCCGTTTTTGCCAATTTCATTGTTTAAATCACATTCTGTTGTGTCTTCAAATGGACCAATTCAGCAAATTTTTACCAGTAGTGGAACAACAGGAGAAACTACAAGCAGTCATTACGTAACTGATGTTAAACTGTACGAGGAAAGTTATCAACGAGCATTTTCGCAATTTTACGGAACTCCATCGGATTACGTCATTTTAGCGCTTCTTCCATCCTATCTTGAGCGCAACGGTTCGTCGTTAATCTATATGGTCGAAGATCTGATTAACGGCACAAATAATCCTGAGAGTGGATTCTATCTGAACGACCATAATAGTCTGATCGGGAAACTTGAAAGGCTGGACGCAGAAGGAGAAAATGTCATTTTGATTGGCGTTACTTACGCACTTCTTGACCTGATCGAGAAACATCAATTCCAGCTTACCAACACAATTATTATGGAAACAGGCGGAATGAAAGGCAGAAGAAAGGAAATCATCCGGGAAGCACTTCATAAACAGCTCTGCGAGGGATTCGGAGTTTCATCAATTCATTCAGAATATGGAATGACGGAACTTTTGTCTCAAGCATATTCGCATGGCAACGGCATTTTCGAATGTCCGCCGTGGATGCAGATTTTAGTCCGCGACACTGAAGATGCATTATCATACGTCCCCGAAGAAAGAACTGGTGGCTTAAACGTAATTGACCTTGCCAACATCAATTCATGTTCATTTATTGCTACGCAAGATTTGGGCAAATTATATGCAAATGGAACGTTTGAGGTTCTTGGACGCTTCGACAACAGTGACATCCGCGGTTGTAACCTGATGGTGATGTAACTAAGAAATCCGAAGTACGAAATAGTTTTTCTTTCCCCGTTGAAGCAACACGAATCTATTGTTGATTAAGTGATCTGATGTTAGCACAAACGCCTCCGTAACTTTCTCACGATTAACAGAAATAGAATTTTCCGACAAAGCTCTTCTCGCTTCTCCGTTAGATTTCAAAAACCCTGACTTCTCGTTTAGAACACTGACTATATCGATGCCGGATTCAACATCGGAAGCAGAAATCTCAGCTTGCGGAACTCCATCAAAAATTTCCAAAAAAGTTTGTTCATCAAGTGTTTTCAGATCTTCAGCCGTGGCATTTCCAAAGAGGATTTCTGACGCTTTGACCGCTTTTTGATATTCGTCACTACCATGAACAAACACGGTAATTTCTTCAGCGAGCCTCCTTTGAAGCACTCTTAAATGTGGCGCTTCCTGATGTTGAGCGGTCAGTCCAGAAATGGTATCCTGGTCAAGAAATGTGAATATCTTGACATATTTCTCAGCATCAACATCAGTGGAATTTAACCAGAATTGATAAAATTTATACACCGAAGTCTTATCGGGGTCAAGCCAGATATTTCCACCTTCAGATTTTCCGAACTTTGATCCGTCGGCTTTGGTAATAAGTGGAGTGGTCAATGCGTATGCCTTCGCTGCTTCAGAATTCATCCTTCTGACAAGTTCAGTTCCTGTCGTAATATTTCCCCATTGATCTGAACCACCCATCTGTAAAATACAATTATAATTTTTATGCAGATGATAAAAATCATATCCTTGAATAAGCTGGTACGTGAATTCCGTAAATGACATTCCCTCACCTACTTCACCGCTTAGCCGCTTTTTCACCGAATCTTTCGCCATCATATAGTTGACAGTGATCCGTTTTCCGACCTCGCGTGCAAAATCAATAAAAGAAAACGTGTTCATCCAATCGTAGTTGTTAACCATAATTGGAGCATTTGCATCGGTTGATGTAAAATCTAAAAAGCGAGACAAAACACTTTTGATCCCTGCGACATTTTTAGCAAGCTGCTCCTCATTTAAAAGGTTCCTCTCGTCAGATTTACCTGAAGGATCTCCAATCATTCCTGTGGCGCCGCCAACAAGTGCAATTGGCCTGTGACCGAATCGTTGAAGGTGCACAAGCAGCATGATCTGAACCATACTCCCAATATGAAGCGAATCGGCTGTTGGATCAAAGCCAATATATGCCGTCGTTGCTTCCTTCAGCAATTGCTCTTCGGTTCCGGGCATGCTATCATGGTAGAGTCCGCGCCACTTCAATTCCTCAACAAGATTCTTCATCAAAATTTTTTTGCAAAGATAACCGAAATGTGCAATTCGAAAATGTGCCGTAAAAAGAATCCTTGATTTAATCTAACTTTGATGCATGATTCTAATTACAGGTGCAACAGGGCTTATTGGTTCGCATTTGGCGCTTCATCTTATTGAGAGCGGGGCCTTGATTCGCGCACTATATCGTCAGAAAGCCAGCATCGAAAAAACACGACGACTGTTTGAGCTATATTCAAAATCTCACCTTTTTGATCATATTGATTGGGTTGAAGCAGATATCAATGACATCACATCACTCGAACTGGCTTTTAAAGATGTTACAGAAGTCTATCATTGCGCTGCGCTTATATCATTCGATCCGGCTGATGAAGAGCGTCTTCGAAAGACAAATATCGAAGGAACTGCCAACATCGTTAATTTTTGTTTGTCATTTAAAATCAAAAAGCTTTGCCATGTCAGCTCAGTCGCAGCCTTAGGTGACCTCAAAGATTATGAGTCGGTGGTTACCGAGGAAACGGAATGGAACCCGGAAAAGCCGCACGGCGATTATGCAATTTCTAAGTACGGTGCGGAAATGGAAATATGGCGTGGCCAGCAAGAAGGTTTGAATGCTGTCATTGTAAATCCAGGAATTGTATTAGGAGCGGGCTTTTGGGAATCCGGAAGCGGCGAAGTATTTTCCCGTGTCAAAAACGGATTGCTTTTTTACACCCGGGGAACGGCAGGTTTCGTTTTCGTTTGGGATGTAGTTAAAATAATTAAACTGCTAATGAACACGGATTTGTCGGCCGATCGTTTCACAGTCGTTGCCGAGACTATGACATATGAAAATGTACTTCGTCAGGTAGCGTCTGCTTTGCATGTTGCACCACCGAAAATTTATGCTAAACCATGGTTGACATCAATTGGATGGAAGGTCGACTGGATCATGGCTAAAATTGGTTTTAAAAGGCACATTACCAAAGATGACGCGCGTGCTTTACATTCGCAGGCAGTCTTTTCAAATGAGAAAATTAAAAACGTGTTGAGTTTTACATTTACGCCCATCAATGAAGCGATCAAGGAAATTGTGGATCTGCAGCAAGGTCATTAGAAGCTGATCCTGTTTTTCAGCTAACCCAGATGCGCTGAGGGAAGCCGCAAGGATGCCGTTTCCATTTAACTAGAACATTATTAATAGCAATAAACTTAATACTATAGAAGAGCCCCTAGCCCCGATAGAAGTGGAAATCCTTCGCGAGGAACGAGCGAAGATTGCAGCGTATAGCGGGATTGGCTTCTAATTCAAGTTCAACTAAATTAGTTACTGAACCTGTGGCGTATCGTCAAGTTCTTTCTTCGGTTTATCTCCGGATTTAGCGTCTAGCTGCAGTTTCCGTTCCTCAATCCGTTCTTTAACCTGATCATAGATCTCCTTGTACTTTTCAAGGTCAGAGGCATAATAGCGGTTGCTGGATGCCAATTGAAGGCTGTCGATCTTGTGCTTTTCAAAGATGTACGTCGTATGGTCAACGCCATTCTGGGCAAGTTCCATCGATTTTTGAGATCTCAATGCTTCCAATACCGCTAGATCGTACAGTACATCTACCATCTTATCTTCTTCAATAAGATTGTCTGGTTTTTCGACAGATGATTTTCCGCAGGAGAAAGTCAGAAGCAAAAGTGAAAATAAAATTATATTTTTCATTTATTAGCGGTTGAATGAGAGTCGTTTACCACGACGCAAGTCCTTCACTTTGAAGTTTTGATATATAAGCTCTCCATTGATAAATGTGTGTGTAATCCTGGATTTGAAATTATAATTCTCAAATGGAGACCATCCACATTTGTACAAAATATTTTCTTTTTTGACGTTCCACGGAAGTCCTGTATTCACAATCACCAAATCTGCATAAAAACCAACTTTTATGAAGCCTCGTTTTTCTATTTTAAAGATTTTTGCCGGGTTGTGGGACATCTTTTCGACAATCTTTTCGATCGAGATCTTGCCGCGGTGGTAATTTTCAAACATAGCAACGACAGCGTGCTGCACAAGTGGGCCACCGGAAGGCGCCTGAAGATATGGCAACATCTTCTCCTCGCTAGTATGCGGTGCATGATCGGTGGCAATTACATCGATACGGTCGTCAAGCAAGGCTGCCCATAGCGCATCTCTATCAGCTTCTGATTTAATGGCCGGATTCCATTTGATCAGGTTTCCTTTTGTTTCGTAATCTTTATCTGTAAACCAAAGGTGATGGATGCAGACCTCGGCGGTTATCTTCTTTTCTTCGAGCGGAATTTTATTGGTAAACAAATCCATTTCAACAGCTGTAGAAAGGTGAAACACATGAAGCCGTGCTCCGGTTTTCTTAGCAAGCGCTACAGCCTTGGATGATGAAAGGTAACAAGCCTCGGCGCTCCTAATCTCAGGATGATGCTTTGCAGTGACAGCGTCTCCGAATTCTCCAATATACTTTTGAAGATTTTCGCGAATGGTCGTCTCGTCTTCACAGTGAACTGCAATCAGTGTTGGTGCTGCCGCAAAGATCTTTTCGAGAGCAGCATCATTATCAACAAGCATATTTCCTGTAGATGATCCCAAAAATATTTTAATACCGGCTACTGTTTTTGGATCTGTTTTTATGACTTCATCAATATTGTCATTTGTCGCACCAAGCATAAATGAATAATTCGCATATGAAGTAGCTGCCGCAATTTTATATTTCTCTTCAAGAATTTCGTGAGTTACAGCATTAGGAACTGTATTTGGCTGCTCAATAAAAGATGTGATTCCACCCGCAACGGCAGCCCTTGATTCAGATGCTATATCACCTTTATGAGTGAGGCCGGGTTCGCGAAAATGGACTTGATCATCAATGGCACCGGGAATCAAAAAATTACCTTCGGCATCTATAATTTTGCAGTTTGCTGTTTTGGGACTGATGCTTTCCCCTATTTCGACAATAAATTCACCTTCAATTAAAACATCACCTTCAAAAATGACTCCTTCATTGACAATGCGCGCATTTTTGATCAGAACAGTATTCATGGTATTTTCTATAACTTATTAAAAATATTTCTGATTTTTAGAGAAATTACTCCAAACACCGCCTCTTTGATGATCGCGTTGCTCATCTTTGATTTCCCTCTGGTGCGGTCGGTGAAAATTATCGGCACTTCAACGACAGCAAACTTCTTAACGTAGGCACGGTATTTCATTTCAATTTGAAATGCGTAGCCAATAAATTTTATCCGTTCAAGATGAATCTGCTCCAGAACTTCACGCTTATAACACATAAAACCTGCAGTCGCATCATGTACTTTCATTCCGGTAATAATACGCACGTATACAGATGCATAATATGACATCAGAACCCGGCTTAATGGCCAATTGACAACGTTTACACCTGTTACATACCTTGAGCCAATTGCGACGTCCGCGTTTCCTGATTTGCAGACCTCATATAACTTTTGCAGATCTTCCGGATTGTGGGAAAAATCAGCGTCCATTTCAAAAATAAAATCATATTTGTGTGAGATCGACCATCTAAAACCGTGTACATAAGCCGTTCCTAAACCAGCCTTTTTATCGCGTGATTCCAGGTGCAGACGGTCGCCATATTCAAGTTGAAGGCGCCTGACCATATCTGCAGTTCCGTCAGGTGAGCTATCGTCGACCACCAGGATATGAAAAGACTTTTGCAGTGAAAATACTTTTCTTAATATTGGTTCAATATTTTCAATTTCGTTATATGTAGGGATTATAACAATGCTGTCGCTCATGTAAGGAACTTTCAAGCAAAAATAAACTATTTAGCGGTGGTGATTCACAATTAATTTATAATAAAAGCATGGGTATGCCTGACACAATTCTGGTTTAGTAAGGTCGAATGACGAAATATAATCATCTCATGAAAAATCACGCATAGTGTAAAATTTGTACTTTTGCAGTATGATACTAATGATGCTGTCTCCTCGGACCACAACTACCACGGATTGGGCGACAGCATTATTTGTGATCTGTTTCATATTAATAGCATTGACACGGACAGCCTTTGAAAAAAGGTTTAATGACTATGCCAGATTAATTGTTTCTGATAAGTACATCAAGGTTTACAAAGACAGCAGTCACTTGACTAGCCCATTCAATGTGCTGCTATTTATTGTTCAGATTCTCGTGTTAGCTTTCTTCATTCAGATAGTACTAAGTTACTTCGACTATGTTGAGAAGAATGATTATATAGTTTATATCCGGATCTTTACTTTGACTACAGTTTTCATTCTCGCAAAGTTCCTGATTGATAAAATTATAGGAGTAACGTTTAATATCGAAGAATTTATTGATCAATTCAACCTCAGAAAAGTCAGTTATCGTAACTATCTGGCGATCGTCTTACTGCCCGTTGATATAATTTTGTTTTATAACAATTTTGAAGTGAAGTCGGCGGTAATAATTCTAATAATTACGATTATCACAATTAATGTAATTACATATCTGCTTTCATTGAAGAATTACCAAAACTTTGTCGCAGGCAAGTTGTTTTATTTTATTTTGTATCTTTGCGCTCTTGAAATAGCGCCCTACTATTTTATGTATTACTGGTTTACAAGATTTAGTACATTAGAAAGTTAAATATGAAAGTGAAAACAATTTTGGTGTCGCAGCCAGAGCCAAAAGTTGAGAATTCTCCATACTTTGAGCTTCAGCAGAAATATAAAGTTAAAATTGATTTCAGACCATTCATCCATGTAGAAGGCGTTAATGCAAAAGACATCCGTCTGCAGAAAATTGATCTTAATCACTATACAGCGATTATCCTGACCAGCAAAAATGCAGTTGACCACTTTTTTCGGGTCGCTGAAGAAATGCGTCATAAAGTTCCTGAAGGGTTAAAATATTTTTGCCAATCGGAAGCTATTGCATACTATCTTCAGAAGTATGTTGTTTACCGAAAGCGTAAAATTTATGTTGGATTGAAAGATTTTGCTGATTTGACGCCGCTTATCAAAAAATATAAAGATGAGAAATTCCTTTTACCTGCTTCAGATCAGTTAAATGTTGAAGCTCCGGCAATTTTGAACAGCCTTAAAGTTGACTGGACACAAGCCATCTTTTACAAAACCGTGATGAGCGATCTTTCCGATCTTGCAGATGTTTATTATGATGTTTTGGCATTTTTTAGACCGACAGGGATCAAGTCTCTAATTATGAATTTCCCAAGTTTTCAACAGAATGAAACGAGGATTGCAGTTTTTGGAAGCACTACTCAAAAGGAAGCTCTTGAACATGGACTAAGGGTCGACATTATGGCCCCTTCACCTGAAGCCCCATCGATGACAATGGCACTGGAAAAATATATTTCGAAAGCGAACAAGGAGTCTAAAGATAAATAAGTACTTCTTGTTATAATAAAAAAGAGCTGTCAAGGATTTGGCAGCTCTTTTTCGTGAATTAATAATTGATCTTTATGCAACAGGTCCACCTGCCATTATTTCGGCATTAGCGAACTCTTCAAACTTTGTAAAATTGTTCTTGAATTTAGCAGCAAGTTCCTTCGCTTTAATATCGTAAAGGTCTTGATCTTTCCATGTATTACGTGGATTTAAAACTTCAGAAGGCACATTAGGACAACTTTGAGGTTTAGCAATCCCAAAAACTACATGATCTTTATACTCTACATTATCAAGGTCTCCGTTAAGAGCTGCAGTGATCATTGCGCGGGTATATTTTAATTTCATCCTGCTGCCTACACCATACGGACCGCCGGTCCAACCAGTGTTAATGAGCCATACTTTAACGCCTGCGTCTTTCATTTTTTTGCTAAGCATCTCTGCATAGCGGGTTGGATGTAGAGGCATAAAAGGCGCACCGAAACATGCTGAGAAATTAGGCTGCGGCTCAGTAACACCCGCTTCGGTACCGGCTACTTTAGCGGTGTAACCTGAAATGAAATGGTATGCTGCCTGGCCGGGCGTAAGTCTTGAAATTGGAGGCAAAATTCCGAATGAATCAGCTGTGAGGAAAAATATATTTGTTGGATTTTTTCCTATTGAATCAGGCTGAATATTATCAATATGGTTGATTGGATAGCTGACTCGGGTGTTTGGTGTGATTGAAGTATCTTCATAGTCGACCTCGTTAGTGCCTTTCTTAAATACCACATTCTCGAGTATGGCTCCCTTGCGAATTGCATTGTAAATATCCGGCTCGTTTTCCCGCGTCAGGTTGACAACTTTTGCATAACAGCCGCCTTCAAAGTTGAAAATAGTGTTCTCATTCGTCCAGCCATGTTCATCGTCACCGATCAACTTTCTTTCAGGGTCAGCCGAAAGTGTAGTTTTTCCTGTGCCTGACAATCCAAAAAATACAGCAGTATCTCCGTTCGGACCAACATTCGCGCTGCAGTGCATCGGAAGTGTGTTTTTATCAACGGGAAGCGTAAAGTTAAGTGCTGAAAAAATACCTTTTTTCATTTCACCTGTATAACCTGTACCTCCTATTAGAGCAATTTTACGTGTGAAATTCAAAATAGCAAAATTCGCCTGACGTGTTCCGTCTACAGTAGGATCAGCTTTAAAACCTGGCGCACAGATGACGTGCCAATCAGCGGAAAAATTTTCGAGTTCTGCGGCACTCGGCCTCAGAAACATATTATAACAGAAAAGGTTTGACCATGCTGTCTCAGTTATTGACCTTACATTAAGCCTGTAATTTGGATCGGAACATACGTAGCTGTCACGGACAAAAAGTTCCTTTCCATTTAGATAAGTCATCATTTTATCATACAACGCGTCAAATTTTGAAGGCTCGAACGGAATGTTAACTTTACCCCACCATACCTGATCTTCAGTTATAGCGTCCTTAACTATAAAGCGGTCTTCAGGTGATCGACCTGTAAATTCACCAGTGTTAATAGCAAGCGCACCGTTTGAAGCTTCTACACCTTGGCCTGCGTCAAGAGTCATTTGATGAAGTTCGTCGGATGAACACTGATAATGAACAGAATCCGTCTTTATTCCTAAATAGTCTAACGAAATCGATTGCGTAGCCAGCGAATTATTATCCATAAAATTGTGCTTGAGTTGAATAAAAAGAAAACAAAAGTAAAAAAATTAAATTCAGCAATCCCTAGTTTTTATCAATTTTATGATTTTTTGCAAGCGCTGAAGCCAACAAAATAGCCCATGCTGAAATAAATAGCAGCCCTCCAATGGGCGTGATAAAACCTATAGAGCGAACATCAACACCTAAAATTTCCCTCGTTGAAAGAAGATAGATTGAACCCGAAAAAAGGACGATCCCTGCAGTTACTAAATATAATATAACTTTTTTCGACTTATCTGAAACCTGTTGGCTCATCCCGACGAATAGTAACATAAGCGCGTGATACATCTGATATTTAACACCTGTTTCAAAAGATGAAAGCTGCTCTACAGAAAGCAGTTCTTTCAGACCATGTGCGCCAAAAGCACCAAATATGACCGCTAACATTCCAAATACAGCGGCAAAAACTATTATTTTTTTAGACATCTTATTTTAATTTCTAATCCAAAGTTACGCCGCAAGTATAAATTAGCAATGAATGGTTTTAATTTCTTTCGACAGTCAATTTAAGTACATTTGCAACAAATTTTTTTCATGCTGCAATTTCAATCTGAATCAACCCCACGGAGAATATTAATATTTGGAGCAGGAAGGTCTGCCTCGTCGCTGATCCGCTACCTGCTTGAGAAGTCGGCCGAAGAAAATCTGCATATTACCATTGCCGACTTATCTCTTGAACAAGCCTTGAGCAAGATCAACAGTCACCCAAGAGCAACTGCGGTGCTGCTAAACTTATTTGATAAGTCGAGCCGACAGGATGAAATCAGCAAGTCTGACATTGTAATTTCAATGCTTCCTGCACACATGCATATCGAAGTGGCTAAAGACTGCATCTTTTACAAAAAACATCTTGTTACGGCTTCCTATGTCAGTGACGCTATGCAGACCTTAGATGAAGATGCGAAAGCAGCAGGTATTGTCTTTATGAACGAGGTTGGCCTTGATCCTGGTATTGATCACATGAGCGCCATGAAGGTTATTGACGAAATTCGCGAAAAAGGAGGCAAGATTCTGTTATTCGAATCGTTTTGTGGCGGACTGGTTGCTCCGGAATCAGATAATAATCTGTGGAATTACAAATTCACATGGGCGCCACGAAACGTCGTACTTGCCGGACAAGGTGGCGCAGCAAAATTTATCCAGGAAGGAACTTATAAATACATCCCATATCACAAGCTTTTCAGGCGTACTGAGTTTATGGAAGTCGAAGGCTATGGCAGATTTGAAGGCTATGCCAATCGTGATTCATTAAAATACAGAAGTATTTATGGTTTGGATGATATTCTGACATTGTATCGCGGTACGATCAGGCGCGTCGGGTTCTCTCGTGCGTGGAACGTTTTTGTTCAGTTGGGAATGACCGATGACAGCTATATTATTGATAATTCAGACACGATCAGCTATCGTGAATTTATCAACCTTTTTCTGCCCTATCATCCAACGGATTCGGTGGAAATTAAATTACGGCTGCTGCTTGGAATCGAACAGGATGATATTATTTGGGATAAACTTCTCGAACTGGACCTTTTCAACCCCAAAAAGATCGTCGGTTTACCTAATGCAACGCCTGCCCAAATTTTGGAAAAGATCCTTAATGACAAGTGGACATTAAGTCCGGATGACAAGGACATGATCGTCATGTATCACAAGTTTGGTTACGAACTAAATGGCGAGCAGAAGCAAATTGAATCTAAAATGGTTTGCATTGGCGATGATCAGATTTTTACTGCAATGGCCAAGACTGTCGGATTGCCGGTAGCAATGGCAACTTTGCAGATTTTGAATGGAACATATACAACGCCGGGTGTTCAGCTTCCACTGGCTAAAGATCTTTATCTACCTGTTCTTAGTGAACTTGAGAGTTATGGGGTGATATTTACCGAAACAGAAATGGCCTATACAGGATATGATCCTGACAAGCTAAGCAGACAATAGTGTGAAAATGAAATACAAAATTTCATTCCTGAGAGCAGCAAATTGGCAGCCAGATCCATCTAAAAAAAAATCCGCATCTTTCGATGCGGATTATGATTATTCTCTTCTTCCCATGTAGATCATGACGTAGTAAAGCAAAGTTCCGAGTGAACCTATTGCAGCAACTACATAAGTTCTTGCTGCCCATTTCAATGCATCGGTTGCACCTGCATGTTCTTCACGATTCAGCATTCTTTTATTCTCAAGCCAAGCGAGTGCACGATTACTTGCATCGTATTCTACCGGTAAGGTAATAAACGAAAACAAAGTCGTCATTGCGAAAATTACGATCCCAATCAAAAGCAATTCAGGAAAAGTGTTGATCATCAGCACACCTGCAAGTAATATCCATTGTACGAAGTTGGATGCGACTGATACGACAGGAACCAGTTTCGACCTCATCGTAAGCCAGCTATAAGCGGTTGCGTGCTGAACCGCGTGTCCGACCTCATGTGCTGCAACTGCTGCTGCCGCTGCGTTACGCTGGCTATAAACTGCTTCACTTAAGTTTACTGTTTTGTCGGCTGGATTATAATGGTCGGTTAAACGTCCTGGTGTTGAAACGACGCGGACATTCCGAATGCCGTGATCAGCTAACATTTTCTCGGCTATTTCGGCGCCGCTCATGCCGTTTTGAAGCCGTAGCTTCGAGTACTTTTCAAATTTGCTTTTTAGCCTGGCACTGACGCCCCAGCTCGCAAGCATGATCAATATAATGATTAAATAAGCTCCCATGTTGTAGTATTTTTTGGAGCTCGATTATCAAATTTTGCACCACCGTTTGGTTGGCAGTGACAAAATGCAATTATGTCAGTTTGGCCGCCGCAACCAAACCTTCAGGATCATCCGGTGATATTACAATCTTCTTTCCGGTGGCCGTCGTAATGAGTACAAGCTTATCCCGGCGTGTGAGATACCAGGTCATTGCACCAAGTCTTCTGTTGTAGAAAGAGCCGAAGTATCCGAATAGACCGCCAACACCAAATGTTCTTATTGATTTTCGAAGCTGATCACTTTCGATCATATTGATGCTTTTAATCTCACTTCTCTTAATGACAGCATTTCCTGCTGAACGTCGAATTATGATCTCTTCATCTGTTACCTGATAATATAACACGCGATATTCAACTATAACGCCTAAAACGATCAGCATAATAACCGGCATAACAACAGGACCAAACGATTCCCCTTCCTTCCGAACAATCAATATTGAAAGTGGAATTATCAAAAGCGCACCAATTAGTAAAATCGTAACAACTTTTGTCGTACGGTCCATTGTGGCACTAAACTTCATAATTATCGAGTTATCCTACTAAATTAATAATTTTACCGGGAACAATAATGACCTTGTTCGGTGTGCGACCTTCAAGTTGCCTGAGCGTTCGTTCGTCTTTCAAAATAATTTCTTCGATCTGTTCCTTTGTCAGGTCAAGAGGAAGTTCAATCATAAACCTTGTCTTACCGTTAAATGAAACAGGATACTCTTTTGAACTTTCAATTAAATGCTCCGGATGAAATGTTGGAAATGCAACTTCCGATATACTTCCCTGATGGCCTAATTTCGACCATAGTTCTTCTGCAAGATGTGGCGCATAAGGCGAAATTGTAATTGCCAGAGGTTCTAAAATGCTTCTTTCGTGACAGTTTAAAGCAGTAAGTTCATTGACGCAGATCATAAACTGACTGACAGATGTATTGAATGAAAATCCTTCGATGTCATCCTGTACTTTTTTGATTGTCTTATGAAGCGACTTCAAAGCTTCTTTACTTGCGGGATTTGAATTGACGATAAGTCCGTGGTCATCAAAGTACAAGCGCCAAAGCTTTTTCAGGAATCCGAAAACACCTGTGATTCCAGCTGTATTCCATGGCTTTGCCTGTTCAAGCGGGCCGAGAAACATTTCGTAAAGTCGAAGTGTGTCGGCGCCATATTCTTCGCAAATGTCATCGGGATTAACAACATTGTACCAGCGCTTAGACATCTTTTCAACCTCACGGCCTACTATGTATTTTCCGTTCTCAAGAATAAATGTCGCATCGGCAAATTGCGGCTGCCATGATTTTAATTTGTCGATATCAATTTCGTCAGATGCATTTACAAGACTGACATCGATATGAAGATCCTCTGTCTGATAATCTTTCTTCAAATTTTTAGAAACATATTGATTTGTTCCCGCAATCCTGTAAACAATCGCGCTCATTCCAAGGATCATTCCCTGGTTGATCAATTTCTTGAACGGTTCATCATACGTAATATAGCCGCGATCTTTTAAAAATTTATTCCAGAATCTCGAATATAAAAGATGACCAGTTGCATGCTCACTTCCACCGATGTATAAATCGACATTTTGCCAGTAAGCTTCTGCGTCTTTTGACACAAATTCAGTTTCATTATGCGCATCCATATAGCGTAGCCAATACCATGAACTTCCAGCCCAGCCGGGCATTGTGTTAAGTTCAAGCGGAAAAACGTTTTTATGATCGATCAAGTCGTTTGAAACAACTTTGTTTGCTGTAATTGACCACGCCCATTCACGTGAGTTTCCAAGAGGCGGCTGACCGTCTTCTGTCGGGAGATATTTTTCAACTTCAGGAAGCCGCACAGGAAGATGTTTTGCATCGATCATCTGCGGAAGTCCGTTTACATAATAGACCGGGAACGGCTCGCCCCAATAACGCTGACGTGAAAACACCGCATCGCGAAGCCTAAAATTGGTTTTGCCTTTGCCATGTCTGATCTCTTCAAGCCTGTGAATTACTTTTTCAGTTGCCTCTTTATATGAAAGTCCGTCGAGGAAACCCGAATTGGCCAAAACAACAGTATCCTTTGCAGTATGCGCTTCTTCGGAAATATCGGTTTCAGCGAAAATGTTTTTGATCTCCGGCATTCCTTTTTGACCTTTAAAATGATTTGCAAACGCATAATCACGACTGTCGCCACACGGAACTGCCATCACTGCACCCGTTCCGTAACCTGCAAGTACATAATCGCCGATCCAGATTGGAATGGGTTCTTTTGTAAATGGATGCTCGGCGTAAGCTCCGGTAAAAACACCACTTATTGATTTTACATCCGACATCCGGTCGCGTTCAGAACGTTTGGACGTTGCTTCGATGTATGCGTTGACAGCTTCTTGCTGCCCGTCGGAAGTGATTTTTTGAACAAGCTCGTGCTCGGGTGCGAGCGTCATAAATGTGACACCAAAAATTGTATCAGGACGCGTCGTGAAAACTTCAATCTGATAATTTTCAGCTGAAGATTCCGCAGCGGTAAGATCTATGGCTTCAATTCCGGTTCCGGCATCTCCAGGAAAAACATTTGACGCGGGATAAAATCCGGCTGCGTCATTTAATCCAAGAACTTCGTCGGCAATGACGTCGAAAACCACAGTGGCTCCAACAGATTTTCCGATCCAGTTTGTTTGTGAATCCTTTAATGATTGTGACCAATCTACTGTTTGAAGATCCTGAAGCAATCTGTCAGCATAAGCTGAAATTCGCATGCTCCATTGTGTCATTTTTTTTCTGATGACTGGATAACCGCCACGTTCTGAAACGCCGTTTACAATCTCATCGTTTGCCAGAACAGTTCCGAGTTGAGGACACCAATTAACTTCAGTTTCGGCTAAGTATGTCAGTCTGTACTGAAGTAGTATCCTTTGTTTTTCTTCGTCGGAATATCTATTCCATTCTGCTGCTGTAAAAGTTGAAACTTTGTCGTCGCATACTGCTTTTACGTTTTCGTTTCCTTCCTGTTCAAAGCGCAACATTAAGGCGCAGATGCTTTCGGCCTTATTTGTTGTAATGTTGTACCACGATTCGAAAAGCTGGATGAAAATGAACTGCGTCCATTTATAATATTCCGGTGATGAAGTGCGGACTTCACGGCTCCAGTCGAACGAGAACCCGATCTTATCGAGCTGTTCGCGGTAACGCGCTATGTTTTCTTTTGTAGTTTTATCTGGATGTTGCCCCGTTTGAATGGCGTATTGCTCCGCCGGTAATCCGAAGCTGTCGTAACCTTGCGGATGAAGTACGTTAAAGCCTTTGTGCCTTTTGAAACGCGCATAGATATCCGAAGCGATATAGCCAAGCGGATGACCGACGTGTAATCCGGCGCCTGATGGATACGGAAACATGTCGAGTACGTAATACTTTGGTTTATCGGAATGGTTGTGGGCGGCGAAGGTTTGGTTTTCGGCCCAGTATTGTTGCCACTTGGCTTCTATTTCGTTTGGATTGTATTTCATTTTACTTTTTAAAGTCGCAGCGAATGCACGAACATTAGTATGTTATTTAGCCACAGATGCACAGATTTATTTGCCACGAATGCACGAATAAAAAAACACGCTGATAAGTTTCTTATCACTGCTCCAAACATTTCTTAAGAAACTTTGCAGCTTATTCGTGTATTCGTGGCTAGTAACTGCTAAACCTTACAATAATCAGTGCATCTGTGGCTAAAGCTACAGCCGTTATTGCGTCAAGACTTCACAACTAGCCCCGGTTGCAGCGGAAATCCTTTTTTGCTGCCTTCCCCAGCACCTTCAAAGGAGGGAGCCAAAAGCAAAAAAGATTGCAGCGAAAAACGGGACAAAAGCTCCCGGAAAACGTAAAGCCGTGCTCCTTCAAACTGTAGCGCGCGCAAAAATACGGTTAATGTATTAAAGATAAAAGTTTGCCGGTTTTAAACTTCGTTTCAGGAATTTGTTTGTTATTTTTACGCAAAATTCGCCCAATATGATTTCGAAGTTCGAAAGATTCCAGAAACGCAGGCTTTTGTCGGCTTATTTCTCGGTAGTTCTAAGTATTTTTCTTGTGCTTTTCATGCTTGGCATCCTGGGGTTGTTCATTATAAATTCCCGTAAACTTTCGGACGACTTTAAGGAAGAAATTGCCATGACGATTTTCTTTAAAAACGAGGCGACCACTGAAGATCTTGCTGCGTTTAGCACGGAATTGAAATCGTCTGAATTTGCGCGGAATTTCAGATATGTATCCAAAGAAGTCGCTGCGAAAGAGCACAAGGAAGTCATTGGCGAGGATTTTATGGAATTCCTTGGCGTAAACCCGCTTCAGAATTCATATGATGTGCATCTTAAAGCGCCCTACGTTGTTAAAGACAGCATCGAAAAAATTGAAAGAAGGCTACGGCAGAACGAACTGATTTCAGATATTGTCTATGATAAACAGCTGGTGAATCTCGTTAACGATAACATTCAGCGTATCAGCATGTGGATTTTGATTTTGAGCGGATTCTTTGCGCTTATCGCTGTTTTGCTGATCAACAGTTCTATGAAGTTATCAATACATTCCCATAGATTCACTATCAAGACCATGCAGATGGTGGGCGCGACAAAGTCATTTATCAGAAAACCATTTATATGGAAAAGCATCAAGCTTGGTGTCATTGGCGCTGTGCTAGCAGTGCTTACTTTAATGGGCGTGCTATATTATGTTGAAACAAACTTTCCGAACCTTGGCATCATGGAAGACGAACTGCTTGTTGGCGGCGTGCTGCTGGCGGTGATCATAGTTGGAATTTTAATCACGTGGATCAGTACGTTTATAGCGACTCAGAGGTTTTTGAATTTGAGGACGGACGATTTGTATTAGAGTATTTAGTAGTTAGATATTAGTAGTTAGATAGAAGATATGAGTAAAGATAACGAGCAGCAGAATCAGGAGTTTCTTTTTGAAGGTGTGAACTATAAGATCCTGTTAATTGGGATCGTGGTCATTGCGCTTGGATTTATATTGATGTCCGGTGGTGGAAGCGACGATCCTAATGTTTTTAATCCCGAGATCTTTAATTTTAGAAGGATCAGGCTGGCGCCAATGATTGTTTTGATCGGTTTCGGCGTCACCATCTATTCAATTATAAAAAATCCGAAAAAATAGATGGATCTTTTTCAGGCTATTATCATAGCGATTATTGAGGGATTAACAGAATATCTTCCGGTATCTTCAACCGGACATATGATTTTTGCAAGCTCTTACTTCGGAATTCAGGATCACGATTTTGTAAAGCTATTTCAGGTCTCAATTCAGTTCGGTGCAATATTGGCCGTCGTTGCGTTGTATTGGAAAAAATTCTTTGATTTCAGCAGGCTGGACTTCTATCTCAAACTTGCACTGGCAGTTATTCCGGCGCTTGTACTCGGAAAAATATTTGATGATTATGTCGATGCCGTTCTTGGAAAACCTATTCCGATAGCTATTGTATTAATATTAGGTGGCGTGATATTGCTTTTTATAGACAATCATTTTAGAGATGGAGTAATTCAAAAGGAAGAAGA
>DASWND010000069.1:0-11541 GCA_036399435.1 Flavobacterium sp.
TGACATTAATCTTGATAACGTCAGGGTTGTTTATGATGACGCAATAACCAAGAATAAAGTCAATGTTGATCTGACGCACTTCGACACACATTTCCGGAACTTCGATCTTGACAACATGAAATTCGATGTCCCCACTATTCGCTTAGATGGGCTAAAACTCATTCTGGATCAAGGGTTGGTTGAAGAAATTGCGCAGACTTCCGTTGAAGTCGCTGACACGATTGCAAAACGTCCCGACTTCGATCTTACGCTCGGTGAAATTAGATTAACCCGAATCAATATTGGATACGACAACGTGGGGACGAGCCTAAACACAGGACTTACACTAGGTGAACTTTTAATGGAATTTGATCAAGTTGACGTAAATCGTCAGCTTGTTGCACTCAAGAATTTCGAAGTTCGTGCTTTAAAAGGAAACCTGGCTTTTGGAAAACACGAAAAAATATCCGTCCCCGAAACCGATACTACCGCCATTAAACAAGGTTGGAAACTACGGCTTAATAAAACAACAATCGCGGATGTCGACTTTAAGTTTGATGATGCAAATTCACCGGCAGTAGCACGTGGAATCGACTTCGCACATCTCGATATTACCGATTTTAATTTGGAAGCGCAGCGTATTGTATATTCAACTGATACCATTTCAGGTAACATTCAGGCGCTGACAGTTAAGGACAAAAGTGGGTTGAATATCCAGGAACTTGGAACTGAATTCTTTTATGGCAGTCGCGGAGCATATTTGAAAGATTTGATGTTACGAACGCCCCAGACAACTTTAAAAGATCAAATAACTGTTACTTATCCTTCAATTGAAGCTATTAGTAAAGATTTGGCCAGCTTGTCTATAGACGCTGCAATCAGAGATAGTCACATTGGATTTAAGGACATTTTACTATTCGTGCCGACGCTTCGAACCACAAATCCTTTTAATTCCAATCCAAATGCGGTTTTACATATCAATACCAGATTAACAGGCCGCATCAGTGACATAAACATTCCGATTTTACAGGTAAGCGGAATCGGAAACACCCTCATTTCAGCACGTGGCAGAATCACCGGATTACCCGATACCGATAAAGCATATTTTGATATCACAATTAATGATTTCCGTTCCACTTCCCGTGACATCGCTGGGTTTGTGCCAAAAGGAACAATTCCATCAAATATCAGCCTTCCCTCTAAAATCGCATTGAATGGTAGCTTTAAAGGTGCAATAAATAATTTCAATACAGATCTTAATCTCCGCAGCAGTTACGGAAATGCAAAAGTCGATGCCAAGTTTGACCAGAGACGTAAAAATGCGGAAAAGTATGATGCAAACGTTGTGCTGTCATCTTTTCACTTGGGAAAACTACTTAAAAATGATTCTATAGGGCGTATTTCATTAACGACGAAGGTCAGTGGGACAGGATTGAATCCAAAGACAGCAAATGCTACGCTGCGCGGTATGCTGAGAAGTGCCGAGTACAACAATTATACTTATCGTGATCTGGCTTTTAATGGTGATATTGCTAATGGTAACTTCAACGTCGCGGCAGACATTTCAGAACCCAACCTCGACCTCAGCCTGGATGCCAGCGGTGGGTTCAATGACAAATATCCTTCAGCGAAAATCAAACTAAATGTTGATATTGCCGATCTTGAAAAACTTAATCTGCACGCAGGCCCACTAAAAATCAGAGGCTATGTCGATGCAGATATTCCAACTGCTGATCCTGACTATCTCAATGCTAATATTGCGCTGCACCATTTACAATATCTTGCCGCGGACGATCCTATAGTTTTGGATTCTATTAATATTATTGCTACTGCTACACCAGAGTTAAATACATTACAGGTCCGTTCTCAGATCCTGAAAGCGGATGTTGAAGGTAAATATAAGTTGACTGAACTTGCAGCATCGCTTCAAAATTCAATCGCACATTATTTTGATACTAACCCCAAAGGCAAGAAACCTGTCACCGGTGAACAGAATCTTAAATTTGATTTGACTGTTCAAAATGATCCGGTTCTGTTTAAGTTAGTTCCCCAAATTAGCGGTCTTGAGCCAATCAACATTAATGGAAGGTACAACAGCGTTAGCGACAGTATTGTAGTAAAGGCTACAATTCCAAGATTAAATTTCGGCACCAATATAATTTCTGGAGCTAATTTTAATATCGATACCCAAAACGATGCGTTAGTCTATGATTTGAATGTAGATGCTTTCGAAAGTGGGCAGATCAAGGTCCCTTATACAAGTTTTACCGGTGATGTCAGCAACAACAAGGCAACTTATAATCTTCAGATCAGGGATAATGAGAAGAAAGATCAATACGTAATTGCGGGTGATTTAACTGCCGAAAACGGTAACACTATTGTGCAGCTTGATGTTGATCGCCTTAAACTGGATTATGAAACATGGGCATTGACACCTGACAACATGATCAGGTTTGGAAAGGATGGCATCTATGTAAATAATTTCAAGCTGAGCAACGAAGGTAATGCGATTGAGATACAATCAGAGTCACAGCGACTAAACGCTCCTCTGACTATCAATTTTACGGACTTCGATGTTGCCACTATTTTAAATATGGTCAACAAGGAAAAACCAATTGCCGGCGGATTAATAAATGGACAGGTCAACCTGCGTAATCTAAGTAGCTCACCTGTATTCACATCAGATTTAAATATTACGGGACTTCAGTTTCAAGGTCAACCTGTAGGAGATCTTGCCATCAAAGTAAATAACCAGACAGCTGATACTTATATTGCCGACGTAGCTATAACAGGAAACGGAAATCAGGTGAATTTGACAGGCTCGTATAAAGCAAGTTCAGGAATTTTTAATCTTGATCTGGATATGGCTAGATTGGGAATCGAAAATGCTCAGGCTTTTTCTATGGGTCAGATAACAGACGGTAGCGGATTTTTATCCGGTCGAATGAAAATTACTGGTACGGCAGACAATCCAAACATCGATGGTGACATCAACTTCAACGATGTTGCAATGCGCGTGACACAACTTAATTCTTATTTCAAAAATATTACTGAAAAAATCACCTTTAACGACAGAGGAATCCGATTGGACAGCTTTACAGTATCAGATGAAAAAAATAATGAACTGGTAATAAATGGTTCTGTGCTGACCTCGAATTATAAAGATTATGAATGCGACATGACAGTCGTGGCAGATAATTTCCGTGCTATAAATTCAAAAGCGAAAGACAACGAGTTGTTTTATGGTGACTTATTTCTGGATACAAGCTTAATAGTAAAAGGAACTCCTGCAAGCCCGGTTGTAAGTGGCAGCCTTAGAATTAATGAAGAAACCAATTTCAGTGTTGTCCTTCCTCAATCAGATCCCGCAATTGCAGATCGTGAAGGTATTGTTGAATTTGTAGATGAAGACAATGTACTTCTGCAGGAAACAATTGTCATGAAAGAGACAATGAACACAACGCAGCTGGCAGGAATGAACGTCTCTGTTGCTATTGAAATTGTTAAAGAAGCGGCGCTGAACCTTATCATTGACAAAGGAAACGGTGACTTCCTTAACCTAAAGGGAGAGGCAATGTTGCAAGGCGGAATCGATCCATCAGGTAAAACCACACTTACCGGAAAATACGAATTTACTGAAGGTGCGTATGAAATGACTTTCAATATGCTCAAAAGAAAATTTGAGATCAAACCCGGTAGTTATATCATCTGGAACGGCGAACCTACGGCGGCAAATGTAAGTCTCACTGCTATCTACCGGGTTGAAGCGCCACCTATCGATTTGCTTGGCGATCAACTTGGAGGTGTTTCGCAATCGGTACGAAATACGTACAAACAAGATGTTCCATTTGAGACGCTTTTAAAGATGAACGGCGAACTGCTTAAACCTGAGATCAGTTTTGACATTACAATACCGGAAGGCAATCACAATGTTTCTTCCGACATTATTACGGCTTCTGAAAATAAACTTGAGCAGTTACGTCAGGAGCCGGCAGAACTAAACAAGCAGGTTTTTGCGCTTCTGTTATTGAATAGGTTTATTGGTGAAAATCCTTTTGCAAGCGAAGCCGGATCAGGTGGCGCAGAATCATTGGCAAGACAAAGTGTTAGTAAATTGCTTTCACAGCAGATGAACAATTTCGCCGGTGATCTGATCAAAGGAGTTGAATTAAATTTCGACCTTGAATCTACCGAAGATTATACTACAGGTGTTAAAGAAAATCGGACAGACCTAAACGTCGGACTTTCAAAACGATTGTTGAATGACAGATTAAAAGTTACTGTCGGAAGCAGCTTTGGACTTGAAGGAACTGAGCAGCAAGGACGCGAAGCAAATACCATTGCTGGTGATCTTTCAGCCGATTACCAACTCACAAAAGACGGGCGGTATCTTGTACGGGCTTATAGAAAGAACGACTATCAGGTGGCGCTTCAAGGACAAGTTGTAGAAACCGGAGTAGCTTTTGTTTTGACAATGGATTATAATAAATTTCGTGAACTTTTTCATACTACAGAGGAAGAAAAGGAAATGAGGAGAGAGGAAAAAGAGAGAAAAAAACGTGAACGAGCAAACGCAGAAAAAGACGCAAAGGAGAAAGAAGAAAAAGCAGAGTCAGATAAAAATACAGAAAATAATGAGTAACAAAAATCTCTCTTACCTGTTTCTACTGATCATTCTAGTTTGTTGGGGTTGCAGTAATACAAAATACTTACCTGAAGGCGAACTTCTCTACATAGGCGCTAAGGTTAAGGTTGAAGATAGCATACTAAAACGGAAACAGCGAAAAGCACTTGCAAAAGAACTTCAAGGCCTTGTTCGCCCTAAACCTAACTCAAAGATTTTGGGCTTACGTCCGAAATTATGGATCTATAATGTTGTTGGTGAGCCCAAAAAAGAAAAGGGCCTAAAGCATTGGCTGCGCACAAAAGTTGGTGAGCCGCCGGTATTGTTTAGCCAGGTGGATTTGAGTTATAATTCAGATGTCCTTCAAAGCTACGCAGAGAACCGGGGTTACTTTAAGGCACGTACTGAAGCAGATTCAACTGAAAAGAAACGCAGGGCTTCTGCAGATTTTACAGCTCGTCCCGGTGTACAATATAAAATCAAGGATGTTTTTTTTCCGGAAGATTCATCAGCAATCTCCGAAGCAATTCGACGCACCCAAAGAAGAAGCGCACTCAAAAAAGGAGATGCTTATGATCTTGATGTTATCAGAGCTGAACGTGAGCGTATTGATTCCAGATTAAAAGAAAAAGGTTTCTACTTCTTTGGTCCGGATTATCTCTTAATAAAGGTCGACAGTACCGTAGGTAAGCATGAAGTTGATTTACGTGTGACAATTAAGGATGAAACTCCACCTCGTGCTAAGGAAATCTTCAGGATCAATGACATTTTTGTGTATCCGAATTTTTCCATAAAAAGCGACACATTGGCTTATGATCCTGATGATATTATTCAACATGGCGATTTTACGATTATAGACACGACAACCACTTTTAAACCATTCATATTTGACAGGACACTTTCGTTCAAAAAAGGCGACATCTACAATCGGACAGATCACAACCTATCATTGAACAGACTGGTGAATATGGGGCCTTTTCAATTTGTGAAAAATGAATTTAGGGTTGCCGACAGTAAAGATAATTTGCTCGATGCTTATTATTTTCTGACGCCGTCACCTAAAAAGTCAATTAGGGTAGAATTGGCAGGTAAAACAAATTCAGCAAATTATACCGGAACAGAATTAACTGTTAATTGGAGTAATCGAAACGCGTTTAAAGGAGCAGAGCTGCTCAATATATCTGCTTTTGGTGGAATTGAAGTCCAAGTTTCAGGGCAAAATCAAGGTTTTAACGTATATCGTGTGGGTTCGGAAGCAAGTATTATCTGGCCTAGATTTATCACTCCGTTCAAAGTTCATACAGCAAGCGGATTTGTACCACGGACAAGAGCAGCGATAAGTTACGAGTATCAAAACCGGGAGAAGTTATATTCATTGAACTCTTTCCGTGGTTCTTTTGGATATCTATGGAAAGAAGATGTCACCAAAGAACATCAATTAAACGTAACTGATATCACTTTTGTAAGTCCAACAAATGTTACTGAGCTTTATCTTGAACAAGTGGCAGAAAATCCATCACTTGAAAAAGTAATTGAAAAGCAGTTGATCTTTGGACCAACGTATTCATACACCTTTACAAATACGATGAGAAAGCGCAAGAAACACACATTCTACTATAGAGGAGGTGTTGACCTTTCCGGTACGCTTGCGGGCCTTTTTACTGGCGCGAATGCCAAAGAAGGTGATACGATAAAACTATTCGATGTTCCTTTTAGCCAGTTTGTGAGGCTTGAAAATGATTTCAGGCATTACATGCGCTTAAGCGAAAATTCAACCCTTGCCAGCCGAATAATCGTCGGAGCAGGTTTCGCTTATGGCAATTCAAACGAACTCCCTTTCATTAAGCAATTTTTTATCGGTGGTACGAATAGTATACGGGCTTTCAGGGCAAGATCCATCGGACCAGGTTCCTACATGCCAGACACAGATGAAAACTCATTTTTACCAGATCAGTCAGGTGATATCAAATTAGAGTTTAATACCGAGTACAGAGCAAAATTATTTAGCGTTGTGAATGGGGCTATTTTCCTGGATGCCGGTAACATCTGGCTTCTAAACGAGAATCCCGATCAGCCGGGCGCAGAATTTAAAAAGGACTTTTTAAAGGAATTAGCGGTCGGAACCGGCGTAGGTTTAAGGTTCGATCTGTCATTTCTAGTACTGAGAACAGATCTTGCATTTCCTCTTCGCAAACCTTATCTTCCTGAAGGTGAGCGATGGGTTGGCGACAATATCAGTTTTGGCGACAGCGCATGGCGCCGGGAGAATCTTGTATTTAATCTTGCTATTGGCTATCCATTCTAGTGGAAATTATGTAACTAAATTCAAAATTTCTATAAAGGGTAGAAGAAGCTACTCAGCTATCTTTGCTTTAACGGGAAAAATTACAGCTACAAAATTCCTTTTTAATTAGAGGTGAAAGAGTGGTAAGAGATTGTAGGGATTTCTTATCACTTTTTAGCTCTTTATAAGTCTGTTGCCCGACTTAAGATTTATTTGTTATTATCTACTTTTTTTGCAATATTCTCAGTGATTTCTATCTTACGATATCACATGTTTAACGTATTGAGCTATAGAGCCTCTAATATTCTAATAGTATAAATAAAAGGGGTAATTCTATAATTGGAAATCTGCTGAAATTTGGAAACTTTGTCATATAAATATTACTTATCACCAAAATCAAACAATATGGAAAGCGTTAGAGCAGTCAGAACCCTTAAAAAAGAATTAACTCCATCAAAAACCACTTCTTCCACAACTGAAAACGACACCTACGATATGGTAGTTTTCTGTCATCTGCGATGGGAATTTGTGTACCAAAGACCACAGCACATCATCAGTAGGATGTCTAAAGAATATAAAATATTGTTGATCGAGGAGCCGGTGCCTCATGAAGAGCATGAAAAGAACACTGCGAACCTTATTAAAGTAAGCGAGAACCTTCATATTTTACAGCCAAAGGTTGATTCACTAACCGATATAAAAAATGTTATTAAAAAATACGTTTCTAACACGTCTATCGAAATAGGATGGTTCTACTCCCCTTCTTTTGTTCCTCTATTATCCGAATTCTCTTTTGACAAAGTGGTTTATGACTGCATGGATGAGCTTTCACTTTTTAAAGGAGCTCCTGCTGAACTTTTAGATCAGGAAAAATTCCTAATTTCAAACGCTCATATAATTTTTACGGGTGGTAAATCACTTTACGACTCGAAAAAAAGACTTCATAAAAACGTTTATTGCTTTCCAAGTTCTGTTGATCAGGCACACTTTGCCAAGGCACAGAATGGCGTCGCAATTCCAGATGATGTCGCAAACCTGACACAACCAATTGTTGGATACTTTGGTGTGATCGACGAAAGGCTGGATCTTGAATTACTAGGCCAAACTGCGTCTTCACATCCCGATATTACTTTTATTATGATAGGGCCTTTGGCGAAAATTAATGAGGCAGATCTTCCACAGCCGGGGAATATTCACTATCTAGGCATGCGTTCATATGACGTGCTTCCTAACTACCTAAAAGCATTCTCAATTGCAATGATGCCATTTGCATTAAATGATGCTACAAAATACATAAGCCCTACCAAAACTCTTGAGTACATGGCTGCAGGAAAACCGATTATATCAACTGCGATTAAAGATGTGGTCCGTGACTACAAACATTGCGTGACCATCGTCGAGAATTCAAATGAATTCGGTACAGCAATTCAGGATTTACTTGAAAATGCCAATGATCTTTCAATGGACCTCGCCTATGGCGAAATTTTAGAGAGAACATCATGGGATAACACCGCTGATAAAATGAAATTACTAATTACAAAGACTGCTAAACTATGAGAAGTGCAGATATTGTAATTATTGGGGCTGGAATTTCCGGAGCAGTGTTGGCTGAGAGATATGCTTCAACTGGAAAAAAAGTACTGATTATTGAAAAGCGGGACCATATAGCCGGTAACTGCTACGATTATATAGATGAAAATGGAATCCTCGTTTCCAAATATGGCGCGCATCTTTTTCATACTAATGAAGAGGATGTTTGGGAATACGTAAATAAGTTTTCTGAATGGTATGACTGGGAACATCGGGTTTTAGCAAAGGTTGACGGAAAACTTGTGCCCATTCCTGTAAATATTACAACAGTAAATGAGCTTTTTGACCTTAGCCTGTCAAACGAAAAGGAGATGAGTGACTGGCTTGAAGCTAACCGCCTTCCAATTGAAAACCCTAAGGATGGACGTGAAGCTGTATTAAACAAAGTTGGAACTGAACTTTACGAAAAGATGTTCCGTCACTACACCAAAAAGCAATGGGATAAATATCCTGAAGAGCTTCATGCTTCAGTACTTGAACGAATTCCGGTTAGAAATAATTTCGATGACAGGTATTTTTCGGATAAATATCAGGCACTTCCAAAAGGAGGTTATACGAAGATTTTCGAGAACCTTCTCGCCAGCCCGAACATTGAGGTTTTGTTGAACACCGACTATTTTGACATTGCTGATGATCTTGGAGGATTTGAAAAGCTGTTTTATACCGGCCCAATCGACCGTTTCTTCGGATTCAAACATAGCCTTGAACAAAAGTTGGAATATCGTTCAATAAATTTTGTGTCTGAAACTGTTGATCAGGAATTCTATCAGGAGAATTCAGTAGTAAACTATCCGGGAACTGAGGTAGACTTTACAAGAATTATTGAATACAAGCACTTCGGAAATCAGAAATCAGACAAGACAACTATTGTTCGTGAATTTACGGTAGATGAAGGAGAACCTTATTATCCGGTTCCGAATTCACGTAATCAGGATATTTATAATTTGTATAAAGAGGAAACTGAAAAACTAACCGATGTCTTTTTTGTTGGAAGGCTTGCCAACTACAAATATTTTAATATGGATCAGGCGTTTAAAAATGCACTGGATCTATTCAAGAAACTTGAACCGGATACGATCGTTGAAGATTCACTTAATATATCGGTCGATGGCAATGCCTGAGATTGAATATCAATAGTTTTAAGCAGGAAAGGAATCATCTTTTCCTGCTTTTTTTTGCTCAGTTTTCACGTTTCTTTAGCATCTTCAGAAACAAGCTTTAAGAAGAATATTCGTATATTAGTAAAGCACGCTTGCACATAAAAATACTATCATGAAAGCAATTTGGAAAGGTGGAATTAGTTTTGGATTAGTGAATATTCCGGTAAAACTATACAGCGGCGCAGTGTCACACAGAATTGATTTGGATATGATTCGTAAGAAAGATCAGTGTCAGATCCAGTATGTTCGTATCTGCAAAAAAGATGGAGCCGAGGTGCCGTGGGACGAGATCGCAAAAGGATACAAAAAAGAAGATGGCGACTATGTTGTTTTAGACCAAGCCGACTTAGCGAGTGTTGCTCCTGAAAAAACACAGTCTATAAATATATTTGAGTTTGTCCTGGAGGATGAAATTCCGTCGCAATATTTGGAAAAACCATATATCGTGGAACCGTAAAAACAAGCATCCAAAGTATACGCACTACTACGTGCGGCATTAAAGAAATCGGGTAAGGTTGGTTTAGCAAAATTTGTCCTGCGAAGTGCAGAGCACCTTGGAATTCTCAAAGTCGAAGGTGACGCTATCCTCTTGATCCAGATTCGGTTTGATCAGGATTTGCGAGATCCTTCTGAAGCAAAAATTCCAACAGATATAAAGATTGAAAAGAAAGAACTTGATATGGCACTGACCATTATTGATCAGTTGACAGACAAATTTGAGCCCGAAAAGTATAAGGATACATACAAAGAAGAACTTCTAAAATTAATTAAGAAGAAGTCAGCTGAAAAGCCGAAGAAAAAAGGTGCAAAAGAAGATCCTGAGCCCAAGCCAAAAGCAAAAGCTGCTCCTAAAGATGACCTTCTTGAACAACTGAAAGCTAGCCTCGAAGCAATTAAAAACTAACAACCATGGCTCTTGAGAAATATAACGAAAAACGTGACTTTTCTAGGACCAATGAACCTAAAGGCGTAAAAAAAGCGTCGAAAGGAGATTTACGTTTTGTTGTGCAAAAACATGCTGCATCGCGTTTGCATTATGATTTTCGGCTTGAAATTGATGGCGTTTTAGTAAGTTGGGCTGTTCCAAAAGGGCCTTCCGGCAATCCCGCTGACAAGCGCTTGGCTATGCAAACCGAAGATCATCCAATGGATTACATCGATTTTGAAGGTACTATTCCAAAAGGTGAATATGGTGGCGGAACGGTGATGGTCTGGGACATCGGAACCTATCACGCAGAAGGCAATACTATCTCATCCAAAGACAATGCACTGCTAAAAAAACAACTGCTCGATGGTAACATCAAAATTGTATTAGATGGCGGAAAACTAAAAGGTTCCTGGCACCTGGTACGGATGAAAGGTGAAGAACGTCAATGGCTGCTGATGAAAAGCAAAGATGAATACGCCGGACCAAAGGTGGAATATAACCAGTTGTCTATACTTACAAATCGCGACCTGCCGGAAATTGAAAAGGGAAATGCCGTTTGGCACAGCAACAGAACTTCAGACGAAACCAAAAATACTTCTTCCAGCAAGACATCAAAAGAGAATTCTTCGCAACAACAAGTTGAAGCTTTTTCAGCCGAAGATCTTGCAGCCGCAAAACGAATCAAAGAATTTCCAGAAGATTGGCGTCCTCAACTTGCTACTCTTGCAGATGAGGCATTTGACAACGAAAATTGGATCTTCGAAACTAAATACGATGGATATCGCGCACTTGCTCAGATAAAAGGTGGTGAAGTTAAACTGATTTCCCGCAATGGCAACCGGTTTACGAAATATCCTGAAATTGCAGATGCTTTGGCGGTTATTGAAAACGATGTTATCCTTGATGGTGAAATAGTAAGTGAGGATAAAAGCGGAAAAAGCAATTTCCAATCACTGCAAAATCATGAAGATAACCC
>DASWND010000070.1:0-3903 GCA_036399435.1 Flavobacterium sp.
ACTCGGTGCCGGACGACAGCTTGGCGATCCTATGAGCGCGACTTTATCAGACCGCGCCGGCGATGAAAGTTTTGATGATGATACGCGTTTTCGAGGTGACGGAAAGCTGAGCGAGGAAGCTGATGATATGTAGTAATCCAATTGAGGTTCACTCCTATTCTTGAGCTTTTTTTTCTAATGTCGTATTACTAGTGCAAATACTTTCTACTATGTCCGTTCATTAGTGGAATTGCTATTTTTCTCGTTGAAGTTTAATCCAATCTCATAGTTGGCAATTTACGATACACCAGATTCGATTAACCTGACGCACATGAGGATCCAAATACAAACACTAAAAAGCATTTGTTGTTTTACCGTACCAAGAAATTATGCCACGGCGCGATATTCACATTTCTAATGTTATAAGTTTCACATAAAATTCTGTAAGCTGCTCCCTTTCTTAATTTACGACCTTTACAAAAATGCTTAATTATGAAAACCTATTTTTTATCAATATCCGCAACTTGCTTAATGGCAATCGCAGTGTCATCTTGCACGAGAAATTCTAAAACAGAGTCAACAACTGAAACTGACGCGGCGACAATTACCTACGACGAGAATGGCAATCCAAGGCCTTCGTCTTCTGCAACTGGTGGCACAAACGGAAATGGTTCTGATACCGGCGCATCCGCAGGTACAAATAGTTCCCGTAATGCTGGTGGCTCGGGAGCTGAATACAATGTTACCACTGACGACCTACGCGAACGAGGGCCAGGAAGAACAGAATCAACCGCGATAAACAGTCGTGAAAGGCAATCAGGCACAACAGAACCTGACAGAGTAAAAGGAGAATACAGTGCACCTGACGGAACAGATGCTGAAAATCGTGATGGTGATTATTACACTCGCAATGACAAAACACCAATGCCAACCGGCACACCGATCAAATAGTAAATTGCCTGAAAAAGAGATTACTCTCTGAATGCAAAAGGCGAAATAGCAGATGCTGTTTCGCCTTTTCTTATTATTGCTTCTTTGGTTTCTTGGGTTCTTTTTTATGTGTCGCCTTATATGCAGCGGTGCCTTCGGAAGGATAAGATATAGTACCTTTTAACTTTTCTATCCTTGCTGCGTCGTAATTTGGTAGTTGAATGTCACTGTCTTCACGCCATTTGCTGACCAGATCATGTGTCATTTTAGACTGCTCTTCCGGAAGGCCCGCATCACGACCTAAATATAAAGTTTGTGACGGAAAGGCAAAATCGGTACCTGCTGCTTTAATAATATCCATCATTCTTAGCAAAATGTCTTCCTGTATTTCCTGAAACTCATCATATGTTGCAGCAATAATGTAAGCATAAACTTCTAGCTTTATAGACCAATCGCCAAAACCAATAAAACGAATTTTCGCAGGATCAGGATTTACATTTGGGTGAGCATATAAAATGGCTCTGAGCTCAACAAGAAGAAATCTTATCTGATCCGGCGTTGTTTCGGATCTTAGGTCGAGAATTGGACGGAATAAAAACTGATCACGCGGAGCGAAATTTTCAATCCTGGTTGACGAAAATTCCCCATTCGGAATCGTCACAATTGTTCTGTCCTGCGTACGAATTCGGGTTGACCGCATTCCGATCGATTCCACAGTCCCAGTCGTTTCACCAACTTTACAAAAGTCACCCACTCGAATCGGCTGATCGGCGAGTAAGGTAACACTCCCTACAAAGTTTTCCATTGTTTTTTGTGCACCCAGTGCCAACGCAATACCTCCAATTCCCAGGGCTGCCAATCCGGTTGTAACGTCAAAGCCTAATATGCTTAAGATTCCTATAATTCCAAATACAACAATGGCAACTTTCGCAGCACGTTTTAGGAAAAGTATTATTGAAAGTGCTGAAGACCTTCCGCGTTTCGTCATCCGTTTGACGCTGAAGGTACTGATCACATCAGCCAGTCGATACAGTAATATCAGAAGCGCGACAAACCCAATTATTATTGTAACTCCGCTTAGACGCTGCCTCACAATAATCGAGATTCCAATTGCCTGCGTACTTAAAACAAAAACCCAAACTGCCAGATATAACCTGAATGGCAGCTCAAGAGCCGTAATAATTCCGGCTGTTGGTTCTGTTCGCGATTTCGTCCATAAACGCCGTAGCAAAAAGTTGAATGCAGCAATAAGAAGCCACGAAATATAGTACGCCAGGACAACCATAACCAGCATAGCCAGCCAATGCCCGACCGGGACGCCTGCAATTAAATATCTTTCCAGAGTTTCGGGCAACACGCGATCAATCAGTCTTACATCACCTAGTTTAACTGCTGATACAGCATCAACGGTGGCGCTTGAAAATAGCCATAAAGCAGCCTGATCTGCTGGTTGTTGATTTTCGACATATAAATTAATTGATTCACCACCTATTTCAATTGTTCCAACAAGATCTGTCCCGACCGAAAGTTCATCGTCGGTTCGCCCTGTAGGTGTATCACTTAACCATGACGATGGCATAATATGACCGCCCTGATCCAATAGTTGCTGAAAAACCATCACAAGCCGCTTTCTTTCGGGAGCTCGTCGTTGTGTTTTACTTAATTTGAGGTAGTTGCTGGCTTTTTCGAAATCCTGATCCGCCATTGCCTGAATAAATCCGCTAACAGTTCCCCGCGGTGTTCTTCGGCCGAGAGAATCAGCAGGTATTTCCGGCTCAATAGCTTCTTTGACTTCCTCTTTCGCTTCGGGGATCAATTGCGCATCAGCCCGTTGTGTACCGATAAGTAGCAAACAAAGTAAAAATATCTTAAATAGTGAATTGCGTTTAGCTCTATAACATACTGATTTTAAACTCATATCAAATAAAATAGTCCTCATTTTTGAAGTAGTACAAGTTAAAAAAAATCAGTTAGACGTAAACGCATTTTAACCAACATTAGGCAAAGTGAGCTGGAAGGCTAATGGTGACAATCGCGCAGCAACAGTTTAAATATATAATTTTGAACTTCGAAGCTATAACAACAGTTTGAGCTGTAACGTGGAATTTTATAAAAACCCATAAATATATTCAATGGATTTTCTTCGCATCTTCATCGCAGCATTTTCAGCCACAAATCTGATGACAACATTCAGTTATTTAATTAGTCATCACTATGGCCTGCTTTTTAAGGAGCCGGTGCTTTTAAACTATGTATTGGAAAACCGTGGAGTGCATCTGCACGGAAAATTCAAAAAAGCATCTGGGTGGATTGCACATTACATCATCGGATTTTTATTTGTGATGACTTATGAATATATATGGACCTTTAGCGGCATTAAGTTCGGCTGGAAGTCAGGACTGGTGTTCGGCATTGTCAGTGGCTTCGTTGGAATCTTTGGATGGCAGTTGATCTTTCTTTTGCCAAGGAAGCAGCCGAACGTCCGTCTCAAAGAGTATTATATTCAACTTATGTTTGCACACATCATTTTTGCACTGGCAGTGGTAGTAGCATTCACTTTATATGAATTTGATCCGATTACACGAGTCTCTAACGCCGTAGGATTTACCTCTAATTAACATTTTCTATTCTTCGCCTTTTCAATTTAAAATATATAAGTTTGTATAAAACCTAATATATGACACAAGATGACTTACTGGTGCTTATAGCAAAAAAAGATCAAAAGGCATTCACGTATATGTATGATATGTACTCAAGATCTTTATTCGGAGTTATTAGCAACTTGGTTAAAGAACGAGAAGAGGCTGAAGATGTGCTTCAGGATGTTTTTGTAAAGGCGTGGAAAAATATTGATACTTACAACGACAGCAAAGGCCGCTTCTATACCTGGATGCTTAATATTGCTAGAAATTCGGCTATTGATAAGCTTCGTTCCAAAGGTTATAACAACAACAAAAAAAACCTCTCATCCGATAATTTCGTACACTTATTAGA
>DASWND010000071.1:0-22410 GCA_036399435.1 Flavobacterium sp.
TTAGGTTATATCAAGTGAACCTTCGACACCGTCATCGTTCCCTTTTCCGGTTATAGTAGAGGCAGCTATTTTGAGCAGTTGAACAGCCTTTCCGTTTTTAGTATCCCAATAGTATGCGTCAGTCGGTTTAACTTTAATTACTGATACATTGGGATCGTCTTTACCTTTTTCAAACCAGGCTTCAGCAACCGTGCTCCACACCTCTTCAATTGTTGCTTTGTCTTTATAAATTGTAGCATGCCCATAAACAGAAAGGTAGTGTGAATCCGAAGTGTCAGCAAAAAACAATTGAACTGAGTTGTCAAGTTTAATTTCAAAATTCTTGTTGCTGTCTGCTGAGCTGATGAACCAGATATTTCCGCTGTCATCAACTTCCTGAACACTCATAGGACGTGCGGCAATCGGCTGCTGTCCCAATTCGGTACAGAATAAACATATTCTTACATCCTCTGCAAGTTTTTTCAACTTTGCTACTGCTTCCTCGCTACCAAGGTTTTGTATATCTCCCATAACTATTTTTTTGGTTATACATAAATTTAAAGCTAAACCCCAGAAACAAATGTTATGGTAATCACAATTATCAATTTACACTAAACAAAAAAAAGCCTTACCGCTCGTGGTAAGGCTCTTTAGAAGTAATTGCAAAAAAACTATTCATCAGAAGCTAAAACCGAATTACGATTCAAATCCACTTTTAAAGTTGTAGCAAGCCCTTGGTCATCAATCATAGTCATGTTTAAAAGATCTAGTTTTGACAGTTCTTTTGAAACAAGACCACTGAATTTGTTGTACGATATGTTCATTTCTTTAAGGTTATCTAACTTTTCAAGGTCAAATGGCACCTGGCCAACCATATTGTTCTCGAACAGGCCCAGCGTTTCAAGTGATGTCATTTTAGCAACGTCCATGCTTAGTGTTCCTGTTATTTTGTTGCTGTTCAGCAAAAGAACTTTCAACGATTTCAGATTATAAAAAGTTTTAGGAATCTCGCCGGCAATTTCATTATTAAACAGAGATAATGTCTCAAGCTTAGAAAGCTGTCCGATTTCAGAAGGTAAATTTCCTGTGATCATGTTCATGTATAATTCAACACTTTTCAGGTTTTTTGCGTTTGAAATTGTCGTCGGTATTTTCCCTGTTAAACGATTGAATGCCAGGTTTATATGTTTCAGGTTTTTTAAATTTCCTATGGTCGTCGGAATGTTACCGGATATTTTATTTCGGAATAGATTCAAAGTGGTAAGATGCGTAAGGTTTCCAAGTTCTTTTGGAAGCTCACCTGTCAGATTGTTGTTGGTCAGCTGAAGTTCCACGACTTTTCCGCCTTCAATTTTTACACCTTGCCAGGTTTCTACCGGCGAATTTAGGTCCCAAGCGGTCTTCCACTCTTTTCCTCCGGTTGCGTTGTATATCTTTATCAAAGCTTTTTTCTCTGATGGTGAGATACCTGCGAATGCTGAAAGCGATATTCCAATAATAAGCAGTAGTGTAGTTAAGTTTTTCATGACTTTGGTTGTTGATTTGTTGTCCAAATATATATGTAATGTCCGATTATAAGCAAATAAAATCGATGAACTACAATAATACACCATATTATATAAACATATTCCTACAATATCTTCATCAATCAACATCATTCGCGGAATTTGATATATTTGACAAACACAAAACCAGACAATTATGGAAATGAACATCTTGGCTATTTTTGTAGCCGCACTATCTGCACTCGCGATCGGTTTCGTATGGTACAATCCAAAAGTCTTTGGAAATGCGTGGATTCGCGAATCTGGTGTCATATTAGAAGGCGCCAAAAAGCAAAACATGATCTTCGTCATGGTGCTTTCACTGATTTACGCATTTCTGATCGCCTTTTCACTACAGCCGATTGTCATCCATCAGTGGGGCGTTATCCAGGCTGCAGGTGGAGATCCTACGGTTGCCGCACCCTCTTTGGCAGCTTTTATGGCTGATTATGGAACAAGTCATAGACATTTTGGCCACGGTGTATTACATGGATTAATTGCAGGATTGTTTTTAATCCTTCCCATTTTCGCAACTACAGCACTTTACGAGCGAAAATCATGGAAGTATGTTATGATTACCGCCGGCTATTGGATCGTATGTTTTATGGTCATGGGTGGAATAATCTGCGCTTGGGTTTAATTTCCGATATTTGCGCAGCAGATCAATTGCATTCCTGCTGCACAAATATCTTTGAAGAACACGACGTCCTTTATAATATATAATTCTGTTTCCCAGCTTCCGGCTAAGTGGGATGAAGTTGCTTGCAAAAATATATTTCTGTCGAAGAGTTATCTGGCGGTCCTTGAGCATGCGGCCCCATCAAATATGTCGAACAGGTTTATTGGACTATTTTGCCAGGAGGAGCTTTGTGGCGTAGTGGTTCTACAGCAACTGCAGCTACGTAATCTTTCATCTTTTGGTGAACGCGACAGTAGGTTTAAAACGAGGATTCGGGAACTTGTTTTCAGAAACTTTGCGTCGAACGTTCTGGTAGTCGGAAATAATATGCTTACGGGTCAAAATGCTTTTGCTCTTTCTAAAAACATTACAACTCAAACCGCAATCAAATTAATTCTAGAAGCGGTGCGCAAAATAAAAACTGAAAGCATCTCAATCCGAAAACCTATTCATCTTACTGTTTTTAAAGATTTCTCCAAAGTTGAGATTGCCAATTTTTCGGACTCAGATTTGCGAGATCATACATTGTTCACTACTCAGCCAAATATGGTTTTCAACGTTAAAGAACATTGGATCTCGGTTCAGGATTATATTGATGACCTTACGAAGAAATATCGCGATCAATATAAGCGTGCCCGAAAGAAAGCTGCAGGAATAGAAAAAAGGAAATTAGATCTTTTAGATATTTCTAAGTTTCAAAAGGAAATTCACAGGCTATATATGACAGTGGCAAACCAGGCGCCTTTCAATACTTTCTATCTCGAACAAGACCATTTTCTTCGGATGAAGGAATTGCTGGCTGAGAAATTTCTGTTCTACGGATATTTTTTAGATGACGAATTGATTGGGTTTAGCACACTGATCAAAAACGGAGGTGATATTGACACATATTTTCTGGGATACGACGATGACCATCAACGAGAAAGGATGCTGTATCTCAACATGCTCTACGACATGGTTTCTTATGCAATGAAAAAGGGATTTAGGCGAGTTGTGCTAGCGCGTACTGCACTGGAAATTAAAAGTTCTGTAGGCGCCACCGACGTTAATATGTATGGCTACATCAGACATAGCAATCCTCTGATCAATAGGTTTATGCCTCAGCTATTCAAGTACTTTGAGCCAGAGATTGATTGGCACAGGCGACATCCTTTTAAGGAACAGCAATCTTCAGGCGCTGTGTCAACATTGTAATGTCAAGGTTTGTAACTTCACCACAATATTCACCATCGACCTGAAAATGCACTGGAACATCAGTTGTTATCGTTGCTTCGGAAGCTGAGATTAGTTCAATATCTCCTGAGTCAAGTGGCATATTTCCGGTTACAATTTTACCGAAAATCATAAAATCAAGATTTTTAATGATGACGATCTCAAATTTGCCATCATCCATAACTCCGTGTGGGTTTATGGTGACGCCAGTTCCGTACTTTTTCGAATTTGCAATAACAATCATTTTTGCATCAGCTTCAACTGTATTTCCATTTGCAGTAACAGTTGCCCTAAAAGGCGATTCTGAATCCGTTAATGTGTTTACAGCCTGAATGGCGTAGCCGATCTTGCCCCGGATTGTACCATTTTCATAATTTCTTATAAGTTCGGCATTGAGTCCGATATCGCTAAGGTGAAGGCTTCGCCTGCCGTTGATGCAGATCATGTCGACATTCATCACATCGCCGTGAAATGCAACTTTTAAAATTTCCTCAGGAAGTGTTGGAAACCCGAGGTCTACTGCAAGGCCGTTTGCAGATCCGGCTGGAAGAATGCCGATAACGACATCAACTGTTTCAAGAGCTTCGGCAACCATCTTAATAGTTCCGTCACCGCCGGCAACAAGAACGCGCTCAGGCTTGACATCATTATAGAGATTTAATATAGCAGTTTCGTCATCCCCGCCAGTTGTATCAAATTGCACAACTTCTACTTCACCAGCTTCTGCATAAGCCTTAACGGCGGCAGCTATGTCTGTTTTATCAACATCACCTGCGATGGGATTAATAACCAGAATATACTTCTTAGACTCAGCCATTTTGTTTGACAATTAATTCGTAATTTGTTGTCTACTCAAATATATTACTTTTTCATGAAACCAATTTTAAAATTGTATCGCGGCTATGCCAACGAGGACGAACTTATAGTCATGGGCCACGTGTTTCGACCAACCAACCGCGAGGATTACGATTTTCAGAAGACAAAATTCAGGAATGCGCGATCGGTTATCAGGATGTTTCAGATAAAGACGCAGTCGAATGCTGATGTTTACCTGCACTTTGAAGGAAAAAGAATTTTTACCAGAACCATGAGTGACGGATACTTCAAATTTTGTATTCCGCTTGAAAAAGAACTTGGTCACGGCTGGGTTGACTACCAAGTCACAATTATGCACCAAGGCGAAGAGATAACTGAAACAGGATCATTTATAAGACCATACCAGGGGCAGCTTGGTTTTATATCAGATATTGACGACACTTTTTTGGTTTCGCACACACGGAACGCTTTTAAGAAGCTTTACATTCTGCTTTTTAAGAATGTCAACGACCGTAAAATTTTCGAAGGAGTAGTTCCGCATTACCAAGCCTTAAGCACCGCCGGCCGTGACAACAGAGCCGAGCAAAATGCATTTTTCTATGTTTCCAGCAGTGAATGGAACCTGTATCGGTTTATTGTTGATTTCACAAAACTGCATGAGCTTCCGCGTGCAGTTCTGATGCTTAAGGACATCAAAACAAGCTTGATGGACTTTTTTGTAACAGGCCGCGGAAACCACAATCATAAGTTTGAGAAGATCAAACACATCTTGGAAATATATCCACAATTGAAGTATACGTTACTCGGGGACGATTCGCAGGAAGATCCGTTCTTATACGAAAACATCTGCAAGATCTTTCCAGTTACGGTGAAAGCAGTTTACATCAGGCAGACTGCAAAGCATAAGAAACCAAAGGCGGCGGCTGCGATGAAAAATATGGAAGAATTAGGTGTACAGGTTTGTTACTTTCATGACAGCACTGAGGCAATTGCACATTCAAAATCGATCGGCTTAATTTAAAGATGAAGCCATAGCCCTGATGGAAGCGATATCCTTTTTTGCCGACTGCCCCAGCCCCTCCAAAGGAGTCTAGCCAAAGCAAAAAAGATATAGCGGACAGCAGGAAATAGCTACTTAAAAAACTAAGCGTTATCCAGTTCCTCCTGAACGCTTTCCCATTCTTCAAGCAGTTTGTCGAGTTCGGCTTTTTTCTTATTGTAAGCGGTGAAAAAGCCTGCATCTTCAATATGTTTATCGTAGTTCGATGCCAGTGCTTTATCGTCTTTTTGGATATCGATCTCTAACTGTTTGATCTGGCTTTCTACCTTGCTGAGCTTGTTGTGAAGCGTTTTGTTCTTCTTTTGATCTTCGTAGGATTGCTTTGGAGATTCCTTAAGATTTTCCTTCTTAATCACATCTCTTTTCTCTACCTCACGCATGTTTTCGAGATTACGCTGTTCAAGGAAATAGTTGATGTCTCCAAGATATTCGCGGATCTTTTGGTCCCTGAATTCGTAAACGAGGTTCGACATGCCCTGAAGGAAATCACGGTCGTGCGAAACAAGAAGCAGCGTGCCTTCATATTTTTGAAGAGCAGCTTTTAGCACATTTTTGGATTTGATGTCGAGGTGGTTGGTGGGCTCATCCATCAGAAGTACATTAATGGGCTGCAGCAGAAGCTTGCAAAGCGCAAGACGGTTACGCTCGCCACCAGAAAGAACTTTCACTTTTTTCTCGACGTCGTCTCCGCGAAAAAGGAAAGAGCCAAGCATATCCCGGACCTTTGAACGGTTGGTGTCGTTTGCAGCGTCTTCCATAGTTTGGAGAAGCGTTATTTCGCCATCGAGATATTCAGCTTGATTTTGGGCAAAATATCCAACCTGAACGTTGTGACCAAGTTTGATTACACCCGTATAATCGATGTCGTTGACAATAGCTTTAATGAACGTCGATTTGCCCTGGCCATTTTGACCTACAAATGCGATTTTGCTGCCGCGTTCGACGAGAAGTGAAATGTCGTTTAATATCGTGTTGTCGCCGTACTTTTTGGTGACATGTTCGGCTTCGATTACAACTTTTCCGGGAACTTTCGAAACCGGAAATGAGATGTTCATTACTGAATTGTCATCTTCATCGACTTCAATACGCTCGACTTTATCAAGTTTTTTGATGAGTGATTGCGCCATCGATGCTTTTGATGCTTTGGCGCGAAATTTTTCGATCAGTTTTTCGGTTTCTTCAATTTTCTTTTGCTGGTTTTTCTGGGTTGCCAGCTGCTTTTCACGGATTTCGTGGCGTAGCTCAAGATATTGGGAATATGGCTTGTTGAAGTCGTATGCCTTACCCAGTGAAATCTCGATCGTGCGGTTGGTTACGTTATCGAGGAACATCTTATCGTGTGAGACGATTACGACTACTCCCGGATAGTTTCGAAGAAAACTCTCCAGCCAGATAATCGACTCAATGTCGAGGTGGTTTGTAGGCTCATCGAGAAGAAGGACATCATTCGCCTGAAGAAGAAGTTTAGCGAGCTCGATACGCATCCTCCAGCCTCCTGAAAATGTTTCAGTCTGGTTATTGAACACTTCGCGTTTGAACCCTAATCCAAGTAATATTTTTTCGGTATCGCCCACATAGTTGTAACCGCCAAGCATTTCGAAGTGGTGTGTGTTTTCGGAAAGATCTTCTATGATCTTGCTGTACTCGTCACTTTCGTAGTCGGTTCGTGTAACAAGCTGATGATTGATCTCTTCAAGTTTTCGCTCGACCTCCTTGATTTCGGTGAATGCCTGATATGCCTCTTCGAGAACTGTGCGCCCTTGTTCGAAATCAATATCCTGGCGAAGGAATCCGATACGAATTTCCTTTTCGGCTGCGATGCTTCCGGAATCGGGTAAGAAGTCACGAGCTAAGATTTTAAGCATCGTTGATTTTCCGGCGCCGTTCTTTCCTACAAGTCCAACACGGTCTCCGGCTCCAAGTCGAAAAGTAACTTCTTCAAATAAATATGTTCCGCCGAAAGAGACCGACAGGTTGTGAATATTAAGCATTTATTAAGTTTAGATTATCAGTGAAGCTGTACCTTTGTAAGGAAGTAGAACCTACTCGAAATATTTTGCAAATGTTAAAAAAAGGATCCAAATTATATAGCATTTTAACAGGAACTTGTCCGCGGTGTCATGAGGAAAATATGTATGTCAACAAGAACCCGTTTATAATTGGTGATCTGATGAAAATGCATGAACATTGTAGCCGATGTGGATTAAAATATAAGATTGAACCAAACTTCTTTTTTGGAGCTATGTATGTTAGTTATGGCCTGGCGATTATCTTTGGCATGATCATATTTGCTGCTGCAAATTTTGTGTTTGACGCCGACATTGCATCTTCATTTATTTCGATACTGATTGGATTAGTGGTTTCGATGCCCATACTGACGCGATGGTCCAGAAACATCTACATCAACATGTTTATCAACTACAAGCCTGACGCGGCCAGGAATTATAAAACCTAGCTACGTCGACTTCGCGTGGAAGCGGAGTGCTGGTCTCGATATTTGCGAAAAGCGCTTGAGCCATTGCAGGAGCGAGCATCACGCCGCGTGTTCCCAGTCCGTTTAAAATATGCAACCGCTTGTAATGAGGATGCGTACCTATAAGAGCTTTACGATCACGCGTGGTCGGGCGGACACCGGCAAGATGATCTACAATTTCAAATTCACAGCTTAAAACTTCATGTAATTTTTCAAGTAGTTCGTTGCGGCCTTCCTGTGTTATTGACTGGGTTTTATCATCCCAATTATAGGTTGCGCCGACTTTGTAAAGGCTATTGCCGATTGGAAGGATAAATATTCCCGCGTTTATCGAGACATCCAGTTTTAGGCCAGGAGCTTTAATAATTATGATCTCACCTTTTGTACCGTCGAGAGGAAGATGTTTGAAATAGCTGTTGCTGTGCATTCCGTAACCTTCAGCAAATACAATATGACGTGCAGTGTAACCACCATTATACATTAGGAAATCATCTTCAATCTTTAAATGATCGTATTCAAATGCTTCATTAGATAAAATCTTTTCCTGATCCAGGAAATTTCGATATTGTTGCTGTAGCAAATCGGTTTTGACATATCCGGTTTGAAGAACTTCACCATAACCGTAGGTCGAGTTCATGCCTTCAAATTCAATTGCCCGGACTTCAGGAGAAAGAAATGAGGAAACAAGTGGCTTATCACAAGCCTCGAACCAATTGTTTTGTTCTTCGATAGATGCAAAGCGGCGGAAAAGCGGAATTGGAACGCGAAACTTCTGCCCAAGTTTAGCCTCTATGGTGTCGTAAAAACCATTCATGATATCAAGGTGCTGTTGTGCATGCTGCAGTCCGCTAAAGCGCTTTAATATTACAGCATTGTACAAACCCGCAGCAACTGTGGTTGAGTTGTGGCTGCCATTACTGAAGACATGCACAGATTTGCCCGCAGCCAACGCAGTTTCTGTGAAAGCAATTCCTGCGAGCCCACTACCTACAATTAAAAAATCCACCATATAATTAAAATAAAAAACTCCTACCCGAAGGTAAGAGTTCTTGTATAGTTACAGAAATGGGAATTAGTAATTCCACATATCCTGTTCAAAGCTTCTGATCTTATCTTTCACCCTTTCGGACTCAAGAAGTTGCATCTGAGCATTGTCTTTCATGTATTCATCAATTTCGCGGTCGCCGTAAACGTTTTCCTCTTTGTAAATGGTTGCATTGAAACGACGTGAGTTTAGCAAATGATCAAAAGTAATTGGCATTGCTGAGTTTCGATCATTAAAAGCTTTGGCCTCATGAAGAACATCTCTCGAATCCGGAAAATATACCCAGAAAAGTTCGATATAATCTTTTTCATCTTTATTAAGAGTGTAAACATCCGGAACAACAGGACAAAGTCCAAGAAGTCGGTATTTCAATTCTCCCTGACGTTTGTCAAAGTACCAAAAACCTTTTACTTTATAATCCGTAACATCAATTGAAGCGATGTCATAACGTACTATGTATTCCTCGCTGATAGGATCCCCGGCATTGTACTGCTCACGTCCAGGATCGGTTGTATCAATCATGGTTAAAGAAGCCTGAATATCTTTTAGCGTCTTTTTTGTATTGAAGTAACTATCTCCGTATACCTCAGTAATTTTACCGGATTTAATTGCTGCTGTCAACACATCATAAAGCGAACGTCGATCTCTTCCAATATTAGCGCTGTCTATAGGAAAATATAAAGGAAAATTTACTCTTTCATCAAGATCGATTATTTCCCAAACTGTTTTTCCCATCAAGACATCTCTATCGTGAACATAGCCGTAAACAAGTGGCTTGTCATTATCAGCGATCAATTGAGCATCCGTTTTTTTCCCGATTTCGGCAGGCGTCTTTGCGTTAAGCAAATTCGATTGCGCAGAAGTCACACAGCATCCCGCCGCAAAACTCAATACCACCAAAATATTTCTCAACATATAATACTTTTTATTCTAAGTTATCTAAAGTAGGTTAACGACAACCAAAGATTATTTATTGTATCTCCCAAATAACTGGAGCGGTTCTAGGAAGCATATATCCACCTGCTCCCTCAAGCTTAGTTTTGATTTCAGATATTGTAACCTGATCTCCACGTCCAGCTTTTGAGATAGCAGCTTTAGCCTGAGCATTAAGTTTACTTCCCTGAACTACAACTGTAGGCTGTCCTGTAACTTTAAGGTTGAAACCAGTAACGTTAATACCAACTTCAAAGTCAAAGTCAAATAATTTAGCACCAACTGTAGAAACTTCCAAACTTGATTTAGGTCCTTTAACAACACCTGCTTCACCTCTAATAGTTCCACTTGGTGCAGGAATACCTTTAATACGGAATATCTTTTTGTCAGAAACTGTACTACCATCGTTAAGTTTACCTGTTACGTTGATTGTAAGCTCGTTTCCTTTACCCGGGCTGATGTTGTACTTACCTGGTTTACCAGCTTTAGATAAACCTGGTGCAGAAGCATTAACATTATTATCAGGAACACCTGCAAAAGAGATAGTCATCGGGTTAACAACACCACGGTAAACCACGTTCATTTTGTCTGCAGAGATCGTAGCAGAATTTGGTTTAGGAACAACTACATAGTTTCCTTTAATTGGAAGACTAACAACTTTACCACCTTCGTCAAAATTAAATGATCCGTTTATCTCATGCTCTCCAACAGCACCAGCGCCAAAAGAGAATTTAGCTTGTCCTGCTTCAGCCTTAACGGTATTACCATTTACGACAACAGATTTAGCAACTAGTGACGGATCAAATTTACCAAGAATGATTTTTCCTGTTACAGCTTCTCCAGAGAAGAATGCAGTTTTATCCGGAACAACAATCGGCTGGTATGCAGTCAAAGATGCTGCAGCAACAAGATCCGATTGGAACATTCCATTAATAATATCACTTTCAGTAGCTTTTACATCAGCTTGTAATTGTGACAATTTGGTAACTGTTGCAATAAGCGGGAATCCTTTGTAGTTGTATTCTAACCATGGAAGAGTAGTTCCTGCAGAAGCAGATTTAACATCCGCAGTTTTGAAACGATCTTCAATCTTTTTCATTTCAGATGCTGCAATAGAGCTACCTCCAACTTGCTTGATCTGAGAAACAAAATTTTGAATCCTGCTAAGGAATTCCTGACCGTGTTTCGAAGGTTTGTCACCTTCAAACCATTTTTCGTCAACAGCGTCACCTTTATCCATTTGTTCAAATGGAAGGTTACCAGCCTCATCGCGCTCAAGATCTTTTGTAAATTCTGTTTTGATCCCTTCGATATAAGTGCTTAGGTCTTTAGACAGCTGACGGATTTTATCAACTTTAGCTTTCTTCTCACCATATTGTAACGGCTGCTCGGAAGCTTTTTGAGCTAATTGCTCAAATGCACTTTGATTTCGTGCTTCAGTAATATTATTAGATTCTTCAATCTTCATGTTTAGGATACCAAATGCTGATAGTACTTCCTTAGACATGTTAAGAGCAAGCATCGCAATGAAAACCAGATACATTAGGTTAATCATCTTCTGCCTAGGGGTTAATTTTCCTCCTGCCATTTTTTCTAATTAGTTTTTGTTTTGTTATTTATAAAATGAGGTGGAATTAAGCTCTGTTACCCATAGCAGAAAGCATACCGCCATATACATTGTTCAAAGTCGACAGATTAGCCGTCAATGATTGCATTTGGTCTTTTAGCTTCATGTTATTTTCAGCAACTTCATTGTTAATTTGAGCATTGCGTGAAGCACTTTCTAACTGCACTTTGTAAAGGCTGTTAAGTGATTCCATTTGCGCTGCAGCAAGTGACAATTCTTCGCTATATTTTTTTGTTGAAGCAATTGAGTCTACAGTTGGCGCGATACCTTTAGCAGCTCCTTCAAAGTTTCTGATGCTATTACCAAGGCTAGCCATAAGCTCACCATCAATTTTAGCTTCTTTCAACATGTTGTCGAGTTTTTGTGAAAGCAGTCCTTGTGCTTCTTTAGGATCTTCCTTCTTTAGTTCTTTGCTTTTAGCGTCTCCACCAGCTAATTCCGGATAGACGAGTGACCAATCCAATTCGTTATCAACCGGGTCAAATGCTGATAATCCAAAAATTAATGCCTCAGTACCAAGACCAATAATAAGCATCGCGCTTGCACCTGGCCAGTGCATTAATTTAAATAGTGCGCCGATGATTACAACTGCTGCTCCCATACCGTAAGCGAAGTTCATCGCTTTTTTGCTCAAAAATGCCATAATAAAAAAGTGTGTTAAGTTAAGTTTAAATTTATAAGTAAGTTAGTCAAATTATTTTTTAGGCGCTTGCCCTGTAACCTGTAAGCCCATGTAATCTTGAACAGTCCTGAAGCCAATATAGCTTCGTGCAGAATCAGCATACTCGAAATCACGTGTGCTAACCTGAAGGTAATATGCAACATCTTTCCAAGAGCCTCCACGTGTAACTTTACGCATATTGCTTAAGTCTCCCACGTTCGGGTTCATAGTAGATACATATTCGTATGCAGCAGCATCGTATGAAGAATCAGTCCATTCTGCAACGTTACCGGCCATATTATACAAGTTGTATCCATTTGGCTCGTATGATTTCGCTTCTACTGTGTATAGAGCCTGATCTGCAGCATAATCTCCACGGTTTGGCTTAAAGTTAGCTAAGAAACAACCACGGTCATTTTTAGTATAAGGTCCACCCCAAGGATAAGCACCTGATTCAAGACCACCTCTTGCAGAATATTCCCACTCTGCTTCAGTTGGCAATCTAAAGCTGTTGATCAAATTTCTTTTTTTCTTTTTGGATTTTATGTAAGAATTTTTCTTTAATGTTCTCCATGCGCAAAACGCTTTGGCCTGAGTCCATTTCACACCCACAACAGGATATTCTCCATATGCCTGATGCCAGAAGTAATCATTATGCATTGGCTCATTGTACGAGTATGCAAAATCTTTAATCCAAACCGTTGTGTCAGGATAAACCTGAACATTTTCAGTTTTAATAAATGAACTTCTTTTTCCAACTTTAGCTTTTGCCGCAGCCTGAATATCCATCCAAGAATATCGGAATTTTAATTTGCTCACATCAATGGTACGAAGCCCGTTATACGATTCAGCAACCGGAAGATACATTGTGTCCATCACTTCAGAATAATATTCGTCAGGATATTTTGAAGTATCTGTAAGTAATTTTGCTTTTCTGTTAAGCCTTCTTCCTGCATACGGATCATCATCTGTACCTACACTATAATAGTTTTCGTACATATATTTCTCGTATGGAGTCATTTTCTCAGGATCAGCATCATTAAATGCGAAATCTCCGATACTGCCCGCGGTCTTACCTTTTCCTTTACCGTCAGCTGGCCCCGTTTGACCAACCTCATCAGCTAAAATTGCAAGACGAACACGAATAGTTGAATCCTTAACCCATTCTACAAATTCGCGGTATTCACTATTGGTAATTTCTGTTTCATCCATATAGAAAGAACGAACAGTTACCGTTTTTGTAGGCGCATCCTGCACGTTTGCTAAATCATCCTCAGATTTACCCATTATAAATGATCCTCCCGGAATCAAAGTCATACCGTAAGGTTTCTCCGGATGCCATTTTCTACCCTTTACTCCGACCAACTCACCTTTATCGTTTGAACGACCACAGCCGACGAGTAATGCGACAACAGCTGTAAATGCAACGAATTTCTTCATATAAATTTGGGTTATAATGTATTCTAAATTTTAAGGTCGTAAACCTATCTATTATTTTTCAAAAAAGCAATTAAACAACTTAAATTTTATTTCCCAGATCAAAAGTAAAATATATTTTGACTCTGCAAAACAATTTTACCGATAAAATGCAAAAATCACCGTTAAAGTGCGTAAAATGCTTTGTATTGTAATATTTTCGCTACAATAAACGCTTTTTTGCGGATCAGATCAATATATTTTTTCTCTGCGCTTTCCACCATCTCTCAGGAAGCTCCTGATTAATTGCCGAGAGGTATTCTTCATACGAACAAGGTAACAACGAATTTTTTTTCAATTTATTATTACCTGTCGCAACATAGGGTATTTCAATCCACCATCGATCTGACTTATCGCTTTTATAAAATATTACTTCCTCATCTTCGAGGGGAACGATATACTTCGAATAATGCTCCCGACTACCAAAAGGATATTCATTGGAACGATAATGATATCCCTCAATAAAATACCATACAATCTGCGCAATCAGAACCGCCTCGCCATTAGTGCTGTTGTGGTTAAATATACCAAATACAGAAACTTTATCGCTTATGCCGGCGTAACGGGACAGCGCACAAATCTCCTTACCGCTGAAACCGTTAGGAGTAAATATAATGCTATTTCCCGAGTCGGAGCTCTTAATAGATGTTAAATCTAAACTGACGAGATCAGCATCACGCAAAACAGGCTCTGCCAATTCTATGTGGCCTGTAATCTCGCCCAACCTATACGAATCAAAGAACATCTTATCAATAAGGTCGATCTCTTCCTGCGAATTAAAGTACGTTTGATAGCCAATGTTACTAAAGTTAAACAGATTCGTAGGTTCATCAATGATGATTTTGCTCATGTATGAACCTGCAGTCAAAGCGTCTTCTTCCCGTCCAAAGTCGAACCTACTATCAATTGCCGCAAGATTAACCATTTGTTCAAGGTTGTCATATGCGCGATACATTGCGTACGTTAAGTCCTGAGAACCGCCTATCACAATCGGAATAATTCTTTTTTTTAGCAAAACCTCAACAACAGCACGCAACGCAAAAGAGGTGTCGCTGATCGAATTACCACCTAATATATCCCCCAAATCAGCTATAGAAGCAGCCCAATTACCTGGATACAGTTGATACAGCTCTCTTCGTATGAATGTCAGATCCACCGTCTGATCGCTTTCGGGTAGCCCGCGGTTTTCTAAAACACCAACAATAGCCAATTTAACATTATCAAGGTCAGGAAAGTCAGAATCAGTATGAAAAACAACTTTATTGCCGAGATGCTGCGAACTCAGATTCTTAACATACTTTACAATGGAAAAATCAACTGGTTGAAGAAAGTCAAATACCATATTTTATTTCTTTTTAACGGTTGTCTTTTTTGCAGCGGGCTTTTTTACAGCGGGTTTAGCAGTAGTGGCTTTCTTGGCAGCGGTCTTTTTTGCCGGCGTCTTAGCTGCTATTATCTCTTTGACTTTTTCTAAAGTAAGCGCAGCGGCATCAACATCTTTTGAAAGTTCGATCTTCAGCTTGCCTTTACATATTACCGATTTACCCCATCGTGCTTTTTCAACGACAATACCTTCTTCCTTCCAATCGTGAACGACCTTATCGATGTTCTTCTGAAGTTTGTCTTCAATAAGTGCAGTGAGATCAGCCTCTGAAAGATTGTCGAAATTGTATTTTTTACTGACATTTATAAACATGCCGTTCCATTTGATAAATGGACCAAAGCGACCAACGCCTTTTTGCACAGGCTCACCGTTGTAAAAACCTACCGGCGCATCAGCCTGAGCTTTCTCAGCAATCAGCTCTTCAGCACGAACAAGTGTAACATCCAGTGGTTCCTCGCCTTTTGGCAATGATATAAATGTTTTTCCGTGTCTGATATATGGACCGAATCTTCCGTTGCTGACCTCTACTTCTTCCCCATCGATAGTTCCAAGAACTTTTGGCAGAAGAAAAAGATTTAACGCATCTTCCAATCCGATGTTTCCAATATTTTGTTCAGCACGAAGGCTCGCAAATTGTTTTTCTTCATCATCAGCCTCTCCTATTTGCGCTATTGGACCAAATTTTCCTAGCCGAACGCTTACCTGCTTACCTGTTTTCGGATCGACGCCCAGAATTCGTTCGCCACTTTCCCTTTCAGCATTAGCTTCGACTTCTTTGACATTTGGATGAAATTTATCATAAAACTCCTGCATCATCGTCGCCCAGTTAACGTTACCTTCAGCGATCTCATCAAAATCCTGCTCTACTTTGGCAGTAAAATGATAATCCATAATACCGGGGAAATTTTTGATGAGGAAGTCTGTTACAATAGTTCCAATGTCTGTCGGCACAAGTTTTCCCTTATCAGAACCTGTATTTTCCTTCAACACTTTTTCGCTGATCTTTCCTTCTGCGAGGCTTAATTGTGTAAAATTGCGCTCCTGCCCTTCAAGATTTCCTTTCTCAACATAGTTTCTGCTGATGATGGTTGAAATTGTTGGCGCATATGTTGACGGTCTTCCTATTCCAAGTTCCTCAAGCTTTTTTACAAGCGATGCTTCGGTGTATCTTGCAGGCGGACGTGTGTATTTCTCAGTTGCTGTAATGGTTCTTGCATCCAGACGTTCATTCACACGAAGCATCGGAAGCATTCCCTCTTGTTCTTCGTCATCATCATCGTGACCTTCAAGATAAACTTTAAGAAATCCTTCAAATAAAAGCACTTCACCACTTGCTGCAAATTGCTCGTGATGATTATCGGCTGTAATCTTCACATTTGTACGTTCAAGTTCTGCGTCACTCATTTGTGAGGCAACTGTTCGTTTCCAGATCAGATCATACAATCTTGCCTGGTCACGATCGATGTTAACAGTATGCCTCGACATATCTGTCGGTCGAATTGCCTCGTGTGCTTCCTGCGCGCCTTTGCTTTTGTTGGTGAAAGTCCGTGGCTTCGAAAAATCTTTGCCGTATGATCGTATAATTTCTTCTTTTGCAGCTTCCGACGCATCTTTTGAGAGGTTGACGCTATCAGTTCTCATATAAGTGATCAAACCTGCTTCGTATAGTCGCTGTGCAAGCTGCATCGTAATTCCAACCGGAAGATAAAGCTTTCGCGCAGCTTCCTGCTGAAGTGTAGATGTTGTAAAAGGTGGAGCAGGCGATTTCTTCGCAGGTTTTGTCTCCAGTTCCGCAACTTTATAATTTGATCCTAAATTTTTATTAAGAAAGTCCTGCGCCTCCTGTTTTGTATTAAAATTTTTGGGAACTCTTGCTTTAAAAGCTTTACCTGCTTCATTAGTGAACTCTGCGGTTACCGCAAATGAAGCAGTGGTGTTGAAATTCTGAATTTCACGCTCACGTTCAACAACTAATCTAACGGAAACCGACTGGACACGTCCTGCCGATAGTCCGCCTTTAACTTTCCTCCACAAAACAGGTGAAAGTTCATATCCAACTAGTCGGTCCAAAACCCGACGTGCCTGTTGAGCATTTACAAGGTTATAGTTGATTCCGCGTGGTTTATCAATTGCAGCAAGGATCGCCGACTTGGTAATTTCATGAAAAACTATTCGCTTTGTCTTATTATTATCAAGCTTTAACTCTTCGGCAAGGTGCCACGAAATGGCTTCTCCTTCACGGTCCTCATCACTCGCCAGCCAAACCATGTCGGCTTTTTTAGATAGGTCTCTCAGCTTTTTTACCAGGGCCTTTTTATCGGCAGATACTTCATATTTAGGTTTAAATCCGTTCTCAACGTCTACTCCAATTTCTTTGGACGGCAGATCCGCTATATGTCCGTAGCTCGACTCCACCTGATAGTCCGCACCTAAAAATTTCTCTATTGTTTTTGCCTTTGCGGGCGACTCGACTATCACTAAATTCTTTGCCATATGCGGGTTTGTGTCTTTTCGCAAAAGTATGCGAAACTTTCCTAATTAATACTGATGTCCGTTTTTTAATGGTTTTTCAGCCAATGTCAACGCTGATTTGTCGAATATATTTGAAGCTGATCCCGCTCTTGCCTCAATCTTTGCTCGTGCCTCGCAAAGGATACCGGCGCGATCGGGGCTAGGGCTTTCACCATTCCTAAAATTCATAATTATTAAAAGCAAAGTCAATGTTAAACAACATCTGACATCTTGTCACTTGTATTTATTCTTGTTATCTTTGCCGGTTAAATGACGGGCGCTGAGAATGGAAAAGATTATTGAAGAACAAAAACAAGGCGAAAACCTTGTACTTGATCATAAACCTGAAAATCTTAAAAAACTTTATATCGAAAGTTATGGCTGCGCTATGAATTTTTCGGATAGCGAAGTTGTTGCCTCTATTCTCACCGGCAACGGCTACAATACCACAACTATTCTTGAAGAAGCTGATCTGGTGTTGGTCAATACATGCTCGATCCGTGATAAAGCAGAACAAACAATCCGAAAGCGTCTCGAGAAATTCAATGCAGTGAAACGCACAGTCAATCCGAAGATGAAAGTCGGCGTTCTGGGTTGTATGGCTGAAAGGCTGAAAAGCCAATTTTTAGAAGAAGAAAAAATCGTTGACCTTGTAGTTGGTCCTGATGCGTATAAAGACCTTCCCAATCTTTTGGAAGAAGTCGAAGCCGGAAATGATGCCATTAATGTCATTCTATCAAAAGATGAAACTTACGGTGACATTTCACCTGTTCGTCTTCAAAGCAACGGCGTATCAGCTTTTGTGTCGATTACCCGTGGATGTGATAATATGTGTACATTTTGCGTTGTTCCGTTCACACGTGGACGCGAAAGAAGCCGTGAGCCTCAGAGCATTATGGCAGAAATTAAAAATTTAGCTGAGAACGGATTTAAGGAAATTACACTTTTAGGCCAGAACGTCGATAGCTATTTGTGGTATGGCGGCGGACTAAAAAAAGATTTTGAAAAAGCTTCAACTATGGAGCAGGCAACTGCGGTACGATTTGAACAGCTTCTTGAAATGGTTGCTGTTGCGTTTCCAAAGATGCGTATCAGGTTTTCGACATCGAATCCGCAGGATATGCATGAAAGTGTTCTTCATGTCATTGCGAAGTACAATAATATCTGTAAACATATCCATCTTCCGGTTCAGTCGGGAAGCGACAGGATATTGAAAGAAATGAACAGATTACATACGCGAACAGAATATATGGCACTGATCAACAAGATTTCGTTGATTATTCCTGAATGCGCGGTCACGCAGGACATGATTGCAGGTTTTCCGACCGAAACAGAAGAAGATCATCAGGATACGCTGAGCTTAATGGATTATGTGAAATACAGCTTTGGCTACATGTATGCTTATTCTGAACGTCCTGGAACTTTGGCAGGAAGGAAAATGAAAGATGACGTTCCGGAGGAAGTTAAACTTAGGCGATTACAGGAGATTGTTGCGTTGCAGCGCGAACACAGTTTATTGAGAACTCAGGAATTTGTAGGGCAAACAGTCGAAGTATTGATTGAAAAGCTGTCGAAAAAATCGGAAGCTGATCTGTCAGGCCGCACATCACAAAACCTCACAGTTGTTTTTCCGCGTGAAGATTATAAAATTGGTGATTTTGTAAATGTGAAAATCAATCGTTGCACCAGCGGAACCTTAATTGGTGAAGCTGTTGGATATTCAGAAATGCATTATTTATATCTTTAAAGCCTAGCCCTGATAGCAGTGAAAATCCTTTTTTTATAACCCTTTCAGGGTTTTGAACCCTGAAAGGGTTATAAAAAGATTGAAACGGATAGCAGGAAAAGCTTCAAAAAATAAAAAGAAATTGGAAAGTGTTCAAGTTATAAAGCAACGTTTCGAGATTATCGGGAATGATCCGAAGCTCAACCGCGCGATCGAAAAGGCGATTCAGGTCGCTCCGACTGATATTTCGGTATTGGTAACCGGTGAAAGCGGCGTTGGAAAGGAAAGTATTCCGAAGATCATTCATTCGCTGTCGCACAGAAAGCACGGGAAATATATTGCCGTAAACTGCGGTGCGATTCCGGAAGGTACGATTGACAGTGAATTATTCGGACACGAAAAAGGTTCATTTACGGGCGCAACCGGAACTCGTGAAGGTTATTTTGAAGTCGCTGACGGTGGAACAATATTCCTGGATGAAGTCGGCGAGCTGCCTTTGACAACGCAAGTCCGTTTATTACGCGTACTAGAAAATGGTGAATTTATAAAAGTCGGTTCCTCGCAAGTTCAAAAAACCAACGTTCGGATCGTAGCTGCGACAAATGTCAATATGTTTGACGCAATTGAAAAAGGTAAATTTCGTGAGGATCTGTATTACCGATTAAGCACTGTTGATATTGCGCTTCCGCCATTACGTGAACGCAAAGATGACATTCATTTGCTGTTTAGGAAATTTGCATCTGATTTTGCACACAAATACAAAATGCCGCCGATCAGGCTTGATGAGCAGGCTGCGCAGTTTTTACAGAAATTCAGGTGGAGCGGAAATATCAGGCAGCTTCGCAATGTCGCTGAACAGATTTCGGTTTTGGAAACGAATCGCGAGATCACGCTTCAGTCGCTTCAGTCATATTTGCCGGTGGAAGGCAGCAATCTGCCATCGGTGATCAAGGACAAGAAGAACGACAACGATTTTTCGACAGAGCGTGAAATTCTATATAAAGTGCTTTTCGATATGAAGAGCGATCTCAATGATCTCAAAAAGCTGACGTTGGAGCTCATGCAAAATGGGAACTCGAATGTTCGGGAAAACAACCAGCATCTGATCAAAAAGATTTACGGCAAAGATGAGCCCGATGAAGATGTTTCTTTTGATGAGGAAGATCACGAGCATAAATTTGTAAATCAGAATCAGAAGAGTTTCGAAAAGCACAACAACGACTACCTGTTTGCTGAAACCATTGAAGAAGAAGAAATTCTTCGGCTGGAGCAAAAGGAAATTGAAATGATCAAAAAAGCGCTCGAGAAAAATAAAGGCAAACGTAAGGCTGCGGCTGATGAACTTGGAATTTCTGAACGTACCTTGTACCGAAAAATAAAACAATTCGATTTATAGGCTGAAGCCGAGAACGATTATGATCAAAAACATCAAAATGTTGTGCGTGTTAACTGTGGCGCTGATGCTTAGCGGTTGTTCAGTATATAACTTCACCGGAGCAAAACCGATAGACGCAGATACCTTTCAGGTGAATTATTTTCAGAATACATCTGAATTGGTTGAACCCGGAATTGAGCGCACGTTTACACAACGGCTTCAGAATCTGATACAAAACCAGACAAACCTGAACCTCGTTTCAAGTGGTGGAGATCTTGTTTATGAGGGAGAGATCGTCGACTTCAGAATTTCTCCAATGACAGCGACTGCCGACCAGCGGGCGTCTCAGAATAGGATCACAATATCAGTATTGGTGCGATTTACCAATAAAAGGAAGGAAGAAGACGATTTTGAAAAAAGGTTCTCATTCTTCTATGACTATTCGGGTGAAGCATTACTAGTTGGCTCGAGGTTAAACGAAGCGCTGGATGTAATTTTTGAAAGGATAACTCAGGACATCTTCAATGATTCACTTGCCAAATGGTAACGTGTTTAAATAATTTATCTAATTTCGGCCAAAATACTTCCCGTTGAACGTAACTGAATTCACATACCTGATCAACAAACCTGACGCTGTCAATGACAAGCAGACGGTATTTTTGGAGCAGATCGTGAACCAGTTTCCCTATTTTCAGAGTGCAAGGGCTTTGCGGCTGAAGGCGCTTTACAACCAGGATAGTTTTCAGTATAATAATGCGTTGAAAGTTGCGGCTGCACATACTGCAGACAGAAGTGTTTTGTTTGATTTTATAACATCGGATACATTTACTGCTATTCACAAAGGGCTATATCAGCAAAAACTGGCAGAGTTGTACGGAATTGAGGTGCGTGAAATTGAAGTTGTCACTCCAGATGAGCAATTACCTGTTGTTGATAAGGTGGAACAGTCGATACTGACATCAATTCGGCAGTCAGAAGTTCCGTATGAAGAACCGGTTGAAGAAGTAGTTGTTGATGAAGCTCAGGTTGAAGCTGCAGTACTACCTGTCGAAAATTTTCCTCATGAAACTGAATCTGCCACAGCTTTAGACTTGCAAGATGAAGAGGTTGCAATTGCTGAGCAAGATGCGCCGCCAACTCCGGAAGAAAAGTTGGAACTTGGAAAACCATTGGCTTTTTCCAAAGATGAAAAACATTCATTTAGTGAATGGCTTCAACTGTCAGGAAACCTGCATGTAATTGATCGAACTGAAGAAGTTGAAGAGCAGCCGACCCTAGCTGAAATTGAACGTCAGAAGAAAACAGATATCATTGATAAGTTTATAAAAACAAATCCCAAAATTCCACCTGTAAAGCCAGATGTCAGGTTAATCAATGTTGTTGAGCCTCAGGTTCAGGATCATTCGGCGCTCATGACAGAGACACTGGCGCGGGTATATCTTGAGCAAAAAAAGTATCAGAAGGCAATTCAGGCGTACGAAATATTAATTTTGAAAAATCCGGAAAAAAGTAGTTTCTTTGCTGACCGTATTTCAGAAATAAAACTTTTACAAAATAATCAATAATGAGCACATTCACGATCTTCTTAGTCCTTATCACAATTGTATGTTTTCTACTTATTGTAGTTATCATGGTTCAGAATCCTAAAGGTGGAGGTTTGTCTTCTACAATGGGCGGAACTCAAATGATGGGTGGTGTACAAAAGACTACAGATTTCCTTGACAAAAGCACATGGACATTGGCAGGGGCGCTTATTATTTTAATCTTGGCATCCAGCTTAAGCTTCACCGATACAACTGCTGACTCAAGCATTATTGAAGGCGGCGAAACTCCTGCACAGACCGAAACTCCAGCAGCACCTGCACGAACTACCCCGGCGACACCAACACAGGCAACGCCGACGCAAACA
>DASWND010000072.1:0-13776 GCA_036399435.1 Flavobacterium sp.
CAAATTGCCGTCGGAACCTTTTAAAAGATGTCCGCGTGGGCCGGCAATAGTTGGCGTTTCTGTTCCAAACTGCTTTATAATTGTAACCGTGGATGTCTCAACAACGTACTCGTATAATGATCCATAATACGCAGGCGAAGAAGAGTCGTTGCTTCCGTAAAGCAAACCGTAAAGCTTGCCGTTGCCACCGTTAATAAGCGGACTCGCCGAGTATCCTAGTGTCGTCTTATCAAAATCATATTTTTTTGCAAACGTGTTTGTTGCAACTGTATATTCGAACAGGATTCCATCGCCAATTCCGTTGTTTTCATAGCCATGGATTCCGCCTGGCAGCGTCGTGCCGTAAAGCTTTCCCGGCGCGCCTTCCACCAATGATCCTGTTGGATGCCAGCCATCAACGGCGGTACAATTAAAGGGATAAATATATGTAAAGCCGTTATTTACAGGATTAATGCGCACAATGGAACCCAGAAACGGAGCGCCATCCGGACAAGCAGAATATCGTTGCGATGTTCCATATAACATTCCGTTTGAAGCCTTGGTCAACTCACCAGACATTGTATTTGTCATTGTCAAAATCTGGCTCGTAAAACTGGGAACAAATGCAACTAAAGAAGTCACTTCAGTGTCAAAATCATACTTAAAGATCGTGCTTTCAGCTGTTCCATAAAGTTTACCGGGCGAAAGCTCAATGACGCCATCAATTGGTCGACGTAAATTTGGAAGTGCCGAACTTGCAAAGTACGCGTCGACCTTATACTCACCGAAAGTAAAATCATATTCATATAAAATTCCGCCTGACATACTTGAATTAGGTGGCGGAAATACTACGCCGCCTTCAGACGCCGTTCCATAAAGTTTTCCGTTCGATGCGAGCAAAAGCCTTCCGTACGGCAGTTTGCCGGAGATAGAATCAAAGGCGTGCATGGTTGTTCGGTTTTGGCCATCAAAGTCGACTTTGAAGATGGTTCCAAATGCCGAGGGAAACATCGGATTGATGTAGTTATAGCCGGTCGTGACGCCCCAAAATTCCTTTTGGCTAAAGCCCGATGTATAGATCAGAAAAATGCAGATGGTGAAGTATATAATTTTTTTCATAATGATGAGTTTATTGTTGTTTTGGGCGTGCCGGCGGATTTACAATTTTTGTATGATTTAAATATTTTCGCCGCCGTCAGGCTGTTCGCTATAGTCCTCGCTGAAGCTGCGGGCTGCCGCTTCCATCCTTCACGCGGAACTATCTGCTTTTAATAAACTTATTCGTCCAGATGCCTTTATCAGTTAAGATGACGATCTGGTATACACCAGCCTGAAGTTGCTCAATGTTAATAGTAGAGATGTTCGCTGTATTGCTATATACAACCTGGCCAAGCATATTGATGACCGTAACTTTCCGGATTGTTGTGTCATCAACAGGCAATTGTATATTGATATTATCAATAGCAGGATTTGGTGAGATCAATATCTTTTGGCTGCTCGAGTTGTCGCCGGTCGAAAGTTCAGGAGCTAACGAGCCTTGAGTGGTTTTGGCGTAAATCCCGATGGTTCCGAATTTCATCAGTTTAAATTCAACGAATGCTATTCCGTTTTGTGAACCCGAATTTATAGGTATTATTTTTTCGGCACTTGGCAGTGCGAATTCACCTGCAGACATGTTAGCGACAACACCAGCCGCATTATCAATCTCCGACAGAAACCAGCCCGCATCTACAATGTCACCAACAGGCGGACCGATTACCACAATATTGCTGTACTCAGCAGTAGAATAATATACTCGCACAATCACGCCCTCATTTACAGGATAATTTCCCGTATCAGCGATTGAAAGGAGCCTGTTGCTGATTCGCGTGCTGTTTGTGCCACTGCTTTTTTGATAATAACCGGTCGCTGAAATTACGCCTGAAGGCAATGTTCCAATGTTGTTGTGGTTGATCAAAACGCTCGTAGGAGAAATGCTGTTTCCGTTCTCATTTATGATCAGCATCTTTCTGGCACGATTTGCAGGATTCGCCCAGTCGTTGTTGCAGTTTACATTAATAAGCGTAGTAGTGCTGTTGGGCGCAGCCAAAAGTAGGGTAGAAGTTGCCAGGGAAGTATCACCTAAAATAATCCAGCCTTTTCCGCCACTGGAAACCGGAAGGACAAGATTGGCACGCGCCGCAGCACCTTCATTGCAGTAAAACAATCCGGCTGCGCCAATGCTGATCCCATTCGGACCGGATTCATTAAATCCGATTAATGTTGCATCGTAGTTTGCTGCGCTCATTCCGCAATTTTCCAAAAATCCACCGAAAGAGCTATTGCCATTAACGGCTGGATTCAATGTTTCTGCCCAACCTGCAAGATCGTGGTCAAAGGAAGTGGCTTGTTTAAACATGGCATCCAGATGCAGGACCGACGAAACGTTCCAGCTGCCGATATCCTGGTTAAATGCGCTTGCTTGTTGAAACATGAAACTCATATTCCACATCGAAATCGGGTTCCAGTCTCCAAGTGACTGGTTAAACTGACTGGCAAGTTCAAACATGTGCATTGCAGTTTGCACTGCTTCAATATTCCAGTCACCAATGGGCTTATTAAAGTTGGTTGCTTTATAAAACATACTTCCCATATCAGTGACCGCCGAAGTATCCCAGTTGCCGATATCTCCATTAAACACCAGCGCTTCCCTAAACATTGAATTTATATTGGTAACTGAGCCTGTATCCCAATTATTCATGTTCTGATTATAAGCTTTTGCGCCATAAAACATATTGCCCATGTCGGTTACCGCCGCTGTATTCCAATTGTCGATACTTTGGTTAAATAAAACCGTCGACTGAAACATGCCTGCCATATTTGTTACCGCAGATGTGTCCCAGTTATTGATCGCACTATTGAATGCACCGGAACTCATGAACATACCACTCATATCGGTAACCGAACTCGTGTTCCAGTTGTTTAAACTATGATTAAATGCCAGTGTGCCACCGAACATACCGCTCATGTTCGTAACTGAACCGGTATTCCACTGGTTAATGTTTTGGTTGAAGGCAGCTGCAGCAGAAAACATGTATTTCATGTTTGTAATTGTACTGGTATTCCACGTGCCAATGTTTGCTGGCCCGTTAAGTATTGAACACGATGCAAACATACTGCTCATATCTGTGACGCCTGTTAATATAGGAATATCTGTGGCAGTGATATTAAGTGTGGCGCATCCGGAGAACGCATTGTTGAAGCTTGTCCATGCGTTGTTTCCCCATTGGGCGATTTTTTTCAGCTTTAATTTCTGTCCGCCACCATTCATGTAGATTCTTGGAAATGCGCCCGTGATTTTAATTTCGTATGCGGTGTTTTCCGTAAGTGCTGAGAATGTCGCGTTGCCTGTTACTCCACTTAATGTCGTAATGATAGTGCTTGGACTGGAGAGTAAAGCGATGGTCGCGGTATAATTATAGCCGGTTCCTGTGGTTGGTACGATGATGGAAGTGGACGCATTGGTATTCCATTCTGTAATAAATTGCCCAAATCCTGAAATCGAGCAGGCGAGAAGCAAAGTGAGGAAAAGTAGTTTTGTTTTCATGTGTATCTTTATCATATTTATTAGCAGTTACCAGTAAAAACTTGCCCGACAACCGATATCAACACTGATTTAATTCAGCAACTGTCCTGTAAATCTATTGTTTGTTGGTGCTAAATATGGATTGGTTTATTATTCAACGGCTTTGGCTTATTATTCCAAATCAAAGGCTGCGGATGTATTTGTGCTGAAGGTGTTATGATGTAAACATGTTGAGGGAATGCGTGAAGGATGGCAGCGGAAATCCTTTTCGCCATGAGCTCAGTTCAGGTTGAGAACCAGTTATATGGCGAAAAGATTGCAGCGTACAGCCTGACGGCGGCTAAAAACTAATTTCTTCCGAGAGACGCTATCCGCCGGCACGCCAAAAAACAACATTCAAAAAATATTTGTCAATCCGGAATTATAGTGTACTTTTGCAGCCTTAACGAGAGGAGGTGTCATATTATGTTAATTATACCAATTAAAGACGGTGAAAATATAGATAGAGCTTTAAAGCGCTACAAGAGAAAATTTGATAAAACAGGAACTGTTCGTCAATTAAGATCTCGTCAGGCTTTTATAAAACCGTCGATCGTTAGGAGAGCACAAGTACAGAAAGCTGCCTACATCCAGAATATGCGCGACAATTTAGAGAGTTAGTAATAACTTCTCCGCGATTAAACCGTTAGCGAGCAAAGTTTTTATAATTTTGGTGCTAACGGTTTTTTTATGCGCGATAATAAGACAGCTTTCCGAAATTACCTTGAGCTTGAGAAGAAATATTCGATGCACACTGTTGGTGCTTATCTAGATGACATCGGTTTTTTTGAATCTTTTTTAAAAGAAACATACGACCAGGAAAATCTTGAAGAAGTTGCTTACGGGCAAATCAGGAGCTGGATCGTCTCGATGTCGGATGCCGGAATGGCAAATACTTCTATTAACAGAAAAATATCTTCACTAAAAGCTTTTTACAAATTCTTGTTGAAAATCAAGGCTGTTGATGTTAGTCCACTGCTCAAGCACAAATCATTAAAAAGTCCTAAGAAGCTGCAGATTCCATTTTCGGAAAAAGAGCTTGACAATGTGTTGAATACAATTCAATATCCCGATGGATTTGAAGGTGTTCGCGACAAGCTGATCATCGATTTATTCTATGCGACAGGCATCAGGAGAAGCGAATTGATAAATCTTGAATTGTGTAATGTTGGTTCATCGACAATTAAAGTCCTCGGAAAACGCAACAAAGAACGCCTGATCCCGGTTCTTCCGATAATTGATTTTCAAATAAAAGCATATCTGTTAGAGCGTTCGCAATTACAGGTGCCGTTCGACGATAAATATTTGTTTTTGAGCAACAAAGGTGTTAAACTGACAGATTCCTTTGTCTACAGGCGGATTAATAATTACTTTAGTCAGGTCTCCGAAAAGGTAAAGAAAAGTCCGCATATCCTACGTCACACATTTGCGACTCACTTACTAAATAATGGGGCCGACCTAAACTCAGTAAAAGAACTATTAGGACATTCCAGTTTGGCATCAACCCAGGTTTATACACATAGTAGTTTATCTGAACTTAAAAAAGTATATGGTGATGCGCATCCGCGGAACAAGCAATAGTTCGCTTGTAGAACCATTTAAATTTTAAATTATGAAGGTAAATGTGCATGCGGTTAATTTCAACGTCGACAGAAAGTTGGTAGGATTTATTCAGGAACGGATGGATAGACTTGAGAAGTATTACGATAAGGTTGTAGCATCGGACGTATTTCTGAAAGTTGAAAAGACAAATGATAAGGCGAACAAATTGTTTGAGATAAGGATGTTTGTGCCGGGTGACGATTTTATGGTGCAGAAGCAATGCAAAAGTTTTGAAGAAGCGACCGATCAGGCTGCTGAGTGTCTTGAAAGGCTGCTGGTGAAGAGAAAACAGAAAGTCAGGGCAAAAGCTTAATATAAATATTTTTGAGAAAATAGTTTTGATTAAAAAACAAAAAGATATACATTTGCAGTCCGTTAGAAATAGCGGACTTTTTTTATTGTATATGCCGATGTAGCTCAGTTGGCTAGAGCAGCTGATTTGTAATCAGCAGGTCGTGGGTTCGAGTCCCTCTATCGGCTCAGGTTAAAGTTTCGGAAATCCGGAATTTGTTCTTTAACATACTGGAAATAATGGGGAGATACTCAAGCGGCCAACGAGGGCAGACTGTAAATCTGCTGTGTGAACTTCGCAGGTTCGAATCCTGCTCTCCCCACTAATTTTTCTCCCGAAGACGCGCCGAAAGCTCGCTTTCAGGCGCGGATGAGGGAGAAAAATTAAGTAAGGGTCCACCCTTACAGGATCACCGAGCGCAAGCGAGGTAATCCAGTGGGAGGACATAATTTGAATCCGAGCTTTCGTAAGCAGGCAAGGGAGAAAAATTAAGTAAGGGTCCACCCTTACAGGGTCACCGAGCGCAAGCGAGGTAATCCAGTGGGAGAAATACTTGTAATGAGTTTTCCCCAAAAAGGATCACCGAGCGAAAGCGAGGTAATCCGGTGGGAGTTGAAGCGTATCATTGAGTTTCACTCTTTTAAAGATCACCGAGCGCAAGCGAGGTAGTTCAGTGGGAGCAAAAGATAATATCCCATACAATTAGGAATCCGCCGAGCATCGCGAGGCACGTAATACAAATCCTAAACACCTATCTTAAACTCACCAGTCTAAGATAACCACGGGGAAGACTGCCGGTGTAGCTCAGGGGTAGAGTGCTTCCTTGGTAAGGAAGAGGTCACGGGTTCAATTCCCGTCATTGGCTCAAACTAGATTATTTGGACACTAAATAAATATATAACTAAGTTTAATTTACATTAAAATGGCAAAAGAAAATTTTAACAGAAGCAAACCACACCTTAATATAGGTACAATTGGTCACGTCGATCACGGAAAAACTACGCTTACTGCAGCTATTACCAAAGTAATGTCTGAAGCAGGTTTCTCTAAAACTCAAGCTAAATCTTTCGACCAGATCGATAACGCTCCTGAAGAAAAAGAAAGAGGTATTACAATCAATACTTCACACGTTGAATACGAAACAGCTAACCGTCACTACGCACACGTTGACTGCCCAGGTCACGCGGATTACGTTAAGAACATGGTTACTGGTGCTGCCCAAATGGACGGTGCTATCCTTGTTGTAGCTGCTACAGACGGACCAATGCCACAAACACGTGAGCACATCCTTCTAGGACGCCAGGTTGGTATTCCAAGAATGGTCGTATTCATGAACAAAGTGGATATGGTTGATGATGAGGAGCTATTGGAACTTGTTGAAATGGAAATCAGAGACCTTCTGAACTTCTACGAATATGATGGAGATAACGGACCGGTTATCCAGGGATCTGCTTTAGGTGGATTGAATGGAGATGCTACTTGGGTTCCTAAGATCCTTGAACTAATGGAAGCTGTTGACAACTGGATCGAAGAGCCGGTACGTGATATCGCAAAACCTTTCCTTATGCCGGTTGAAGACGTATTTACGATCACTGGTCGTGGAACTGTTGCAACAGGACGTATCGAAACAGGTATCGCTAATACAGGTGATGCAGTTGAAATCATTGGAATGGGTGCTGAGAAACTAACTTCTACTGTAACAGGTGTTGAGATGTTCCGTAAAATCCTTGATCGTGGTGAAGCTGGAGATAACGTAGGTCTATTACTTCGTGGTATCGATAAAGCTGATATCAAAAGAGGAATGGTTATTATTAAGCCAGGATCTGTTAAACCACACGCTAAATTTAAAGCTGAGGTTTATATCTTGAAAAAAGAAGAAGGTGGCCGTCACACGCCATTCCACAATAACTACCGTCCACAGTTCTACGTTCGTACAACTGACGTAACAGGAGTTATTACTTTGCCAACAGGAGTTGAAATGGTTATGCCTGGAGACAACCTTACTATCGACGTATCATTGTTGAGCCCAATCGCGATGACAGTTGGTCTTCGTTTCGCTATCCGTGAAGGTGGTAGAACAGTTGGTGCAGGTCAGGTTACTGAAATTGTTGAGTAATTTATAACTGAATATATTTAGAGCCAGTAGCTTCCTTGGAGGCTACTGGTTTTTAATAAACGGGCGTAGTTCAAGGGTAGAATAGCGGTCTCCAAAACCGTTGATGGGGGTTCGAATCCCTCCGCCCGTGCCACTAAAACAAAACATGTAATGAAGGTTTTTAATTATATATCTGAAGCATTCGAAGAATTGCGTACCAATGTCACTTGGCCGGAATGGGCTGAAGTGCAACGTCTGACAATTATCGTTGCTGTATTCTCTGTTCTTTTTGCTTTGGCAACTTGGGGTGTAGATGAGATCTTCGCTAAGGCAATCGCAGGTTTCTTTAACTGGATTAATCCGTAATTTGACTGTGATGACTGAAACTAATGTTAAAAAATGGTATGTCGTAAGGGCGGTAAGCGGTCAGGAAAACAAGGTTAAAGCTTATATCGAGACTGAAATTAATCGTCTTGGAATGTCTGATTATATTTCACAGGTTCTTGTTCCAACTGAAAAAGTTGTTCAGGTTCGTGATGGAAAAAAGATCACAAAAGACAAAGTATATTTTCCCGGATATGTAATGATCGAAGCCAATCTTACAGGTGAGATTCCACATATTATCAAATCAATTACCAGCGTAATCGGGTTTTTAGGAGAAACCAAAAATGGTGAGCCTGTGCCTTTGCGTATTTCTGAAGTCAACAGAATGCTAGGTAAAGTTGATGAACTGGCGGTTAACACCGACAGCCATGCGATCCCTTTCAATATTGGGGAAACAATAAAAGTGATCGACGGACCTTTCAACGGATTCAACGGAACTGTTGAAAAAATAAATGACGAGAAGCGTAAGCTTGAAGTAATGGTGAAGATTTTCGGAAGAAAAACGCCGCTTGAACTGAGCTTTATGCAGGTTGAAAAAGTATAATTTGTTACACTATTATAAACACCGTAGCAATCCGCTTCCACAGATTGTTGCAAATTAATTAAACAATGGCTAAAGAGATTAGTAAAGTAGTTAAACTACAAGTTAAGGGAGGTGCTGCGAATCCGTCGCCACCGGTTGGACCTGCTTTAGGAGCCGCTGGAGTTAATATCATGGAGTTCTGTAAGCAGTTTAATGCCAGAACCCAGGATAAAGCCGGAAAAATCTGCCCTGTGCAGATCACGGTTTACAAAGACAAGTCTTTCGACTTCGTTGTAAAAACTCCACCAGCTGCAGTTCAGTTATTAGAAGCTGCAAAACTAAAGTCCGGTTCCGGTGAACCTAATCGTAAAAAAGTGGCAAGCGTAAACTGGGATCAGATCCGCGCTATCGCCGACGATAAGATGGTTGATTTAAACGCATTCACAGTAGAATCTGCTATGAGCATGATCGCTGGAACTGCAAGGTCCATGGGTATAACTATAACTGGAGAATCTCCGTTAAAAACAGCTTAAGACATGGCAAAATTGACTAAAAAACAAAAAGAGGCTGCTTCAAAAATTGAGAAGAACAAACTTTATACTTTAAAAGATGCTTCGGCTCTTGTAAAGACTATCGCTTCTGCAAAATTTGACGAGTCGGTTGATATCGCTGTACGTTTGGGTGTAGATCCACGTAAAGCAAATCAAATGGTAAGAGGCGTTGTAACACTTCCTCACGGAACAGGTAAAGACGTTCGCGTTCTTGCACTTGTAACTCCGGATAAAGAAGCTGAAGCTAAAGCTGCTGGTGCAGACTACGTAGGTTTAGACGAGTATCTTCAAAAGATCAAAGACGGTTGGACAGATGTTGATGTAATCATCACAATGCCTGCTGTTATGGGTAAACTAGGTCCTTTAGGTAGAATATTAGGTCCACGTGGACTTATGCCAAACCCTAAGACCGGAACAGTTACTATGGACGTGGCTAAAGCCGTGACCGAAGTAAAAGCCGGTAAGATCGACTTCAAAGTGGACAAGACAGGTATCGTACATGCAGGTATCGGAAGAATATCTTTCGACGCTGACAAGATCACCGACAATGCTCACGAGATCATTCAAACTTTATTAAAACTTAAACCGACTGCGGCTAAAGGAACATACATCAAAAGCATTCACTTGTCAAGCACAATGAGTCCTGCGATTGCTTTGGATCCTAAAGCAGTATAATTGGTAGTTAATCAATTTTTATTATGACCAGAGAAGAAAAATCAAGAGTTATTGAAGATTTAACTGCACAGTTAGGCGGAACCAATGTTGTTTACTTAGCAGACATTTCCGGTTTAAATGCAGAAACAACTTCAAACTTGAGAAGAGCTTGCTATAAAGCAGGCATCCAACTAGAAGTGGTTAAGAACTCTTTGCTTGAGAAAGCAATGGAAGCTTCTGATAACGATTATGGCGATCTGCCTGCAACTTTATCAGGAAACACTTCAATTATGATTGCAGAGAACGGAAACGCTCCTGCTAAGATCATCAAAGAATTCCGCAAGCGGTCAGACAAGCCTTTGTTAAAAGGTGCGTTTATCCACCATGCAGTTTTCGTAGGAGACAATCAGCTAGATGCTTTGATCGCATTGAAATCGAAAGAGGAAATGATCGGTGAAGTTATCGGATTGTTACAATCTCCTGCTAAAAACGTTATCTCTGCCCTTAAATCAGGCGGTGGTAAAATTGCAGGAATCCTTAAAACATTATCTGAAAAAGAAGGATAATATAAAACGCGCGCACTTAATAAATTATATTTTTTACAAACTATTTAAAATCGATAGAAAAGATGGCAGATTTGAAACAATTCGCAGAGCAATTAGTTAACCTTACAGTTAAAGACGTTAATGAATTAGCTGCAATCCTTAAAGAAGAATACGGAATCGAGCCTGCAGCTGCTGCTGTAGTTGCTGGTCCTGCTGCTGGTGGTGGTGCTGATGCTCCTGCTGCTGAAGAGCAAACTGAATTTACTGTTGTACTTAAAGAAGCTGGTGCTTCTAAGTTAGCTGTAGTTAAAGCTGTAAAAGAACTTACAGGTCTTGGACTAAAAGAAGCTAAAGACTTAGTTGACGGTGCTCCTGCAAACATCAAAGAAGGCGTAACTAAAGATGAGGCTGAAGGTCTTAAAAAATCTTTAGAAGAAGCTGGAGCTGTTGTTGAGGTTAAATAATTCAAACAGTTTTGAAAAGTAGGTTTAGGCCTTGGACGCACGTCCAAGGGCCTAAACCATTTTTCGTATAATAAAATTATCACATTTTACTATACATCATTTTTTATAATAAAAGCTTTTAGTCAGTACGAAGAAGTGAAGTAAACAGATACTTGGTTTGCTTTAGAAGATGTACTGACAACAAAAAAGAAAGTATCATAAACAGTGTTCTACACAACAATTACTTTTTTTAAAAATCAAAATTTTGTCCATTGATGATTACAAATCAGACTGAAAGATTAAATTTTGCCTCCACTAAAAATATTCCTGACTATCCGGATTTTCTGGACGTTCAGGTTAAATCTTTTAAGGATTTCTTCCAATTGGAAACCAAATCCGACGAAAGAGGCAACGAAGGTTTATACAACACCTTCATGGAAAACTTTCCAATCACTGATACGAGAAATCAGTTCGTATTGGAGTTCCTGGATTACTTTGTTGATCCACCGCGTTATACTATTCAAGAATGTATCGAAAGAGGCCTTACATACAGCGTTCCCCTTAAAGCAAGGCTGAAACTGTATTGTACAGATCCCGAGCATGAGGATTTTGAAACTATTGTACAGGACGTTTATCTTGGTACAATTCCATATATGACACCGAGTGGTACATTTGTTATCAACGGTGCTGAACGAGTTGTGGTTTCCCAATTACACCGTTCACCAGGCGTTTTCTTTGGACAGTCTTTCCATGCAAATGGAACTAAACTGTATTCTGCACGTGTCATCCCGTTCAAAGGATCGTGGATTGAATTTGCGACAGATATCAACAGCGTAATGTACGCTTATATCGACCGTAAGAAGAAGCTTCCTGTTACTACACTTTTCCGCGCGATCGGGTTCGAAAGGGATAAAGATATCCTTGAGATATTCGACCTTGCTGAGGAAATCAAAGTGTCAAAAACCGGACTTAAGAAGTACGTTGGACGTCGTCTTGCTGCGCGTGTTCTAAACACATGGCATGAGGATTTCGTCGACGAGGATACTGGCGAAGTTGTATCAATTGAACGTAACGAGATCATCCTTGACCGTGACACCATCATCGATAAAGATAATGTTGAAGAGATCATCGACTCAAACGTAAAATCGATCCTTCTTCACAAAGAAGACGCGAACCAGGGCGATTATGCGATCATCCACAACACGCTTCAGAAGGATCCGACAAACTCTGAAAAAGAAGCCGTCGAGCACATTTACCGTCAGCTCCGTAACGCGGAACCACCTGATGAGGAAACTGCCCGTGGTATCATAGATAAATTGTTCTTCTCTGACCAACGATATAACTTAGGTGAAGTCGGTCGTTACAGAATGAACAAAAAACTAGGTCTTGACATCCCAATGGAAAAGCAAGTGCTTACCAAAGAAGATATCATCACCATCGTAAAATACCTGATCGAACTGATCAACTCTAAAGCAGAGATTGATGATATCGATCACTTGTCAAACCGTCGTGTACGTACTGTTGGTGAACAGCTTTCACAGCAGTTCGGTGTAGGTTTGGCTCGTATGGCAAGAACCATTCGTGAGAGAATGAACGTTAGGGATAACGAGGTGTTTACGCCGATCGATTTGATCAATGCCAAAACATTGTCATCGGTTATCAACTCTTTCTTTGGTACAAACCAGTTGTCTCAGTTCATGGACCAGACAAACCCTCTTGCAGAGATCACGCACAAGCGTCGTTTATCAGCACTTGGGCCAGGCGGACTTTCACGTGAGCGTGCAGGTTTCGAGGTTCGTGACGTTCACTATACGCACTACGGGCGTTTATGTCCGATTGAAACTCCTGAAGGACCGAACATCGGACTTATCTCTTCACTCGGAGTTTACGCAAAAGTAAACGGAATGGGATTCATCGAAACGCCTTACCGTAAAGTTACAAATGGTAAAATCGACCTTAATGCTACGCCAATTTATTTGAGCGCAGAAGAGGAAGAAGGAAAAATGATTGCTCAGGCAAACATCGAAATGGATGCTAATGGACAGATCACCGCAGATACTGTTATTGCCCGTGAAGAAGGCGATTTCCCGGTAGTTGATCCATCACGAATTCATTATACAGACGTTGCTCCGAACCAGATCGCATCGATTTCAGCTTCACTTATTCCATTCTTGGAACATGATGATGCCAACCGTGCGCTGATGGGATCAAACATGATGCGTCAGGCAGTGCCATTGTTGCGCCCTGAAGCTCCAATCGTAGGAACAGGTCTTGAAAGACAGGTTGCTTCAGATTCTCGTGTTTTGATCAATGCCGAAGGCGACGGAACTGTAGAATATGTTGATGCAAACATCATCACTATCAAATACGACCGTACGGAAGAAGAAAGAATGGTTTCGTTTGATTCAGATGATAAAACATACAATCTGATTAAATTCAGAAAGACCAACCAAAGTACGTCTATCAACCTTAAGCCTATCGTAAGAAAAGGCGACAGAGTTGTAAAAGGACAAGTGCTTTCGGAAGGTTACGCAACACAAAACGGAGAACTTGCTCTTGGAAGAAACCTAAAAGTGGCGTTCATGCCGTGGAAAGGTTACAACTTCGAGGATGCGATCGTGATCTCTGAAAAAGTTGTTCGTGACGATATTTTCACATCAATTCACATCGATGATTACTCATTAGAAGTGCGTGATACGAAACTCGGAAACGAAGAACTTACAAACGACATCCCGAACGTTTCTGAAGAAGCGACAAAAGATCTTGATGAGAACGGTATGATCCGTATCGGAGCTGAAGTAAAACCTGGTGATATCCTAATCGGAAAGATCACTCCTAAAGGTGAATCAGATCCAACTCCTGAAGAAAAACTTCTTCGTGCGATCTTCGGTGATAAAGCCGGTGACGTGAAAGATGCTTCATTAAAAGCGTCTCCATCATTGCACGGTGTTGTACTTGACAAAAAACTTTTTGCAAGAGCTGTAAAAGACAAACGCAAACGTACCAAAGACAAAGATGATTTAGGTGCGCTTGAAATGGAATTCGAAACCAAATTCGTCGAATTAAAAGACAAACTGGTTGAGAAGCTTTTCGCTATCGTAAAC
>DASWND010000073.1:0-3569 GCA_036399435.1 Flavobacterium sp.
GTAATATCCGCGTCCTGATTTTCTTCCATAAAATCCTGCTTCAGATAATCGCTTTTGTGTGAATGAAGGCTTGTATCGTTGATCGAAATAGAAGAATGTAAATACGGTTTCTGTAACAGTGTAGTTGACATCGTTCCCGATGAAATCCATTAGTTCAAACGGCCCCATTCTGAATCCGCCGAAAGTTTTCATCGACCAGTCAATCGTTGCAAAATCAGCAACACCTTCTTCATAAATTCGTAATGCTTCGCCATAAAATGGACGCGCGACACGATTTACTATAAAGCCCGGAGTGTCTTTGGCAACTGCAACTGTTTTTTGCCACGATGAAATTATAGAGGTTGTTCTATCTAAAACCTCCTTACTTGTCTGGATTGCCGGAATAACTTCAACAAGCTGCATTAACGGCGCAGGATTAAAGAAATGTATTCCGACGACACGCTGCGGATTTTTGCACGACGCCGCAATTGACGTTATTGAAAGTGATGACGTGTTTGATGCAAGAATTGTTTCAGGTGAAACTAGTGATTCAAGTTCAGAGAATAATTTTCGTTTTATCTCAAGATTTTCGACAATGGCTTCAATGACAAGATCAGCATCAGAAAGATCTGGTAATGAGTTGACGTATGAAATGTTGCTTATCAGATCTTCCTTTTGGGCTGCAGTCATTTTTGCTTTTTCAACCAGCCTCGAAAGATAAGCTTGAAGTGACGATGTGCTTTTTAACAGTGCTTCGGCATTTGAATCATAAAGCTTTACGGTACAACCTGAAGCCGCGGCTACCTGTGCGATGCCACTTCCCATTGTTCCTGAACCTATTACTGCTACTACCATTAATATCCTTTGAATTCAGGTTTTCTTTTTTCGACGAACGCTGCGACGCCTTCGAGGTAATCTGCCGATGAACTGGCATCGATTTGATAATCCGATTCGAGTGCAAGCTGTTCCTGAAGATTGTTGATCATCGATCGGTTCAATAACTTTTTGGTCAACGCTAATGCGTGTGTTGGCATTGCGGCTAATGTTTCAGCCAATTTTTTGACTTCTTCCTCAAATAATGCAACGGGATAAAATTTGTAAATCATCCCAAGGTTGAACGCTTCCTGTGCGCCGACTTTATCGCCAAGCATCATTAATGCGGAAGCTTTTTGAAATCCAATTAATCGTGGAAGAAAGAAAGTTCCGGCGCTATCCGGTACAAGTCCGATTTTGCTGAAAGCCTGGATGAACGCGGCATTTTCAGATGCTACTACAATGTCACAGGCAAGTGCAATGTTTGCTCCGGCTCCTGCTGCTACTCCGTTTACAGCGGCAAGAATAGGTTTTTCGATTGTACGAATACGTTCAATAATTGGGTTATAATGTTCTTCCAGAATTTTACGAAAACCTGGATTTAAATCAGGATCAGTAACTTCTTTTAGATCTTGTCCAGCACAAAAAGCCTTTCCGCTTCCGGTGATGATAATCGCGCGGACATTTTCATCATTGGAACATTCATCCAATATATCCTGCATCTGCAAAGCCATCTCTCGATTGAAGCTGTTGAATACTTCCGGCCGGTTCAGGGTAATATATCCAATGCTATTTTCCTTACTCAGTAATATTGAACTCATATTATTTTAAACATTTAAAGTAATCAAATGGTTCAAGGCAAGACTCACATTGAAAAAATGCCTTGCATGCTGTTGATCCGAACTGACTGATCATTTTTGTATCAAATGAACCGCACTGCGGACATTTTATTAATTTTTTACCTCCAAGTAGCGCATCTTTATCGGCTTCAGCTTCAAGTGGTGCAGCGATCCCGTATTCTTCAAGTGCTTTACGGCCTTTTGATGTAATCCAATCAGTTGTCCATGCGGGTGAAAGAACTAATTTTACTTTAGCTTCAATTCCGTTAGTTTTTAAAATCTTTTTAATATCGTCACCAATGACATCCATCGCCGGACATCCGCTATATGTTGGCGTAATTTTGATATGTGCAATTCCATCGATTAACTCAGCTGAACGTACGACACCCATTTCCATAATGGAAAGTACAGGAATTTCCGGATCGGGAACGTCCTGTAAAATGCTTTGCAGCTTTGGGTCGATATGTTCTAAAATTGTGGTCATTTACCAATTCATGTTGGGATAAGCACGTTGCATATATTGCAGATCAGCAAGCAGGTAACCCATGTGTTCACTATGGATTCCGTTCTTGCCGCCTTTTTGAAAATACTTTGATTCCGGAACCTGTAGTGTCGACTCTTCCAGTATCATCCCGATATTCGAATAATATACATCTTTAAGTTTAGTGACATCAACGGCTGTTCCGGCTAGTACCATGAAAAGGTCTGCATCGGTTTGATGAAAAAGTTCATCAGTAAATTTCCAAAGATCATCGATAGCTGTTTGCATCTTTGCTTTGCTTTCTTCAGTTCCGTCGCCCAAACGTTTGATCCAATCGGAGGAGAATCGCTTGTGATAGCTGACTTCTTTTATGCTTTTCTTTGCTATGGCCGCCAATGTTTCATCCGGGCTGTTTTGCATCTGATCAAGCAGCAGATAGTGGAAATGGTCGAATAAAAATTGACGTGTAATTGAATAGGCGAAATCGGTGTTTGGCTGTTCAACCAGAAGTACGTTTCGATATTCACGTTCAGATCTTAAAAACGCTAAAGTATCTTCTGTAACATCACCGCCTTTAAGTTCAGCTGCATATTGGTAGTAGCTTCGGGTTTGTCCGAGCAAGTCAAGTGCAATATTGGTCATTGCGATATCTGTTTCGAGACTCGGACCGTGGCCACAAAGTTCTCCCAGGCGCTGTCCTAAAATCAGCGAATTATCTGCAATTCCGAATATGTATTGAATGAGGTTCTCGTTCATCTTACATGTGTTTCAATTCTTCCGGCAGTTCGTAAAAGGTTGGATGCCGGTATGCTTTATCATGAGCCGGATCGAAAAGTTCAGCACTGTCATCAGGATTTGACGCTGTAATCTGCGCAGATGGAACGACCCAAATGCTTACGCCTTCGCTTCTGCGAGTGTAGACATCACGGGCATTTTCTAAAGCCATTGTCGCATCACTTGCGTGCAGGCTTCCGGCGTGGCGGTGTTCGAGTCCGTTTTTGGAGCGGATGAAGACTTCGTATAGGGGCCAGTTTTTCATTTTTTGGGTGTTGGGTGTTGGGTGTTGGGTGTTGGGAGTTGGGAGTTTTACCCATTACCTTTTAACCTTGACCAATTATGCTGTTTTTAAATCGTTAGCTTCACGTTTTTCGGCGTATGCCATTGCTGCGTCGCGAACCCATTTCCCGTTATCCCACGCATTTTTTCGTGCGGCGATTCGTTCTTTGTTGCATGGACCGTGGCCTTTTACGACCTGCCAGAATTCGTCCCAGTCGAGTTTGCCGAAGTCATAGCGTTTGGTTTCTTCATTCCATTTCAGTTCGGGATCGGGAATCGTGAGTCCGATTAGTTCTGCTTGTGGAACAGTCTGATCTACGAATTGTTGACGAAGCTCGTCGTTTGTTTTGCGTTTTAACTTCCACTTCATTGATTGTTCGGTGTGAACCGATTCGGCGTCA
>DASWND010000074.1:0-11456 GCA_036399435.1 Flavobacterium sp.
TTGTCGCAGGGCCAGGCGGCGCACAAGCGGTAGCGAAACTTGCAGAAGAGCTGAATAGAGGTAAGTGGAAATGGGATTATGTTATCAGCGATCCCACAAGCGGCAATACATACAAGAGCGAGCGATATGCCTTCCTCTGGAAGACTTCAGAAGTTAATAAAGTAGGGAAGCCATGGCTTGAAATAAAATTTGCCGGGCTAATCGAAAGAGAGCCGTTCTACTGCACATTTAGGTACAAGGAGAAAGAATTCACAATGGTAAACTTTCATGCCATTCCAAAGAAGCAACAGCCTGAAACTGAAATCAAGTATTTTAAATTTCTGCATGAGGAGTATCCTCAGAAAAACCTTGTATTTATTGGCGATTTTAATTGCGTTCCTTCACACTCAGTTTTTAATCCACTTCGAAAAAAGGGTTTTTTATCAGCTCTAAACGGACAAAAGACTACGCTAAAAACCGAATGCAAATTTGACAAATGCCTTGCCAGCGAGTATGATAATATTTGGATTGATACGACACGTGTCAGGTTGCAGAACGCTGAGATCATTCCGTTTTATCAGCAGTTTCCAACACTAAAAACTGCTCGCGAAATTTCAGATCACGTACCTGTGACGGCTGTATTGTTCTTTTTATAAAAAAGCTCCCGGGATTGGGAGCTGGCTATTATTTTTCTTCCTTCAGATCAAAACTGTCATCACTGAGTTCCATTTCTTTTCGAAAACGCTCTGCTACAGCCTGGTCCGGCATCACATTACCGAGCATGCTTTCAATTTTATTTTTCATTCCGGAAATTACCCTGCTTTCACCACTTTGCAAAGCCTCGTAACCGTCACGGGCAACATCAGCAGGATCTGCCATTGGACTTTCCTGGTATGCTACTGTTTGATCAGCGCCGGCTTTATTGAAGAAGTCTGTATCTGTTGGGCCGGGAAGTAGAGCGGTCATGGTTACTTTACTGTCTTTCAATTCATTGATGACACTCTGCGTGAAAATGTATATAAAAGCTTTCGTTCCGGCATAAACTGACAGATATGGAGTAGGTGCCTTGCTGGAAACAGACGCCAATTGCAGGATCTTTCCGGAATCACGGGCAACCATTTCTTTCAAAAAAAGTTTCGTCAATACTACAAGCGATGTAATGTTTAGTTCAATTATTTGAAGTTCCTCACGCAGATCAGTTCCGGTGAATGCTCCCCAAACACCTTGCCCGGCATTATTAACAAGTACATCAACCTGATGTCCCTTCAATATCACATCCTGATAGAGGTCAAAGGCAGCTCCGGGTTCCATCAGATCCGCGGCAATTCCTTCAGCGGTGATTGAGTATTTACTGGATAGTTCTTGTGCCACTGCATCTAAATCTTCCTGCGTGCGCGATACTAAAATGAGATTATATCCGTCTTTTGCGAAACAGTTTGCAAGTTCGCGGCCTATTCCATCTGTTGCGCCGGTAATAAGAGCAGTTTGCCCTTTGTGTTTCTGATCTTCCATAACTTTTAATTTAAATTTAAATTGAATTTAGGACCAGAATGAAGGCAATAGGTTATAGCTTTTCCACCAATATTTACAGGATTAGAGTTGATGTTGCTTCAGCCACAAGTTCACGCAGCTTTAAAGCGTTAAATGCAGCATAGCCTGCTTCATCGTTGTCAAAGTAAACAAAAACCTCCTTGTCACGCGACCATTCGACGCACTGTTTAGCCCAATCTTGAAGAGCTTCATTTGAGTAGCTTCCTTGGTATTTATTATCGCCGGGACCATGCAGCCGCAAGTAAACAAAGTTTGCAGTGGTAATTACTGGCGTAGTGTGGCCCGCAAGTTCATATATACAAAATGCACAATTGTACTGGATGAGAAGGTCGTAGATCGTCTTATCGTACCATGTGCCATTGCGGAATTCAAAGGCATATCTGTATTGTTTCGGAAGCTTCGCCAGAAATTCCTCAAACCGTTCTATATTGATATTCCAGCCTGGCGGCAGCTGAAAAAGAATCGGCCCTAATTTTTCTTTCAGCTCGGTCACATGATCCATAAAACGTGCAATACTTTCAGCCGGTTCTTTCAACTTTTTCATGTGTGTGATAAACCTGTTTGCTTTTACAACGTAGATGAAGTCTGCTGGTGAATTTTCTCGCCACGACCTAAATGTTTCTTTAGTTGGTAACCTATAGAAGGAGTTGTTGATTTCAACGGTGTCAAAATGCTTCAAATAGTATTCAAAGTGTTCAGCCGTTTTCAATCCTGCTGGGTAAAAATTTCCCTGCCAATGCTTGTAATGCCAGCCTGAGGTGCCGATGTTTATTTTTTTTAGCCGCTCATCCATACTCTAATTTACAAATTCTGGTCGACCTCAACAAACCAAATCCACATGCGGCAGTTGACACGCAGTAAAAAAAGTTATATCTTTAAATTAATAAACCAACAACCATTAAACTTATAAACTAAAAACATGAGCTGTCAATTTTCAATACATTATCCAAGACAAAAAGAAGAACTAGTCGAAAAACTTCGTGATGCTATTTTACAAACTAACGGTTCCTTTGAAGGCGACCAATCGCGCGGGATTTTTAAAGGCAACACTCCTGTAGGGAATTTCAGCGGAAGCTATACAATTCAGGAAGATACAATCAACGTAAACATCGACAATAAACCGTGGCTGGTCAGTTGCGGCCGAATTGAAGATGAAATCAACAACTACATTAATTCAGGCGCGGTCTAAGCATAAGCCGGTCAATTCAAGTCAAAAGTCATTAGAGTAGCATAACATCGGCTGCGTCGATTGGCGCGGCCGTTTGATGAGGATTTTTATGAAGAAGGTTCTGATTCTAGATTTGGATAATACTATATATCCGGCGCCATCTATTGCGCCAAAGCTTTTTGAGCCCGTATATCAAATGATCGATCAAAGCAGCGAGCTGAAGCCAGATGCTGAACAAATAAAGAAGGATATGATGAAGATTCCTTTTCAAAAGGTAGCGGAATCATACCATTTTCCGGAACAGCTTAAATCTGAAATAATTGAGAAATTACGGCAACTTAAGTACGAAGGTGAAATTAAACCATTTGAGGACTTTGAGTTTGTAAAAGATCTTAATGCTCGGAAATTCCTTGTGACAACAGGATTCACAAATATGCAGCAGAGCAAAATTGACTTGCTCAATCTTGACGTCATTTTTGACGAGATTTATATCGTCGATCCTGAAATAACCCCTAACAAAACTAAAGGTGATGCCTTTATTGAAATAATACAAAAGCACAAGTTTGCTACTGACGATATTCTCGTTGTTGGAGATGATGAGGATTCAGAGATCAAATTCGCTAAACAGCTGAGGCTTGCAGCACTTGTATATGACCGGCAGTCGCAAGGGCCGGATAGGATTTCGGACTTCAGTTCGCTACTTCAATACTTTCACTAAATCCACGATCGTCAGATAAAATTGATGTCAAAGCGGTTCATCGGCTTGATAGTTGTTATGCAGCTGCGAAAAATGGTGAATATCAGAACCTTGTAAGGCTTCCTTTATATTTTATCGTTTTTTTAAGATGTGTTGTTTGGAAACAGATGACCTTCTCTCTAACTTTAAAAAAAATCAGCAACATGAAAAGAATACAAATTGTCCGTAACTGTGCACTAATTTTGCTTCTTCTGGCATTTAATGCCTGCAAAAAGGACGATGCAAAGGCGGTCGGCGCGAAGAAAGACAAATTCGCTATCGACAGCACAGATATTACTAGTTTTTATGCAAATCATCCTGAATTAAAAGAATATCAAAAAGAAGTTCTAAGCCTTTACAACGACCAAGGGTGGAAATATATTTGGTATGATAAAGAAGGCCGTAACGAATTTGCAGAAGTTTTATATGACCGCACAAGCCAGATCGAAGTAGAAGGCGTTCCTGCGCAGCTTCCTTATCAGAAGAAATATGAAGAATTATTTTCTAATGAGCGTAAGAAACCGGAAATAGATAAGGAGCTTTTGATTACGTCAATGTACTTCTTCTACGCTCATAAAGTCTACGCCGGAATTGACCCGAAAAAAAGCAAACAGCTGGGCTGGTACCTTCCAAGGCAAAAAGTTTCTTATGTTGATTATCTTGATGAACTTCTGAAAGATCCGGATTTATTGAAAAAAGATGTTGATGAGCTGATGCCGATGTACTACAATTTGCGAAAGGCATTAAATCGATATCGTGATATTCGTGATAATGGCGGATGGGATGCGATCACATTGAGTGATGGCAAAAAATCCCTTAAAAAAGGTGACACGGGTCCTGCAGTTGTTGCGCTTCGTAAGCGTCTATTTTTAGCAGGCGACCTTAGCAGGAATTCTGCAAGTGACGTTTTTGATAATGAGCTACTTGCCGGTGTTCGTGCTTACCAGGAAAAGCAAAACCTAAATGTTGATGGGATCGCAGACGCTGCAATGATCAAAGATCTCAACATACCTGTTGAAGCTAGAATCAAAACGATAATTGTAAATATGGAGCGTTGCCGCTGGCTCGCACCTGATATTTTCAAGCAGGGTGAATTTATATCAGTCAACATTCCTTCTTACATGCTGAACTACGTTCGCAACGGAAAATCAGCACTTGTTTCTAATGTTGTAGTAGGTAAAGCGATTAACCGAACAGTTGTTTTCAGCGGAAAAATCAGCTATCTGGCATTTAGTCCTTACTGGAATGTTCCTGAAAGTATTCTGGAGGAAGAAATAAAACCAGCAATTGAAAAAGATCCTGATTATCTTGAGAAACATAATATGGAATGGCATGAAGAACGCGTAAGACAAAGACCGGGCGGTGATAACGCATTAGGCCTGGTAAAGTTTATGTTCCCCAATCAAAACAATATCTACCTTCATGACAGTCCTGCAAAAAGCTTGTTCAACAGAGAAGAAAGAGCGTTTAGCCATGGATGTGTGCGTGTCCAAAAAGCACGAGAATTGGCACAGATGATTATGAAGAAGGACCAAGGTTGGTCTGCTGAGCAAGTCGATGAGGCAATGAGTGGTGAAGAAGAGAAATCGGTTCCACTAAAGAAAAAGATTCCTGTTTACATTGCATACTTTACAGCCATCGCAGATGATGAAAGTGGCAACGTCCGATTTTATGAAGATGTATATAATCGTGATACCCGATTAGCAAATATGCTTTATCAGGAAAGCTTACAATAAAAAAAAGCCGCTGTTGTTACAGCGGCTTTTTTTTTATGTTTAGGCTTTCACAAGGCTTTTATGTACAAATCCCTTGCGGCCTGTAGAAGTCAATACGTGAAGCCATCCATTGTTTTCACCTAGTAAAACAACCTGTTCTCCCGCAAGCACTTCACCAACTTTACGTCCGTCAGTGTCAGGCGCAATCCGAAGATTTCCTTTTTTGCTTTTGACAGTTACAGCAGCTTTTTTAAAGCTTCGCGGATAGGACTTAGAAGATATCTTTGGAATTTCATAAACAAAAGGCAACGGGTTAACTGCGCCACCGGCTTTATATATTCCAAAATGTAAATGAGGAGCTGTTGTACGCGCATTTCCAGTATTTCCGACGAAACCTAATGTATCACCTTTACGTAATCTTGTTCCGCCAGATACCGAAATCGAATCAAGGTGCGCGTAGTAAATCGCGTTTCCGAAGAGGCCGGCGCGTTGCCAAACTTGTTTTCCGCCTAAGCCGCGTTCGCCTGTAAAACTAACAGTTCCGTCTGTTACGGCCACTACAGGAGTTCCACGTTTTGCAAAAACATCGATTCCCTCATGAACGCGGCGGCCACCATCACGCTCATCCTGCCAAAAGCTCTGAATCGAGTTGTTACCTTTACCGGCAACAGGAAATCCATATTGTGGCTCCTTATTGAAACTGAAAAAGAAATCGCTGTTTGAACCAACCTGAGGCTGTACGATTACTTTAAAAGTCCCGCCATCAGAAGGACTGTGGATTATAGAATTTTCTTCAGGAGCTGCGGAAGAGGCATGTACATATTCGCCATTGCGCAACTCGAACAAATCAATAAATACTTTATGCGAAACTGAGTCTTTGTAGATAGTTGCATTTAAGGACTCACCTTCCTTAAGTTCAACTACATAACTGTACACAAGATTTTGCTGCGGGTTGAACGTGCCTTTCTCGCCATACGGTAAACTGATCTGAATGCTGTCGGATTTTGCTTTTTCGAAAGCATTTTCCCAATCGGCAAAAAGTTCTTTATTATCTTTAAACTCGCGCTTGTAAATTTGCCTTGCCGACGGCTTGGTTATTACATCAGTGACGCTTGCGATCTTGGAGCAGGAGACGATGGTCAAAAATCCCACGCATGCTGCCATTATATAGGGTTTTAGTATATTTTTCATGCCGCCTGGTAAGCAGAAATTGTGCCAGCTGATGATCATATCACACTGAAATTAGGACTAAAGATTCTCGTTTACTTATTGATATTTGAAGCTTATTTTTATGAAATTAAAGTTATTTATTCCACTGCTGACACTATTCTTCTGCTCTCAGATTTGCACGGCTGCAAAAGTCGACACGCTCGAAATAAAAAGCAGTGCCATGAACAAAACTCTTAAGGCTGCGGTATCGCTACCTGATTCGTACGCTAAATCCAAGCGTACATACCCGGTGATATATTTGCTGCATGGCGCTTTCGGAAAATTTAGTGACTGGCTGCGAAAAACACCTGATCAGAATTCCATAAAGGCTTTGTGCGACCAGCATCAGGTGATTATTGTTATGCCGGAAGGAGAAGGATTCAGCTTTTATATCGACAGTCCTGTTAACCCTGCCAGCCAGTTTGAAACGTTTATTACTTCGGAAGTCATTTTGGCTGTTGACAAGAAATACAGAACCATAGCATCAAAAGACGGTCGTGCAATTACAGGATTGTCGATGGGCGGACACGGAGCACTGTCTTTATCAGCCAAACATCCCGAACTTTATGCAGCCGCGGGAAGTATGAGTGGAGCAGTTGACATTGCAAGCGGACAAGCATTTGCCAGAATACAACCAATGATGGCTCCTATTATGGGAACTGAGGCAACGCGGGAAGCTTATGCCGCACATTCTGTTCTTGATCTTGTTCCGCGTATTCGGGCTAATAGCTTACCGCTAATAATTGATTGTGGAATTTCAGATTTTCTGATCGAGGCCAACAGGGAACTTCATCGAAGATTAGCGTACGAAGGTGTTCCGCATGATTATACCGAAAGGCCCGGAGCGCATACCTGGGAATATTGGGAAGCTGCAATACCGTATCATGTTTTGTTCTTTCGCAAGGTATTCGACAAGGCTAAATCATAGTATCAGCTGCATGAGCGATTGCAGTGAAAAGCCCGCAGCGCAGCGAGGACTTGCAACGGAAAGCGCGACGGCCATTTTTTAGTTCATTAAGATCAGGATTTGTACAGAAGTGGCCGGCATGCCCAAAGAAACATCTTTGCGACATAAATTTTAATGCGTAACTTTAAAAGAAAAAGCTATGAAAACAATTTTGACTGCCTGTTTAGCATTAGCGGTTTTGACCTCGTGTGTGGGACAGAATTCACAAAAAGCGATGACTGCGAAAACAACTTCGACAACATCAAAAACAACAAATAGCACTGCTATGAATGAAAGCATTTATCAGTTTAAAGTAACTGACCTTGAGGGAAACCCTTTTAATTTTTCAGACCTGAAAGGTAAAAAAGTGATGGTTGTAAATACCGCATCAGAGTGTGGGTTGACGCCGCAATATGAGGAACTTCAGGCGCTGTATGAAAAGTATAAGAACAAAAATTTTATAATTGTTGGATTTCCTGCCAATAATTTTAATGGTCAGGAGCCCGGTTCAAATGCTGAGATTGCGACATTTTGCAAACGCAATTATGGCGTGACGTTTCCGATGATGGAAAAAATTTCGGTTCAGGGCGACGACATGCATGAGGTGTATCAGTTTCTGACACAGAAAAGCAAGAATGGTTCGGTGGATTCGCAAGTCGAGTGGAATTTCCAAAAATATCTAATTGATGAAAACGGCCACGTTGAAAAGGTGATTTCACCACGGACACTGCCGACCGATGCTGAAATTATCAAGTGGATCGAGAGCTAGATTATTCTAAAATCAGCTGCATCAGCATTAAGTCGAGCCATCGGTCGAATTTGAAGCCGACCTGTCGAATGATCCCACATTCCGTAAAGCCAAATTTCTTATGAAAGTCGATGCTTTCTTTGTTGTCTGCGTCGATCGCGCCAATCATAACATGGAGGTTTTTAGCTTTTGCGATGACGATTAGTTTGCTTAAGAGCTTGCTTCCGATACCGCGGCCGGAGAAACCACTTTTGACATAGACAGAGTGTTCAACAGTTAGATGATAGGCAGCTTTTTCACGAAAAGTGCCAAAGGTGCCATAACCTGTTACCTCACCATTTTGTTCTGCGACAATAACCGGAAAATTGTTATTGGTCTTATCTTCAAGCCATTGCTGTTGCATTTCGTGTGTCCGTGGATTGTAATCGTATATAGCAGTTGTGTTGGAAATCGCATCATTTACGATTTCGAGAATAGCAGGTATATCTTTGGATGTGGCGGCGCGAATGATGTAACTCATTAATAATTGATCATTTTTTTCAAATATAATCAAGTTAACTCTGTGATTTATTGGCGTTACATACTAAATTTGTCGCCCGGCATCAAAAAAACCGTAAGCCCCTAAAATTAACTTTTGATGATATTTCCACAGATTCCGCTGGCGCAGAGCATTATTCAGATATGCCTTGCGAAAGGATTACGAGACATTATTATTTGTCCGGGTTCAAGAAATGCACCCTTAACAATTGGTTTTGCAAACAACCCTGGTTTCACTTGCTACAGCATCGCTGATGAGCGCTGTGCCGCGTTTTTTGCATTGGGAATTGCGCAGCAGAAGAAGAAACCTGTTGCTGTTGTCTGTACATCGGGATCGGCTCTGCTCAATTTTTATCCTGCTTTTGCCGAAGCTTTTTATAGTCAGATTCCGCTTGTTGTCATTTCCGCCGACCGTCCAAAAGATAAAATAGATATTGGCGACGGACAGACTATCAGGCAGCAGAATGTTTTTGAAAATCATTCTGTCTACAATGCCAATCTCACTGCGGATGCTTCTCCTGAGAACGATCTTAAAATAAATGAAGCCATAAATGCTTCGTTTCTTCATCAGGGGCCTGTGCATATTAATGCGCCATTCGAAGAGCCTTTATATGAAACAACTTCGGAACCAGTTGTTGATCCTGCTATCAAGCCGGTCAAAAATAGGGCAAGAAAGCTTGCGCCTAATGATGTAATAGTGTATTCAAACATCTGGAATACCAAGTCTAAGAAAATGATACTGATCGGGGTGAATGAGCCTGATGAACTATCGTCGGAAATTTTAACGAGATTCGCGGAAGACCCTTCAGTGGTGGTTTTTACGGAAACGACTTCAAATATTCTACATTCTAATTTTATCGGGAACATTGACCGGATCATCACTCCGTGCAACGACGCTGATTTCGAGGAACTGCGCCCGCAGATTTTGATTACACTTGGCGGCATGGTTGTGTCGAAACGTATAAAAACATTTTTGCGGACTTTCAAGCCTCTGCATCACTGGCATATCGATCCGCTGCGTGCATATGACACGTATGGAAGCCTGTCGAAACACTTTCAGGTTAGTCCACATGAATTTTTTACCCAGCTTTTACCATTTGCAAAGCCACTTAAAAGTACATATCAGCAGCATGTAACTAAGATCAGGAACGACAGAGCTAAAAAACACGATAAATTTTTTCAGGCTGCAGTATTTTCTGATTTTAAGGCATACGGAGTGATTTTGCCGGCGCTTCCGCACGGCATTCAGCTTCATGTAGGTAACAGTGCGGCTATAAGGTATGCACAGCTTTTTGATATTGATCAAAGCATCAAAGTGTTTAGCAACCGAGGTACAAGCGGCATCGACGGAAGCACATCAACAGCAATCGGTGCGGCAATTGGCAGTTTGCGCCCTGCAGTTATTATAACGGGAGACATCAGCTTTTTTTACGACAGCAATGCGTTATGGAATTCCTACATACCAAAAAATTTCAAGATCATTGTCGTTAATAACGGCGGAGGCGGAATTTTTAGGATTTTGCCGGGCCATCGGGAAAATGATGTGTTCAATACTTATTTTGAGACTTCACATTGCCTGACAGCTGAGCACCTTGCCAGGATGTATAAGTTCAAATATTTTACTGCTTCTGATGAATCAACTCTGACTGAAAATCTTTCAGTATTCCTGAACGAGAACACACAGCCGGCAATCTTAGAAGTTTTTACGCCTACACGTATTAACGATAAAGTTTTGGCTGATTATTTCCGACAGCTATAGCTTCTGTTTCTGATTGATAACCATTCTTTGTACCTTTACTGCTTTAGTTAAGGGTTTATGATCGAAATAGGAAAAGACAACACGCTGACCATTCTGCGGGATACCAAGGTTGGATTATTTTTAGGTGCGGCTGATGGAGATGGCGAAGTTCTTTTGCCAAACAAATATGTTCCAAAGGAATTTAAGATAGGAGATCCTATCACGGTTTTCGTTTATTTAGACCACGAGGAAAGACAGGTTGCAACCACACTTGAACCTTATATCTACATCAATGAATTTGCGCTGCTTCGGGTTAATTACATAAATCAGTTTGGGGCATTTTTAGACTGGGGACTTGAGAAAGACCTATTTGTTCCTTTTAGCGAACAGGCGCGCCCGATGGAAAAAGGCAAGCGATATCTTGTTTACATGTATCTCGATGAGAAGACTAACCGTTTGGCTGCTTCAAGCAAAACCAACCGCTTTCTCAGCAATGACAACATCAGCGTTAATCAATTTGACGAGGTCGACCTTATCATTTCTCATATTACAGATGCTGGAATTAATGTTATAGTCAACGAAAAATATAAAGGGCTCCTTTATAAAGATGAAGTCTATGATGACTCGCTGCGCCCGGGAGACCGAATGATCGGATATGTGAAAAATATCCGGCCGGATAATAAGCTCGACATCATGCTTCAGAAGCCGGGTTATGAAAACGTAGAGCCAAATGCTGAGAAAATTCTTGACGAGTTGCGCGCGAGCCGCGGATTTTTGAGGTTAAACGATGATTCACATCCTGAAGACATTAAAACAGTCCTTAAGATGAGCAAGAAAACTTTCAAAAAAGCTATAGGGGCGCTATATAAAGAGAAACTCATTGATATACGTGAAGATGGGATCTATTTAATCAAAAAGGATTAGTTGTAAGTTTCAATAATTAAAAGCTATGTCGGAGATCAATTGGATCGTTGCACGCGAGTTTGAAGATATCACATATAAGAAATGCAATGGTGTGGCACGGATTGCGTTTAACAGGCCGGATGTTCGCAACGCTTTCCGTCCTAAAACTACCAGTGAACTTTACCAGGCATTTTATGATGCGCAGGAAGATACTTCCATAGGAGTT
>DASWND010000075.1:0-10925 GCA_036399435.1 Flavobacterium sp.
AATGCGTTCGTTTTGATCGCCGCAATATTAAAATCCATTTCTTCTGCAACCTGTTTTATGAATTTAATGCATCCGAAATCCTCATCAACGCAGGTGATGTCGTCGCTACCGCGGGAACCAAATTCAAAACTGATGTTTCCCGTTCCTGCAAAAAGATCCAGGACTTTCAAACCTTCAAAATCAAAACGATTATTCAGAACATTGAATAGTGATTCTTTGCTCATGTCGGTTGTAGGCCGAACGGGCAGATTCTTTGGGGGATTGATTCTCCTGCCTTTATATTTTCCGGAAATTATTCTCATTGCTGAAGTATGATATAATTTTTAAGATTTTCTGCCACTGACAGATCATTGCTTTGCTGCAATTCAGATACATCTGCAAGCGCAACATTACGAACATATTTATACGCAATTTTAAAGAACTCGCTGTCTTCCGAAATATTGCCAAGTAATTGTAATTTGAAATATTCAGGATTTAGATCCAGCTGCTCGGCTGTAAAAAGTAAATAGTAGAGAAAATCTTCACGTGTCAGATAATCGAACGAATTAAAAAGCAGCAACTTTTGATTTTGAACTGCAACGATCTCAAATTGTCTTGAAGCAAAGTACACGAAAATCTGCCTCTCATCATTATTTTTTGAAAGATCAAGAAGTCTTTTCACCAAAACAGTATTGACGTTCTTGTAGTAAAAGCTGCCAAACTGGTCGATCAGGAAATTGTTGATATTGACATACGGAATGTAAACATTATGCATCTCATAATTGGCAATTTCATCATATTCAAAGTAATCGGTCTCAAATACTTTGGTGTTGTACTGAAGATAACTTCCCAAATAATCTTCATCAAATAGCGCTTTGGGGACAAAAGTGTTTAGATTATTGTCGTGGTAAACCACAACTTCATCGTATGTTTTAGTAAGATCAGCATGATCAACAAATGCTTTCCAATAGTGATCTTCGACTTTGGTCGCTGCAGGATAATTGGTAAAATCAACTTCCTTCAAAGCCAAAACCTTTCCTGAAATCGTATCGAAAACACAATATGTGAAGCAGTTTAAAGAGACCTTTAAAACAAGCTTTTTGTACTTTTTTTCAGTAATGTTTTCGATGGACGACATGCGTTTTTTGATATTGACAAACTTACAATATTTTTATCCAAAAGTCGACTGGAGTTAAAATGTCCGACAATGGAATGCGATTAGCGATCGGGCGCGATTTCGTCCGTATATTTGCGCAACATCAGCCTATCAATGACTCCTACTTTGTTTTATAACCTTCTTTGCAGGCAGTTTCCATTCACTGCGACTTTCAAACAGGATGCGTTTTTCAGGATGATTTCTGATTTTTTGACTGACTCCGACCAAAGAAGCATTTTCGTTTTAAAAGGTTATGCCGGAACGGGGAAAACAACGGTTATTTCAACCAGTGTCAGCAACCTGATCGAGATCAACAAAAAATATGTTTTACTTGCACCAACAGGTCGTGCTGCAAAAGTAATCGCAAATTATTCGTCAAAACCGGCACATACCATTCACAAAAAAATATATTTTCCAAAAAAGGGAAGTGGTGGCGCTGTCGGATTCACGCTTCAGCAGAATAAGCACAAGAATACTGTTTTCATTGTTGATGAAGCTTCGATGATTTCTGATGTAAATGCTGAATCCAAGTTATATGAAAATGGCTCCGTGCTTGATGATCTGATTTCATATATCTATTCCGGAACCAACTGCAAAATGATTCTTTTAGGAGATACTGCTCAGCTGCCGCCGGTAAATCTTGATGTCAGCCCGGCACTTGATATTGAATCGCTCGCGCATAATTACGACATGGATGTAAAATGCATTGAACTTGATGAAGTCATGCGTCAGGCCGAAAATTCAGGAATTTTGATGAATGCGACTGAGCTGCGAGAACTCCTGAAAGAAGATTTTTTGACTGAATTTAAATTTGATCTTGGCGGATTTAAGGATGTTGTCCGGCTGACTGACGGCTACGATATTCAGGACGCAATCAACTCGGCTTATGGTAAATATTCAATCGAAGATACGGCGTTCATCGTTCGGTCAAATAAGCGCGCAAATCAGTATAATCAGCAAATTCGCTCAAAAATCCTTGACAAGGAAAGTGAATTGTCTACCGGAGATTATCTGATGGTCGTAAAGAATAATTACTATTGGATGAAGGAAACCGATGAAGCCGGATTTATTGCCAATGGTGATATCATTGAAGTTTTGGAAATGTTCGGAATCATGGAAATCTACAGTTTCAAGTTTGCAAAAGTAAAAGTCAGGATGGTGGATTATCCGAATCAAATTCCCTTTGAAACGGTTCTTCTTTTGGACACACTTGTCAGCGAATCGCCATCACTTACGTATGATGAATCAAACAGGCTCTATCAGGAGGTGATGAAAGATTATGAAAACGAGCGCACGCAATATAAAAAGTTCCAAAAGGTGAAGGAAAATCCGTATTTCAATGCGCTGCAGGTGAAATTTTCTTATGCAATAACATGCCATAAGTCGCAGGGTGGACAATGGAACACTGTTTTTATAGAGCAGCCATATTTACCGGATGGGATTACGCGCGATTATATCAGATGGCTTTACACAGCGGTGACACGTGCAAAAGAACGCTTATATTTGATCGGATTTAAAGATGATTGTTTCCTCGAAAACTAAGATATGAAAGTCACTGCCGTTATTCCCGCACGATATGCGTCAACCCGATTTCCCGCTAAACTTTTGCAGGATCTTGGAGGCAAAACTGTCATCCGCCGCACATACGACGCGACAATAAATATGGGATTGTTTGACGATGTTTTTGTCGTTACTGATTCTGAATTGATCTTCAAAGAAATTGTCGATAATGGTGGTAAAGCCGTAATGAGCATCCGGGAACATGAATCGGGAAGTGACAGGATAGCGGAAGCGGTCGCTGATATGCAAACTGATATTGTCGTAAACGTGCAAGGTGACGAGCCTTTTATGCAACGCGAACCACTTGAAAAATTACTTGAAGTTTTTAAAAACGATATTGAGAAAAAAGTCGACCTGGCTTCCTTAATGCGACATATTACTGACGAAACAGAAATACAAAATCCGAATAATGTCAAGGTGGTTGTCGATCAAAACCAGTTGGCTTTGTATTTCTCGCGTTCACCGATTCCATACAACCGGGAAAAGCAGACATCCGTCAGATATTTTCAGCACATTGGTGTCTATGCATTTCGCAAGCAGGCGATATTAGATTTCGCAAGCTGGCCGGTCTCCGAACTTGAAAGTTCTGAAAAACTCGAACAGCTTCGATACCTCGAACATGGCAAAAAGATAAAAATGGTCGAAACCAAACATATCAGCATTGGAATTGATACACCGGAAGATCTGCAGCTTGCAAAAAACTACTTAAAAAGGTAAAATTTTAAATATTGAAAACCGATATAATTTTAATCGCGTACATGGTGGTATAAACTTAAAAACCATATCATGAAAGCATTTAAATTATTACCAGCAGCTCTTTTTGCCATCCTTCTTGCCTCAGGTTCCGCAATTGCACAGGAAAAAACCGTCACAGTTGGCGGTGCTCCAATGTATCCATCAAAAAACATTGTGCAAAATGCAGTTAATTCCAAAGACCACACAACATTGGTTGCAGCCGTAAAAGCTGCGGAACTTGTTGAAACACTTCAGTCAGCCGGCCCATTCACGGTATTTGCACCTACAAATGCTGCTTTCGACAAACTTCCAAAAGGAACAGTAGAAACTTTGATCAAACCTGAAAACAAGAAGATGCTCCAAGGCATTTTGACCTACCATGTGTTGTCAGGAAAGATGAACGCGTCCGATTTTGCTAAAGCAATTAAAGCAGGAAACGGTAAAGCAACGTTTACTACCGTTCAGGGCGGAAAGCTGATCGCATCAATGCAAGGAAGCAAATTGGTGTTGACAGATGAAAAAGGAAACAAATCAACGGTCACAATTGCTGATGTCAACCAGTCTAATGGTGTTATTCACGTAGTTGATACAGTAGTATTGCCAAACTAAAAAGTTCCCATCTAAAAAAAAGCTATCTCTTATCGAGGTAGCTTTTTTTTTATCGTTGAACTGCGCCGAGTTCACTTTCAAAATTATGGATCAACTTGCCCATGATCTTGTCGATCTGACCTTCCGAAAGTGTTTTTGAGCTGTCCTGGATCGTAAAGCTGACAGCATATGATTTTTTACCTTCAGGTAGATTTGCTCCCGAATACACATCAAACAAATTAATATCACGCAACAACGACTTTTCAGTTTGTCTGGCAATTCTGTAAATATCATCAAACGAAATTTTTTCATCGACAAGCAAAGCTAAGTCGCGTCGCACTTCAGGATATTTCGGAAGTTCGGAAAACCTGATCCTGCTGCCTGCGATTCTTCTGATGATATCCCAGTTGAAATCTGCGTACATTACTTCCTGGCGAATGTCAAAATGTTTCAAAATTGATTTTTTCACTGTTCCAATTTCAGCAAGAACATCACTTCCGGAATTTATTGAGATTCCTTCGGCGAATACATCCGATTTTACCGGCTGATGCTGAACTTTGTCGATTCCTAGTCGCGATAATACAGCTAATGCATATCCCTTGAACAGGAAAAAGTCAGTGTCTTTTTGCTTCTTTGCCCAGCTTTCTTTTACTCGGCTTCCGGTAATTGTCAAGGTCAGGTGTTTATTTTCCTGATATCCGTCCGGCAAATTGTGGTATGTTTTTCCAAACTCAAATAATTTTAAGTCTGAATTTCTTCTGTTGATATTATGAGAAACAGCTTCCAAAGCCGAAAACAGCATCGACTGTCTCATTGCAGCAAGATCACTGCTAAGCGGATTAAGCATCATCACGTTATGCTCATCAGCTAAAAACTGCGATAGTTGAGTGTATGCCGGCGTGGTAAGTGAATTGGCCATCATTTCATTAAAACCTAGTGCAGTCAGCTGCGCAGCAACAATATTTTGAAGTTTATAATCTTCTGCACGAGGTGAAGTTGATACTGTCGCATTGAACTTCTTTGTGAAGTTGATGTTGTTATATCCATAGACACGCAAAATTTCTTCGATGACATCAATTTCACGCTGCACATCAACGCGATACGAAGGCACAATAAGTCCTAGACCAGCATCTGACATGCTATTAACCTTTATATCTAAAGATGCCAGGATTTTTTTGATGGTTTCCTTAGGAAGCTCCTGGCCAATTAATTTTGCAGCTTTTGCGAAGTTTAGGAATATAGTAAAGTCTTCAATTTTCTTTTGATAAATATCAATAATATCAGATGTTATTTCACCTCCGGCAACTTCCTGAATAAGAAGAGCAGCACGTTTTAGCGCATATTCAGTGATAGCAGGATCAATACCTCTTTCAAATCTGAATGAAGCATCGGTACTTAATGAGTGTCTTTTTGCAGATTTTCTGATGCTGACAGGATTAAAATAAGCGCTTTCGAGAAAAATTGAATTTGTGGTTTCAGTCACGCCAGAAAGTTTCCCGCCGAAAATTCCTGCCATTGCAAGAGGGCCTTTTTCGTCGCAGATCATCAGATCTTCTTCGTGAAGCGTACGTTCTATACCATCAAGAGTTATGAATTTAGTTCCGGCATCAAGTGTTTTTACCGAAAGTTTACCTGTGATCTTAGCAGCATCAAAAGCGTGCAGCGGCTGTCCAAGTTCATGCAGGACGTAATTTGTTGCGTCCACGATATTGTTTTTTGGAGTGATTCCAATTGATTTAAGCCTGTTCTGAAGCCATTCGGGTGACGATTTAACAGAAACTCCTGAAATTGTTACACCACAATATCTTGGTGCGAGTTTTATATCTTTTACAGTAACATCAACTTTAAGTGTACGCTTGTCAACTTTGAACTTTGACACCGATGGCGTAATTAATTCAACGTGAACATTCCGTTGCAGAAGTCCGGCGCGAAGGTCACGGGCAACACCCATATGACTCATTGCATCAGCGCGGTTCGGTGTTAATCCGATTTCGAAAACTTCGTCAACTTCAACTTTAAACACTTTAGCTGCAGGCGTTCCGGGTACAATTGAAGCATCCAATACCATAATGCCTTCATGGCTTGTTCCCAATCCGAGTTCATCCTCAGCACAGATCATCCCATGGCTTTCAACGTCCCTGATCTTTCCTTTACCAATCTTAAATGCAACTCCTTCTTTATCATACAAAGTTGTTCCAATGGTGGCAACGGGTACTTTTTGTCCGCTGGCAACATTCGCAGCGCCGCACACAATTTGTAACGGCGTTCCATCTCCAACATCAACTGTGGTGACTTTTAATCTGTCAGCATTTGGATGCTGTTCGCAAGTTAAAACATGTCCGACGACAACGCCTTCGAGTCCGCCTTTGACCGAATAGAAGTTTTCAACAACTTCGACTTCGAGTCCAAGATCAGTCAGCAGCGCTGCAATTTCCGCCGTAGTACCATCAAGTTTTATAAACTGTTTTAACCAGTTGTATGAGATTTTCATATGCTAAAGTTTCGGGCGCAAATATAGTGATTGTAGTTCGTACGAACTAAAATTAGAGGCTTGGTAAGCAGAATTTAATCAGCGATTTTGTTAACAATCAATTATAACAGTTCCGCCACGTGACGCCGTATGTTGTCAGCGATTTTTGCGGTCGGAAGATCGTTGGCATCATTCCCGAAAGGATCCTCAATTTCTTCAGCGATGAGCTCAAGGCTTGCGAGAACGTAAAATATGAATACAACGACGGGAACAACATAAATTCCCAGGTCAAACACATAACCAAGAGGAAGCGACATCACATAAAAGAAGATGAATTTTTTGAGAAATGCACTGTAGGAGTAGGGAATAGGCGTATTTTTAATTCTTTCGCAGGCGCCGCAAATTTCTGTGAATGAAAGAAGTTCCTGATTGAGGAGAATCAACTGATCGCCCGAAATCTTTTTGGTGAGGTAAAGCGAATTCACTTTTTCGAATAACAGCTTCGCAACCTGATTTGGTTTGTGCCGAATATCGTCCAGGATAGTTTCATACTCTTCATCAAGCTGATGAGCAGTTGCTTCAGCGTTAAGATGCCGATGCAAAACGACGGCGAATTGTGCTATCAAATCCCTCAGATATTTACGATCAATCTCGTCGTCGACCATTGCGCTAAGTTTCAGCGCGAGATTCCGGCTGTTATTAACTAATGAACCCCATAACTTTCTGCCTTCCCACCATCTGTCATAAGCCGTATTAGTTCGAAAGACAAGTAAAAGTGAAATCACAAATCCCAACATCCCATGCAAAACAGTAATATTTCTAAGGTGGCTGTCTTCAGGAACTTTCCAATACACCAGTTCTAAATAACCTATTAAAGCAGAATATGCTCCAATGGCAATCATTAAAGGAAGCAATTTTCTAACCGTATCTGCTTTATGAAATCTAAAAATAAATGTAAACCAGTCTTTGGTATTGTAGGCGATCATGAAGTCTTTTCGGCAAATATACCAAACGCTTTAGAACGTCAAAGTACCTGCGAGCTCCTTTAGCTGAATCTCGGAAAGTTTAGCTTCGTACTGAGCATTGCTCGACCTGACGCGAGCGTTGATATAGTTAAGCTGCGCAGTCCGAAATTCCAATGTGGCAATTGTGCCGATGCGATATTTTTCAAGAGTAATATCAAGGTTTTGTTTTGCCAGAATTTCATTGTTCCTTTCAAGCTCTGTCAGCTGAATATTAGTCAGATAGGTTTGATAAGTGGATGTTAGCTGTGAACGCAGAATTGACGTTTGCTGTTCAATTGCAATACCTGAATTTTCAATCGCGATCTTCGCAATGCGCTCGTTCCTGTTCTGAAGAAATCCATTGAAGATGTTCAACGTTGCACCAAATCCGTAGTTGAGTCCGCGTGCATAAGACTCCGATGTAAATCCAAGGCTGGATTGCGATTCAGCAAAGTTATAACCAGTTGTTACATTTATCGTTGGATAACGTGCGGCACGCACCTGCCTGAGCTGAAGCTCCGCGACCCGTCGGTTGATAATTTGCGATTGCAGCAATGGATTTTGTTTTTCTGCCAAGGTGGTTAGGTCAGGAAGCAATAATCCGCCGTCAACAACAAGATCACGAACAACGGCAAACTGCGTTTGAACATCGCGCGCCATCAATTGGTTCAGTTGGGTCTTAGTATTTGCATACAATTCCTGCTGCCGAAGAAGAGAAGTTGTGTCTGAATTAAGATCAACCTGCGCATTTAAAACTTCAAGTTTAGAGGCTTTTCCGATTTCAAATCTGTTTTGCGCCGTTTCAACCCGTTGTCTTGAAATGACAATTGCGGTATCAAGTGCTTGTAATTGCTGCTGCTGTTGTACAAGGTCAAAATAGACTGTCATGACATCGCTGACACGAGTTAAGACAACCGTCTGAAGTTCTGATTCTCCAAGTTTTTGAAGTTCTCTCAATTGTTCTAATCTTGCAAACATCCGGAACCCGTCAAAAACCGTCCAGTTGAGTTCGACTCCGTAGTTCAGGTTGTGATTCCGTGCATCGTCTAATGCTACTACAGTACCATCTGCACGTGTTTGCGAAGTGTTTTGAATGCTGTTATTTTGGTCAAGGACAGCGTCAACCCTCGGAAGCAGGCCGGCATTGCCATAGCTTACATTCTGCTGGTCAATTCTCACGTCATTAGAGGCAATTCTTATGTCATAATTGTTCTCCAGTGCAATCTTGACGGCATCACCAACAGCTAAAGTGTCTTGTGCGTTTGATTTAACGCCGATCATCGAGGACAACAATATAATAATAGAAAACTTAAGCTTCATGCTGCATATCTTTTTCATATTCTTCGATGTGGTCAAACTCCGGACGATGTTTCTTCTCACGTGACCACATCAGGTAAATTGCGGGAATGACAAATAGTGTCAGGATCAGCGAGAATAATGTTCCGCCAACGATTACGACTCCCATTCCGATACGGCTTGTTGATGCTGCACCTAATGATAAGGCAATTGGCATCGCACCTAATGCAATAGCGAGGCTTGTCATCAATATAGGACGAAGACGCGATTCGGAAGCTTCAAGGATCGCATCAAGTTTAGGTTTCCCTTGTTCGCGCAGCTGATTTGCAAATTCGACTATCAAAATTCCGTTTTTCGTGACGAGCCCAATGAGCATGATTGTTCCGATCTGGCTAAAGATATTCCACGTCTGATCGAAAAGCCAAAGCGAAAATAATGCTCCGGCAACCGCCATTGGAACTGTTAGAATAATAATTAACGGATCAATGAAACTTTCAAATTGTGCTGCAAGAATCAAAAATATTAATAGCAAAGCTAATCCAAAAGCGAACAATGTATTTGAACTACTTTCAACAAAATCACGGGATTCACCGCCAAGATCTGTTGTGAATGAATCGTCAAGAACCTTTTCACGAATGTTATCCATTGCCTCAATACCGTCGCTTATGCTTTTGCCCGGTGCCAAACCGGCAGAAATCGTAGCCGACATGTATCTGTTATTGTGATATAATTGCGGCGGACTGCTTTGCTCTTCAATTGTTACCACGTTATCAAGTTGAATGAGCTGCCCATCAGTATTTTTAACAAACATGGAAGTCAGATCTACAGGCGCATCACGGTCTTTTTTGTCAAACTGTCCCATTACCTGATACTGTTTACCATTCATCATAAAGTATCCGAAACGTTGTCCGCTTAATGAAAGCTGAAGCGTTTGTGCAACATCAATTACTGAAACACCAAGTGATTGCGCTTTTTCACGATCGATCGTCACGTAAATTTCAGGCTTGTTGAATTTCAGGTTGACATCCGTATTTGAAAACGTCGGGTCCTGCGAGGCCTCTGCCATAAACAGCGGAATCTTTTCCTGCAGTTTCGCAAAATCCGGTGCCTGAATTATGTATTGAATTGGCATTCCGCCGCGACGGTTTACAGCAATTGTAGGCTGCTCTGAAACGTTAACACGCGCTTCAGGATATTGCTTGGTCCAAGCTGTAAGTTTGTCGGCGATTTCTCTTTGCGTTCTGTCTCGTTCGCCAGGTTCGGCAAGACCAAGTCGAACCCTTCCACTATTTACAGAACTTGATCCAAAGCCTGGTGATGTAATGATAAGCGCCACTTTTTTCTCAGGAATAGAATCATCTATAAGTTCGCTGAGTTCCTGCATAAACCTGTCGGTATATTCGTAAGAAGCTCCTTCAGGCGCAGTTACGTTTACACCAAGTGAACTTCTGTCATCATATGGCGCGGTTTCTTTTGGAAGTATGCTGAAAAATAATCCAATTAATCCAACACAAACAATCAAAATCGGAAAACTCAGCCACTTTCTTTTCATAAATCCCGAAAGAGCATTTGCATAGCCCTCATTTAGCTTAACATAATATGGCTCTGTCAATTCATAGAACTTCGATTTCTTTTGCTCACCGCCTTTCATCAGGTATGCGTTCAGCATCGGCGTAAGCGTCAGCGAAACAAAAGCCGATATCAATACGGCCGCACCAATGACAACGCCAAACTCTCGAAATAGCCTTCCGACAAAACCCTCCAAAAATATCACGGGAAGAAATACAGCAGCAAGTGTGATTGAGATAGAAATAACTGCAAAAAATATTTCATTTGAGCCTTTAATAGCCGCTTCAATCGGCGACATGCCTTCTTCGACTTTCTTAAAAATATTTTCAGTTACTACGATTCCGTCGTCGACTACAAGTCCGGTTGCCAATACAATTGCCAATAATGTCAACACATTAATTGAAAAACCAAACAACCACATGATGAAAAATGTAGCGATCAGCGAAACGGGAATATCAATTAGTGGACGAAATGCAATCGACCAATTCCTGAAAAACAAATAGATAATCAAAATTACCAGGATGATCGATATTGCGAGTGTTTCAGCAACTTCAACAACTGCCTTTTC
>DASWND010000076.1:0-12026 GCA_036399435.1 Flavobacterium sp.
GTTCTGTGAACGTTCGATAATGTTGATACGCTAAAATGGTTGTAGGAACCAGGATTGCAACCTGCTTTCCATTATCAACAGCTTTAAATGCCGCTCTGATTGCAACTTCAGTCTTCCCAAAACCAACATCGCCGCACACCAGCCTGTCCATTGGCCTGTCGCTTTCCATATCGGCTTTTACGTCCTGAGTTGCTTTAGTTTGGTCGGGTGTATCTTCGTAGATAAAGGAAGATTCAAGTTCAAGTTGAAGATAACTGTCTGGATTGTACCTATAACCTTTTTCAAGCCTCCGCTTTGCGTATAGCTGAATCAGGTTGAAAGCGATATGACGAACTCGAGCTTTGGTCTTTTGTTTTAGCGCCTTCCATGCGCCGGAGCCAAGTTTATAGATCTTTGGTGGAGCTCCGTCTTTTCCGTTATATTTTGAGATTTTGTGCAGTGAATGAATGCTTACATAAACGATGTCATTATCTGCATAAACGAGCTTAATCGCCTCCTGCATTTTGCCTTCATTTTCAATCTTCTGCAGTCCGCCGAATCTCCCGATACCGTGATCAATGTGCGTTACATAATCGCCCACAGATAGCGTATTAAGCTCTTTTAGTGTCAGAGCCTGCTTCTTCGCGTAACCATTCTTGATACTGAACTTGTGGTATCGTTCAAAGATTTGATGATCCGTATAACAGGCAATTTTGTTGTCGAGGTCAATGAAACCCTGATATAGTGGAAATACGATGGTTTCATATTGCTTTCTGACATCCTCATGATTTTCTTCATCCAGCGATTCAAAAATATCATGAAATCGCTTTGCTTGTGTGTCGTTTGAACAAAATAAGAAATTCTTAACTCCTCTAAAGTGGTTCTCGCTGAGGTTGTTCAAAAGCAAATCGAATTGCTTGTTGAATGACGGCTGCGGATTTATATTAAATTCAAAAACGTCGTTGGATTTGTAAAATGACAAAGACCCTAATTCAATAATTGAAAAATCAAGTGATTTCTTAACAAAAGCCTTTCTGTCAAGAAAAAGTTCTTCGGGAGAAACATGTTTTATCGTTCCTTCAAGTTTTTCAAATGATTCTGATGCTTTCTCAAATAACTTGTCGAGCTGCGTAAATATCAACTCGGGATTCTGTAGAAACAAGACGGTTTTTTCACTGATGTAATCAAGGAAACTTTCGCGTTTATCGCGGAAAAATTTGTTTTCGACATTGGGAATAATGGTGATCTTCTTCTGCTTCTCGATCGACAACTGCGTCTCTACATCAAAACTGCGGATACTTTCGACCTCGTTGCCAAAAAATTCAATTCGGTACGGATTATCATTCGAAAAAGAAAAAACATCTATAATTCCGCCCCGTACTGAAAATTCACCAGGTTCCGTTATAAAGTCGACACGCCTGAATTCATATTCAAATAAAACCTCATTGATGAACTCGATTGAAATCTGATCGCCAACCGCAACTTTCAGCGTATTCTTTTCAAGTTCTTTCCTGGTAATGACTTTTTCGAAAACTGCGTCTGCGTATGTGACGATAATCGCCGGCTTCTTTCTTGAATTTAACCTGTTTAAGACTTCTGCACGTAACAATATATTCGCATTGTCGGTTTCTTCGATCTGATATGGCCGACGGTACGATCCCGGATAAAATAGCACATCCTGTTCGCCCACCATTTGCTCAATGTCGTTTAAATAATATGCCGCCTCTTCCTTATCCTGAAGGACAAGCATGAAAGGTGCTTCAGCTTTTTCAAAAAGTGCATGGGTAACAAACGATAGCGACGAGCCAACCAAACCTTTTACAAGTACTTTACTTTCTCGCTGATCAAGTTTTTGGGATATAGACAGCACCTTGGTGTTGCTGCGGTATTTATTTATCGGGTCGAGCTTCAAAGGTCTGCCATTTTTTTGCGTGGCCTCTTCCGTATCATCAGTGGATTTTCACCCTCTTTCTGTGGTACAACTTTAGGCGGATTATTTGGAATTGCACGTGAAGTATCCAACATTCTGATCATGTCAGATTCGCCTTCTTCTTTGGGAATCCGGCTTTTTCGCACTATCTCATCAAGCTGTGTCTGAAGTGAACGAAGATGAAGATTTATTTCGGAAATCAGTTTAGTTACTTGTTCAGCATCAATTTGATTGAGGTTGAGAAATAAGTCCAAAGCATGGATTTTGGTCGTTAGCACGGCGATTCGGCTTCGGATCTCAGGTTTGTCATATTTAATTGGAATATTGAACCGCATATCTTCTGCACGCAGCGACAATGTTTGAGCTTTCTTTCGAAACGCACCGATCGTACTTTTCGGTTTTTGTGATAACTCGTTCAAAAATACCCGCCAAGCTGTCCACGAAACCGACAATTCCTGCGACGTCGCGTTGATAGGCTGCGTGTTGAAAACCCATGCCTCGTTTACCTTGGCGAACACAGCTTCCGCACGCTGCGTTTCTTTCTGATTTGCTGCGATGCGTTTCTCAGAATCGTCGTTGCAGGAAATCAATATAACTGCGATCAACAAAAAGAAAACGTTGAATAACTTCATTTATACGTGTTTGCGCAAAGTTACAAATACAGTTCAGCAAACCCGAGGCAGCAACTAAGAATTATTTGTTAACATCTGCTTTTACACCTTTTCAATTTCGTAGCGCAAACGTTATATTTGCAATAAATCCCTTATAATGCCCAAAATCTTAATCATCGGCGCCTGCGGGCAAATTGGAACTGAGCTAACGCACAAGCTTCGCGAATTATACGGAACCGATCAGGTTATTGCAGCCGACATCAGGAAGCTCAATGCCGCCGTTGTGAATAATGGACCTTTTGAAGTTGTCAATGCTCTTGATTTTAATCAGGTTGAGCATCTGGTTGAGAAACATGAGATTGAGGAAGTTTATCTTATGGCTGCGCTTTTGTCTGCTACAGCTGAAAAAAATCCTGCATTTGCCTGGGATTTAAATATGAATTCACTGTTTCACGTCCTAAATCTTGCAAAAGCAGGCAAGATCAAAAAGATTTTCTGGCCATCGAGTATTGCAGTATTCGGACCTACAACTCCGAAAGAAAATACGCCTCAATATACTATCGCGGAACCATCAACTGTATATGGAATCAGCAAACAGGCGGGCGAACGCTGGTGCGAATACTATCATAATATATTTGGAGTAGACGTTCGAAGCATCAGATATCCGGGCTTGATCAGCTGGACGTCGCCTCCCGGCGGTGGAACTACTGATTATGCTGTAGATATTTTTCATAAGGCTCTGGAGTCTGGAACGTATGAATGTTTTCTGTCGGAGCGCACAAAGATGCCAATGATGTATATGGATGATGCGATAAGGGCAACTGTTGAAATCATGCAGGCTCCAGCCGAGAATATAAAAATCAGGTCATCGTATAATCTTGCTGCCATCAGTTTTACACCTGAAGAGATCGCAATGGAAATTCAGAAACACATACCTGATTTTTCAATAACTTATAATCCGGATTTCCGTCAGAAGATCGCTGACAGTTGGCCAGCCAGCATCGATGACACTTCTGCGAGGTCTGACTGGGGCTGGGAGCACAAGTTTGACCTGGCTCAGACATCAGAGGAGATGATTAATAATCTTCGGTAGATTACTTTTTATTGGCCTTAATCCTGATCAGCAGAGCATCATCAAAAGCTGACTTTGCTTTCACCACGTCATCTGTGTTTTCGTTCGGAACTGTCATTGATAGGACGTAGTGTATGATCTTCCATTCCGTTCCAATCTTTTTGAGCGCACCCGAACCTCGGCATAATTTCATGTTCGGTGTATCGAGCAACTCGTCAAACCAGGCGAAAGTACCATCAGGCGAAATAAAAATGTTGCGTTCCACGGCTGAAAAATTCCAGGCACGTCCGCGGTCGAAGTAGGGTTTGGCAAACGCTTTAAATTCTGCCATGTTCCAGTTTTCAGTAGGATCGGTGCCGATAAAAATTGCATCTGCAGTCATCATGGCAAAGTAGGCGTCGAATTTTGCAGTTGCAGCCGCTTTGTGCCATGCAGTTAGAAGCTGATCCGCTTTTTCTTGATCGTTTTGCGAAGAGCAAATGAGCGGAGCGAAAAGAAGGATGAATAGCAGTTTCTTCATATACCTTGGTTTGTGGTGAGAGGTCTTATAAAGATATGCTTTTAGATGTATGAAAGATAATTGCGGAACTTATCTTTCGAACGAAATGATTTACGCTATAAAGAAATCAAGTGAACTTTCCAGCTCAACTAATAAATGAAAAAGCCCATGTTTTGCGAATAAAAAAAAATTAATCGAAATACATGGGCTGAAACATAGGTAAAGTAATTTTAAGCCAAATTTCTTCTCTTTGTTAAGTTTCTAAATGATGAGATTGCACCGATGAAGTATTGACGGTCAAAGTTTTTAATGCGAATCTTTATCTCGTTGTCATTTGTTTTAATGTGAAGGTTGTAGCTATCGTCCGGCATGAACAACCTGATTCCGGGAAAGCCGAGCAAATACTTAGACTTCTTTTTTGTCAGGTACATTTTAACAACTTTTTCTATTGCTACCTTAATTTTCTTGCCACCATAGTGGATATCGATTTCTTCGTTCTGAATATTTACGTATGGGTTGTTCAGTACTGTCTCCGTTGCCATAATCTCTCAATTTTGTAATGTTTAACCTCTTTTTTTCTTCAATGGATGCTGCAAAGCTATTACTGCGCAATTTCAATTTGATGTTCTTACCGTTAACTAAGCATTAATTATCGGTGAAGCGTTGATCGAATTATAAATTGCAGGAATCTACATCAAAAGCAGCAGAAAAAGCGCTCTTTTTCGATTGCCGGACTACAAAGTACGTACGTTTAGGGGAGAATGATATTGTAAAATTTTCAGCGCCATTTATATAATTCCCATCTTGGGTGTGCGTTAGCGATTGCAGCGAAAATCCTTTTTTGTAAAAAAAGATTGCAGCGGAAAGCGCGGCCCGAAACGCAAGCATCAATGGAAGCTGAGATTAAGAAAGGGCAACGCCAAAAATAAAAATCGATTACTTTTTTTTGCCGGAGAAGAAGCTTTGCAGTTTTGTAACCCATTTAGGTTCATCCATCTCATTTGTGAGTAGAAAACCATATGGATTTAGCGAAGGAATATGGTCACAGATAATTTTAAGGATGGCAAACATCGGGATAAATAAGACCATTCCTGCAACGCCCCAAACAAGTTCACCGAGAACGATAGCGACGATCGTGAACACGGGACTGATGTCAAGGCTCTGTCCTTCGACAAGCGGCTCAATAATATTGTTGTCAAGGACTTGCGCCACCACTAAAATCGCTGCAATGGGAATCAACATTTCAGGCGATCCACCTACGAGAACCATTGCGAGTGGAAAAAAGCCTCCAATAAATGCACCGACATAGGGAACTATGGTTGGAAGTACAGCTACCAGTGCGACCAGGAGTCCGTTTGGGAGTCCAACGATCGAAAATCCAATCATATAAAACGCCGCAAGAAATAACATTGAGATCAGCCTTGCTATCAGATATTGTGCGGCGACGTGAGTGATTTGATCAAGCTCGCGGCTGACTTCAGCCTGATTTTCTTTTTGAACCAGCTTTAAGAGGAACTCTTTGTACTTTTCACGTTTCCACATCCAGAAAAAGAAGTAGAGGATGATCAGCACAAAACTTGTGAGGAAGCCCAGTGCGGCCGACATAAACGAGCCCAATGCCTGTCCGCCTGAACTAGACATTTTATCCATTCCTTTTTGAGCGTATGTTTGCTGCTCGCCTGCAGTTATGCCGTATGTGTCGGAAATCCACGTTTGTGCAGTCTTGATGAATTCCATTGCTTTTGACTGCATCTTCGGCCAATCTTCGGCTAGGGTGACGCCTTGAGCTGCAATAATTGCGATGATGATCGCAATAAACAGAAGTATGATCAGGATTCCGATTAAAGTTGACCCAATGCGGCCAACGCCCCACTTTTCGAGTTTATTACATATGGGAAGCATTAGCATCGCCAGCAAGATGCTGAAAAACAGAGGCACTAAAAATGTCTTCCCATAGTGCAAAATAATTCCTAGAAGGATGAGCAGCAGCAGCAAAGCATTTGCACGATAAATAGAGATGCTTTTCATATTTAGGGAAAAGGTTTAACTACATTTCTTCTTCTTCTTTACCCTTTTCAAAAAAGTTTACATAAAAGAAACTGTTCGGGTTAAGGTTTGTTTCGATCATCGCAGAATTGATTTGAGTCAGACGCTGTTCATCGACAGTAGTGCCGGCATCCTGAAGGAACTCGACAAACTCATCAGCGTTTTCAAATCTGAAGCTGAGTTTGCTGTTAAGGGAATATGGGGTGAGCTTAAAGTCGAGCGGATTTCCCGCTGCATCTTCCAATGAAGATTTAATGCCTGCGCTTTCTAGTGCTTCGTTGATGATTTTGAAATTTTCCTTCATAAGATGGTTACTTGGTTCTGCTGTACCCGAATTTAATTTTATTTTAACGAATTGAGGGTAAAGATTTGTTAAAATCACAATTGGAATTTAAATTGTTTACACGCACGTCAACCGCAAAAAAAACCCGCCGAAGTGGCGGGCTTAAATTTTTTACCAGATTTTTACTCGTTTCTCGGGAGCAAGATAAAGAGCATCGCCAGGCTTTACATTGAATGCTTCATACCATTCCGGAATATTGCGCACGATGCCATTAACCCTAAACTCTGCGGGAGAATGTGGATCTGAAGCGACCTGGTTACGAAGTGCCTCTTCACGGTCTTTGCTAAGCCAAACCTGAGCCCAGCCAATAAAGACGCGTTGTACGCCTGTAAAACCTTCCATTACGGGAGCTTCTTTTCCGTTGAGGCTCATTTTGTAAGCGCGAAGTGCGATCGTTAAGCCACCGAGGTCACCAATGTTTTCGCCAAGTGTAAATTCGCCGTTCACTTTTAAGTCAGGGAAAACTTCAAAATCATTATACTGCGAAACCAGAGCCGCTGTACGTTTTTTAAAAGCTTCAAGATCTTGTGGCTTCCACCAATTTCGCATTACGCCATCACCATCAAAGGTGCTTCCCTGATCGTCGAATCCGTGTCCAATTTCGTGTCCGATCACAGCGCCGATACCACCATAATTTACGGCATCATCTGCATTCATATCAAAGAAAGGCGGTTGTAGGATCGCTGCGGGAAATACGATTTCATTAAGCGTTGGATTGTAATACGCGTTTACGGTTTGCGGCGTCATTCCCCATTCGGTTCTGTCAACAGGCTTACCGAGTTTGTTGAGTTGCCTGTTGTATTCGAATTCTGTTGAACGCTGCATGTTTCCGTACAGATCGCCCTTTACGACTTTTAGGGCCGAATAATCTCTCCATTTGTCTGGATATCCGATTTTAGGTGTGAACTTGCTGATCTTCTTCAAAGCCTCTTTCTTAGTGTCCGCCGACATCCAATCGAGTGTTTTAATACTTTCTTCGTAGGCTTTTAAAAGATTTTTGACAAGTTTCGTCATTCTTTCTTTTGCTTCGGGAGAGAAATGTTTTTGAACATAAACTTCACCCACGATCTCTCCAAGATTCGAGTTCACTGCGTTCACTGCACGACGCCATTGTTCTTGTTGCTCCGGCCGTCCGTACAAAGTTTTGCCGAAGAAATTGAAGTTTTCTGCGTCAAGTTGTGATGTTAATGAAGTCGCAGCACCTGAGATCAGGTTCCACTTCAGGTAATCTTTCCAGGTATCGATTGGTGTTGCTTTGATAATGTTATCCAGCGACTTAATAAAAGCCACCTGCGTTACCACGATGCTGTCTTGTCCTTTGACTTTAGCTTTTTCAAGCAATATGTTCCAATCCAGGCTTGGAGCCAGCTGCTTCAGATCCTTGGTCGCGTATTTATTGTAAAGTCCTGCCATGTTGCGAGTCTCTTCCTTCTTCATGTGAGCAGCGGCGATCTTGGTCTCCAATGCAATAATCTTTGCGGCTTTAGCCTCAGCATTGTCGAGTCCGGCGATTTTAAGCATGTTGACAATATGCTGCTGATATTTTGTCCGTATTTCTTTTGACTTCGCATCTGCAAGGAAATAATACTCACGCTCCGGAAGCCCAATTCCGCTTTGCCAAGTGTATAGCATGTACTTTGTCGGGTCTTTGAAATCTTCAATAATCCCAATTGATAAGGGAGTTCTCGTTCCCGTTGTGTTTGCATCACCAAAGAACGATGCAAGATCAGTGTAGTTTTTGATGGCATCAACCTGATTTAGTTCGGGAGCCAGTGGCGAAAGGCCTTTTGCATCACGAGCTTTCATATCCATATAAGCTTCATAGAAGTCTCCGATTTTCTGCTCATTTGAACCATCATCAAAATTTCCTTTTGCTGAAGTTTCAATTATTTTGCGGACATCTTCTTCGGCTTTGTCATTTATGATTTCGCCAGCGCCATAGCTCGACTTGTCTTTCGGGATTTCGTTTTGCTTCATCCATGCACCATTGACATATTCAGTAAAATCTTTTCCCGGTTTTACAAGGGTGTCCATGTTTTTTTTAATGACACCGGAATGCAGGATTTCTGTAGTACTTGTCTTTGTTTCTGTCTGCATACAAGAAGCAAGAAGTGAGACTGCCAACACAGCCGATGCAGCACGAATAGTTTTAAAAGTTTTGATCATTGATAAATTATTAAAATGTATAGGTATAACGCCAGAAGTTTAGTCTTGCTTTATGCGACTTTGTTACAATATCGTTATAGTTGGGCGAATTTACAAACATAAAGTTAAAAGTTGATGTATCAGTTATTGCTATCTCTAACTTTATGAAAATCCCCCTCTATTTATAAAGTTTTTAAGCTGATGATGCCCAATTATTCCTTCGATAATCTCTATAAAACCAACTTCATTGAGCCACGCGTCTTCATCGACAAAAAGAAGGTCAGGCAATGGATCAATGACCTTACATCCTGGATGTTCTGCACCAAGGTAGAATATCTCGATTTCCCGTACTTCTACAAAACCGAAAAATTATTGCGGGCGCAATTAGTGGAGCTGTTGATCGATGAACTCGACGATGAGAAGCAGTCCCACAATGTTGCAGAGCAATTTTTTAGTCAGGTTCCGGTGATTCACCGCTGGCTCAGCGATGACCTTGATGCGGTTCTTGAGTTTGATCCCGCCGCAAAAAACAAAAATGAGGTGCTTTTGGCGTATCCCGGGTTTTTCGCCATTACTGTTCATCGGATTGCGAATGATTTGTGGAACAAAGATGCAACCATTCTAGCCAGGTTATTATCCGAAATCGCCCACAGCAAAACCGGCATCGATATTCATCCCGCCGCGTCAATAGGCAAAAGGTTTTTTATAGACCACGGAACAGGCGTAGTGATTGGCGAAACAACTGTAATAGGTGACGACGTTAAAGTCTACCAAGGTGTAACATTAGGCGCGCTCAGCGTCAGCAAAGCTGATACTGAAGTTAAACGTCATCCGACAATTGAAGACAATGTCATCATTTACGCCAATGCTACCATTCTTGGCGGTGAAACAACAATAGGAAAAAATGCCGTGATCGGAGGTAACGTCTGGGTCACAAATTCAATTCCGCCTCATTCACTGGTCTTCCACAAAAGTGAGATCATCATCAAAAGCAAACAAATATTTCCGGAAGCAATTAATTTCAGTATATAATTATGAAAGCAGAAAACATATTAGGAACAATAGGTAGAACTCCGGTCGTGAAAATCAACCGGCTTTTTGGCGAAAACAAGAATGTCTGGATCAAACTCGAACGGTCAAATCCCGGAAACAGCATCAAAGACCGTATTGCACTTGCGATGATTGAAGATGCAGAGCAAAAAGGGCTATTGAAACCCGGCAGCACTATAATTGAACCAACCTCAGGAAACACCGGAATCGGCCTTGCTCTGGTCGCCGCGGTAAAAGGTTACAAAGTGATTTTGGTAATGCCAGAATCTATGAGCGTCGAGCGCAGAAAACTCATGGAAATCTACGGCGCCACCTTCGAATTAACGCCACGCGAAAAAGGCATGAAAGGCGCGATCGAACGTGCTGCAGAACTTGTAGAATCGACCGAAGGCGCTTGGTCGCCAAAGCAATTCGATAATACTGCGAATATTGAGATCCATAAAAAGACAACTGCGGTTGAGGTTCTTGAGGATTTTCCTCACGGACTCGACTATATAATTACTGGCGTTGGAACAGGCGGACACATAACAGCATTGTCCGAAGTTCTAAAGGAAAAATGGCCGGATCTTAAAATCATTGCTGTCGAACCTGAACTTTCTCCTGTATTATCCGGCGGAAGTCCGGGACCACATCCTATTCAGGGCATCGGAGCCGGTTTTGTACCGCAAAATTACCATGCTGCGCGCGTAGATGAAGTCATTCCGGTTTCTAAGGAAGATGCTTTTCACTATGCAAAAGAGCTTGCGCGAAATGAAGGTATTTTAGGCGGAATCTCAACAGGTGGTGCGCTTGCCGCTGTAGCTAAGAAGATTCAGGAACTTCCTGATGACGCCAGAATTTTAACATTCAACTACGATACCGGCGAACGCTATCTATCTGTTGAAGGCTTGTTTTAGTACATTTGCTAAATGAATGACATCACATGCCGGGAAGACGTTTCTAAAGTTGTTCGAAGCTTTTATTCAAAGGTGCGAATTGATGAAACGATAGGCCCGATCTTCAATTCCATTATTGAAGATTGGGAAGAGCATCTCGAAAAAATTACAGATTTCTGGACGATGACGCTCTTTGGCGGCAAAAGCTATGGCGGAAATCCGATCACAGCACACCAGCACGCAGATGAACAGGTTGAAAATGGAATCACTCCATTTCATTTTGGTACGTGGCTAAATCTATGGTTTGCGACTCTTGACGAACTTTACGCCGGCGAAAACACTGAAACTTTAAAGAGGCGTGCCCGAAAGATGCAGACATTCCTGATGATCGCGATCTTCGAAAACAGGCAGAAAAAAGGATTGTTGTAGAAGTTGGGCGTTGCCTGCGGCCGCGCTTTCCGCTATAGTCCTCGCTGGCGCTGTGGGCTATCGCTTCCATCGCTAACGCGAGATTATCGGTTGAAATGATGCAATTGCTAATCCGGGCGCTTTTGCCGCGACCTAACTTTAGGAAACGCAAGTATTTATATTATCGTGGTCAGAAAATTTAATGCAATTGCTGACAACCTGAAAATTAAGAGGTTATCAGAAAACAGTTTAGTCGCATATTTCTACTTCGCCGGATCTTTTTTCGAGATCAACCCTAATATTCATATTGGTGATTAGGTTTTTTGGAAGAAAATTTTTTTAATACAGTTGCAATACAAGTGTTAAGAAATGGATTGCAATCGGAACCTTATTGGACTTTCCTCTTTGTTTTATGTTCTATAACTGCAATTATAATGAACATTCCAAACCCCGTGTAGAGATGTGCAAAATTTTCATCCAGAGCTAAAGATCGCAAGATGTAAAGCACCAGCATACCAGAGGTGCTTAAAAGAAATAAATAGTTGGCAAAAAGTTTTTTTGCATATGACCACTGCGCGCGATATTGTTCTGCGATCCAACCAAGATCTGTAGATTGAAATGCTTTTAAAGCCAAAGACGTTATGAGTAGAAACAAGAGAAGTGGCATATCTATTATCTAATGTGCCTAAGATAATAAAAATCCCGATGTCAATTTCAAACGAACATAATTAATGGAACAAATATTCAGGTCATGTTCCTAATTGCGTTAGGGATGGCAGCGGCAGCCGCGCAGCGCTACAGCGGACAGCCCGGCCAGGGCTGAGCGTTAAAAAACAGTCCGGTGGACTGTTTTAGCGAAGAGCCAGCAGGTGCGCAGGCAGGTGTGAAAGGCAACGCCCATAAAAAAAGCCGTCTCAGCAGACAGCTCTTGGTGATCCCGCCAAGAATCGAACTTGGATCTAAAGTTTAGGAAACTTCTATTCTATCCGTTGAACTACGGGACCTGAAATTAAAAAAGGCCATCATTTCTGATAGCCTTTCTTTTGCTCCCCCTCTTGGGATGCAATA
>DASWND010000077.1:0-18792 GCA_036399435.1 Flavobacterium sp.
TTCGTGTTTCGATATCTTCTGAAGTTTCAACAGGGGAAAATACGTGCCTACGAAGCTAAGTCACCATTAAGAAAAGAACCTAAAAAGCTTTTGATTAAGCTTTGGTATAGGATCGGAGGAAATTAAGTTGGTACATGTGCATAGCAGAGGTCAGCGTTAGGGATGGCAGCAAGGTGCCGCGCACCGTATTTGATAAGAAGAGGAGGACAGCCAGTGGCTGTCAGGTATTCTTCTAGATTTGTATCGAATTCTATTGCAAGTTCCAAACCGCGTTAGGGATGGAAGCAAGGTGCCGCGCACCGCGAACAGCCCGGCGACGGCTACAAAATGTTATTGTTTTAGAAAATTTCCCGCCGGCGCAACGCCCAAGTCTTTAATATTTTTCTGGGCGTTACCACAAATTGGTTTCCGGCTGGCGCCTGCACCCAATCTGCGGTCGCGCTCTACGCTATATCTTTCGCTTGCTGCGCTGTGCAAAAGGATATACGCTGCGATCGCTAACACACATCCCGACGTGATTAACCTGTTATTTAATCTGATTTAATCTTATGTAATTGTTTGCTTTCCGCACAACACATATGAAAATGTAAAGTTGAATCTTGCAAAATATTTCCTACAGCTTTTCACGTCGTTAAACACTTGTTAATTTCTGATCCTTGCGGTGGCGGCACTTCGCAGAAAACAAACCTGAGTGAAAAAAGTAATTGCCATTATATTTTGCACTAAATAGGATAAAACGATATTCTTTTTCAACCTTTGCGCCGGAAAATTTGGTGTGATGCACGAAAAATGAGAGAATGGTTACAATGAGAATTACACCACATTTTTTTTATGTTGATAATGATTCAGAAGACTTAGCTTTGTTCGGCGAAGTTGCTAAGCAAGTCGGACAAAAGGTTCGCACCTTCAATATTGGCGAAACACTTTTAGATGCGCTTCACAGTTCAGCAGCCAAACCTTCCATGATACTTGTCGATCTAAATATGCCTTTAATGACAGGCTATGATGTAATCAGAGAAATCTGTGCAGCAGAAAATCTGAAGCATCTGCCAATTGTTGCTTATTCAACCGCAAGTGATATTGTTATCACGTCAAAATGAAAAACCCTGGGAGTCAGGATGTTATTGTAAAGCCAAAAAGCGTTGTTGACCTAAGAATAATAATAAAGTATCTAAAAACATTTAACTGGAACTTACAAAGTATTGCCGCGGCAAACTTTGTTCTGAAATTATAGAATTGGAAACATACACGGATAAGTGCGATATATTTTATATCGACGACGACCCAGATGACTTATATCTGTTCACATCTATTGCAGAAGAACTGGGAGAACAAATTAAGGTTTTTACAGTGGCGGACATATTGGTGCACGCCTTAGAAACTGCGCCTTCACATCCATCAATCGTACTTGTGGATCTAAATATGCCCATTAAAAACGGCCTTGAAATCATGAAAGAGGTGAGAGCTTACCCCAGGCTCAGAAATTTGCCATTCATTATTTATTCGACTGCAAATGACTCAGGTTCTATTATGAGGGCGAGGGCTCTTGGTGCAACTATGTATATTATTAAGCCGGCATCGGTAAATAAAATAAAAGACCTGATCAAGTTTATGCTGACTTTTGACTGGTCTACACATGAGGTTTCGTATGATAATTTTCTGGTTAGCTTGTAACTTAAAAGTGCATATCTGAATTTGATTGGAATAGACATTGAGCGTTTAAAAGAAAGTCGCTCCCTATATTAAAGTTCAAACGAAGCACAAATTTATAGATGTTCAAGAATTTTAGCTGGGTGTTGATAGACATGATGTTATATCTATTTAACACGCAGAATTTATGCAATTGATTAAAAAAATGGCTCCCCAAATAGAGGAGCCCCAACTAGATCAACCAATAAATTTTTCTAACCATAATGCTCTTCTTTGTCGATTCTTCTCTGCTTGAATAGGACTAGATAACCTTTTAAAGTAGCAAGATATATTTGCTTCGTGTCCCCCTCAATACTATCAAATTTTCCAAGTTCGTCGATCTTGACTGCCAGTCCCTCTAGGCATTGCCAAATAGTCGGTTCTTGTATAGTAGTATATTCAAAATCTTGATGAAATAGAGTAGCCTTAAATTGACCCTCGTCCCGTACAATATTGCATCTGATTGGTTGTTCAAAATTTGTCAATTTGACGTATACTTCAATTGCATTCATAAAAATTAAAAAGAATGAATTTAAGATTTGAAGAAGTGATCTTTTTATATAATTACCACGACATTTTATCAAACTCTTGCCGTTACTCTGTATGATATAATTTTCTTAAAATATAAATAAATAATAATTAACAAGTAATTTGACCTGTATAGTTAGCCGGTTGAATGCTCACAAAGCTAAACTTTTCGATAATTCTGATTTAACTCGTTTAAATGACACAACGACTTTGTTTTTTTGTGAAACCTAAATAAATTTGCAAAAATTTTTTCCTTAGGGTCTTTGATCTCTATAATTTCCGGTATTGAAAGAGACATTTGACTCTAGAGCGATGCATGTTTTATGAAACGAGTTGTTGTACGATATAAATTCCCCAGAGGTTCTTCAATAAATTATAACTCACCATTAGATCTTTGCTATTTTATGATTTGGCTACTAAAAGAAAAAAAAGGACAACTTGTAGACGTATCAGAATATCAGGGTGAAATTGACATTCCCTTTGAATCAAAAGAAGAGCACTTTCAGAATGATGATTTATTTATCGATGTCATAATAGATGTGCCGACCTATCTATTGAGTGGTTGGAACGAAAAAGAACCTATTGTCGCAAGCCATATAATAACAAACTTTGATCGGTCTGCGGTAGATCAGCTAGTTCATTGGCGATATGGGAATGCTCAGTTTTATGTCATAACAGACTTAATGTTTTAAGAAACGGTTTCCTCATCTTTCTTTCTTTAAAACCCTAGGACAGCCTAATGCCTTATGTGCCAGCGCCTATAACAGATAATAGTTTTGAAGCTACTGTCAAAAAAAACATACGCATATTCTAGTTTATACCCCGACTTTTACCAGGTGCTGCTTGCAGTGAGTAAAAAAGGCAGAAGGCATTCAGACCTAAAAAGGGTGCTGAGAATTTGAGGGAAACTTTGGTGAGCAGGCGGATTATAACAATCGCTTATAAGTCAGCTATATAAAAGAAGCCCCGCAAACACAAGGGAACAAGAGGCCTAAAGTGGAGTCGGGGAGAGTAGCTTCGCTCGGCTCCGCCGGTCCGAAAATTTGCAAACGCAAATCCCGCTGTTTTGGCAAACAGCACGTCTTTATACGCAAAAATCAGATCAAGCGAGGCTTGTCTGATTTTATTGTTTAAATCCGTCTTTGGATTTACGCTTAATGTGGAGTCGGGGAGAGTAACTTTGTTCAGCTCCGCCGTTCCGAACCTGCAAATGCAGTTTCGCTGCCTTTTCAAGGCAGGCGTCTTTAAACAAAAAAATCTGCTCAAGTAAACTTGACAGATTTCCTTTGTTTAAATCCGCTAAAACCGCGCTTGATGTGGAGTCGGGGAGAGTCGAACTCCCGTCCAGACAGGCAACTAAAGAGCTTTCTACACGCTTATTTCCGGATTGGGTTTTCGTCGTTGCGCGAGGCCCGAAACAGCCACACAACGCTTATCTCCTGAGTTGTCAGAATGGCCGCGGAGCAAAACCATTCCTAGGTTTATTTTTACGGTTCCCCCTGATGGAACGCCACAAACCAAGGCTTTCCGGGAGAATCCTGCTTTCCTACCTTGTAGGAGCGTGGCTAATCTTACTTTAATTCAGATTATGCAGCAAGAGCGTAGTTATTTTCGCCGTTTATGTGTTTGAGACCTAAGTTTAACGAGTGTATTTCTCCTTACTCGACGTGCTTACCATTCAATTCGACCCGCTGTCAAAACCGGTCGACCCCATGATTTTCTCGGCTTCTTCTCAAAAACCGAACCGCAAATATACGCTGAAGTCATCAAAATGCAATTTTAATTTTCAGCTTTGTCATCCGGCTCAAAAGGGTAATCTCCGAACATAGGTGCAATCTTTCTCGTTTGGAAAGTTTTAAAGGTCTTTTTATTCGAGAGTGCGATAATAGTGACCTTTTCTTTCCGCAACGTCGAATATCCGGAAGTGTTACCATGCCACCATCCATTGTGGAAGTAAAATTTTTGTCCGGTCACCCATTCCTTGATCCTTATTCCGAGTCCGTAATTCCGCGTTCCTTCTTTTTCATAACTATATCCTTTATAGACCTGCTTTACCAGACTTGGCTTCAGGAATTTCCCTGAGTAAGTTGCAAGGTCGAACTTCATAAGGTCAGTTGGAGTCGAGTAAATATTCTTATCGCCATATACGTTGTCCAGAAAGTCATACGGTACGACATATCCATTGGCGTAAAAGGATATAGAGGTTGAATCTCTATCGCGATCATAATCAAATACGTAAGTGTGCTTCATTCCGAGCGGATCGAAAACCATACGTCTCATTGCTTCTCCATATTTTAAGCCGGTTACGCGTTCGATAATTAATGCAAGCATGGCGTAATTGGTATTGCAGTAGGTGAAGCGGGTGTCGGTTTTATATTCGAGCTTGATCTCTTTCTCGCCCATGAGCCGGAGAATATCTTCATTTGTAAGCTTGTCCCGCATGTTCCAGACTTTTTTATCGCTCGTGAAGTATTCATATTTTCTTAGTCCGCTTCTGTGGTTTAGCAGCGTTTTCACCGTGACGTCAGGATAAGGAAAAGTGGTGAGGATGGTATTTACTTTCTGATCAAGCTCAATCTTTCCGGCATCGACAAGCTTTAAAATCACTGCAGCCGTCATGATCTTACTGACCGAAGCAATATGAAGAGGTGTATTACGGTCAATTTCTCTTTCTTTCTTTTGATCAGCAAAGCCTTGATATTGCTCGTAGATGATCTGCCCATTTTTTGCCACTATAAAACTGATATTGTCATTTTTGCTCCACAGCTTGTGTGCAAATTTGCCGATTTCGTACTTATGGTTTGTGATAAATGTCGATGTCAGCGCAGGCAGATCTTCGTCGTATGGCGCCATTTTTACAAGCGTATCATTACCAGCATTTTCTTCCGATGCAGATTCCTTCCCTTTGTTGTTACAAGATTGAAGAAAAAAAAGGGGGAGCAAAAGAGTGACTGCGTATCTAAAATTCATTTCGAAATGTGGCTTAAACAACAAATATAGTCAATGCAAAAGGTGCGATATGCCTCATTGCTGTTAATGGTGATGCAAAGTTTTCAACGTCAAATTGTGAATATTATGTTGGCTGGCGATGCAATTATTGAATGTAATTTTTTGAAGCGTTTAGTGTTACTTTTGTAGAAAATTTTTTCGAATGAAGATCGGACTGATAAAAGAGCGGAAGTCGCCGCCAGACAGACGTGTTGTTTTTACACCGTCAAAATTATTGCAATTGGTAAAGCAGTTTCCGGACGCTGAGGTATTGGTCGAGTCGTCGTCAATTCGCGTTATTCCCGATTCCGCTTACGAAGATGCAGGCTTTACCGTCACCGCCGATGTTTCGGGTTGCGATGTTTTGATCGGTGTTAAAGAAGTTCCGGTCGACGCTTTAATCAGCAACAAATCTTACTTCTTCTTTTCACATACCATAAAAAAACAGCCCTATAACCGCAAACTTCTTCAGGCTGTGCTTGAAAAAAATATCACGCTTTACGACCATGAAACTGTAGTTGATGAAAACAACAGCCGATTGATTGGTTTCGGACGCTATGCCGGATTGGTTGGTGCCTATAACGGTTTTCGTGGATTTGGAATAAAATTCGAACTATTTAACTTGCCTAAAGCCGAATCTTTGGCAGGCAAGGACGCCATGATCGAAAGGCTGCGCAGGCACGTGCTTCCACCGATCAAAATTGTAATTTCCGGAAATGGTAAAGTTGCAAAAGGTGCAAAAGAAATTCTGGATGGGATGAAAATACGCGAGGTTTCTGTATCAGATTACCTAACTAAAAATTTTTCGGATCCTGTATACACCTGCATTGAAGTGCTTGATTATAACAGAAGGAAAGACGGACTCACGAAAGGCAAGCGCGATTTTTATGATAATCCGACACAGTATGAGTCAGATTTCGGCCGCTTCACCGAAGTCACCGACATTTTTATGGCAGGTCATTTTTGTGCAGCCGACGCTCCTGTGATTCTGGATCGCGACATGCTAAGATCGCCATCCAATAAAATTAAAGTGGTTGCCGATATTTCGTGCGACGTTGGTGGTCCGATCGCATGTACACTTCGCTCGTCAACAATCGAAAATCCCTTTTATGGATATCATTCTGTCGATGATAAGGAAGTAGATATGTTTCATCCGGCGGCGATTGTTGTTATGGCGGTTGATAATCTTCCTTGCGAAATTCCACTTGACGCAAGTGAAGGGTTTGGTGAAATGTTTCTCGAACACGTGATTCCCGCTTTTTTCAATGGCGACAAAGATGGCATTCTGCAACGTGCGAAGATTACAGAAAGCGGCAAGCTGACTGCCAGGTTTCAATATCTGCAAGATTACGTGGATGGTAAGTAGCCACTGCCGGGAATTATCATCAATTATTTTTCAGGTTTCCACTTTGTACTGCGGACAGCTTGATCAAAGTCAGATTGAGCGGGCGCAAACGATGTATATTTAAGATTTCAATCGATTTCGTTGATAACTTGTAAAAACAGGTTATATGGCTGCCGGTAGATAAATGTATATTTAACACCAATATTCTAACAAACCAAACGTATGAGTTCAGAAAATGTTCAAACAAGGTGGGGCCAATTCATTCCGCTAGTATCAGTTTTTTTCTTTTGGGGATTTGTGGCAGCAAGCAACGACATTCTTATTCCCGTTTTCAAAAAAGCATTTGATCTTTCACAAGGACAAAGCCAACTTGTTTCCGTTGCATTTTATGTAGCATATACCGTTGGGTCACTTCTTTACATGGCTATCTCATATTTAACAAAGGGCGATATTGTTAATCGGATTGGATATAAAAACTCATTGGCATTAGGGCTGACGATCTCCGCTTTGGGAACATTATTATTTTATCCGGCAGCGAATAATGGTTCCTTCGAACTTATGCTTTCGGGTTTATTTATTGTAGGATTGGGCTTTTCGCTTCAACAGGTAGTTGCCAATCCACTTGCAATTGCACTTGGGCCATTGGCGACAGGTTCACAGCGGCTAACCATGGCGGGAGGAATCAATAATTTTGGAACTACAATTGGGCCACTTATCGTAAGTTTTGCAATCTTCGGTGCCAGCACTGCCACTACAACAGATGTAAGTATAGAGAGTGTAAAGATTCCGTACCTGTTTTTAGGTGCAGCTTTTATTCTTGTAGCCGTTCTGCTTAAGTTTTCATCACTGCCTGACCGCCCGCAGATAATAGAGGATGATGCAACAATGGGTGTAAAATCAACTAAAAGCGCGCTGCATTATCCACAGTTGGTTTTGGGGATGATCGCAATCTTTGTATATGTTGGTGTAGAAGTGTCAACGGCGAGTAATTTACCTGCATATATGGAAGCGAATTTAGGTTTTGAGACAAAAGATATTGCTCCTTATATATCGCTCTATTGGGCCAGCCTTATGATCGGCCGATGGACTGGAGCGGTTGAAGCGTTCAATATCAACGCCGGGACACAGAAGCTATTGAAGTTTTTTGCTCCATATCTTGCATTTGGTGTGTTTTTATTGGTCAACGCAATTGCGCATCATGACCTGGCTCCATTTTATATTTATGGGCTTATTATCCTCGTATTAATAGCTGCGGATATCCTCAGCAAAGGAAACCCTGCCAGAATGCTACTGATTTTCTCGGCGTTAGGGATAGTAGCTTTAATAATAGGAATGCTTACAGATGGAATTGTTAGCGTATATGCATTCACAAGTGTTGGTTTGTTTTGTAGCACGCTTTGGCCCTGCATTTTCACACTTGCAATTAGTGGTCTTGGAAAGGAAACGAATCAGGGAAGTAACTTCCTGATCATGATGATTATGGGTGGTGGTATTATCAGCTGGCTTCAAGGTGTTGTTGCAGATGAGACTAACATACACTTTAGTTACGTGGTCGGAGTCGCTTGCTTCTTGTACCTGGCTTTTTACGCCTGGCGCGTAAGTAACATTTTGAAACGTCAGGGAATTACCTTTGACCAGAAGACTTCTCAAGCTCATTAAAATATAAATAAAAAAGGTCTGCAATTGCAGACCTTTTTTTATTTTATCACTTTCGCTTTCTTAGCTCCACGAGCATGCTTGTTTTTATATTGCCCAAGGTGTAAACCATTGTCATGTCTTTGTTTCAACATGTGCCTTCTTCCTTTTTTTATCTTTTTTTCTTTCTTAACCTTTTTGTCTTTGAAAACAACCTTACGGTCAACAGGTTTTTTATTTTCCAGTGTGACTTCCGGTAGTGGTTTACCAGTTGCCATATCCAAACTTCTTGTTTGTGCCTGTGTTAGAGCTGATAATCCAAATACAGCTATTAACGTAAAGAGTAAATTTTTCATATCATTTGATTTAAATTGTTAGAATATTTTCAGATAGTCAAACAACGTGCCATTAAATCTGCAAGCTTAAGTGCATTATTTGTACCTTTAACCAACCTAAAATAAAACTAGAATGAATTTTAAAACGCGACTCCTTTTATCATCTTTCATGCTTTTAGCTATGGCGTGCGAGTCTAATAAAAAAATAAGCATTGATGATGATGGATCATCTGTTGCAAAGGCACGCACACCCCAGGAAGATACAATACAGTCAGTAGAGCCTGAAGCCGTGACCAGAACAGTAAGCGGACTCGTAAGCGAAGTAAACCAAGGCAAAGATGGCTATACCGCAAAAATAATATCACCCACAAATGAAGTTGTGGCAGTTACGGTAAGTCGAATAAATTTAAAAGATCCAAAGACCTACAAAGATGCCAAAGCCGGAGATATTCTTTCGGTGACAGGAGAACAATGGTCACTTGAAGGTGTTACTCAAATAACAGCAAGACAAATCAATTAATCTTCAAAACCATTTATTGTTTTTCGGATAGCAACAAGTTTCTTCATCAGCTTCTCAAAATGGTCGAGATGAAGCATGTTCGCACCGTCACTTTTGGCGTTTGCAGGATCAAAATGAGTTTCGATAAAAATTCCGTCAACGCCAACAGCAATGCCGGCCTTTGCGATAGTTTCGATCATATCGGGCCTTCCGCCCGTTACTCCTGCGGTTTGATTGGGCTGCTGAAGTGAATGCGTCACATCAAGTACGGTTGTGGCCATTTCCTTCATAGTTGGGATTCCACGAAAGTCGACGATCATATCCTGATAGCCAAACATAGTTCCCCGGTCAGTGAGCATGACGTTTTTATTGTTGCAGTCAAGTACTTTTTGAACAGCATGCTTCATGCTCTCTGGACTCATGAACTGGCCTTTTTTAAGGTTTACAGTCTTTCCCGTATTTGCCGCAGCCACAACTAAGTCAGTTTGCCTTACTAAAAATGCAGGAATCTGTAAAACATCAACGTAGGCAGCAGCCATTGCCGCATCTTCATTGGTATGAATATCAGTAATTGTTGGAATGCCAAAAGTCTCCGAAACTTTCTGAAGTATTTTTAGCGCCTTCTCATCTCCAATTCCGCAGAAACTATCAATGCGTGAACGATTTGCTTTTTTAAATGATCCTTTAAATACATATGGGATCTCAAGTTTGTCAGTAATATCAACTAACCTTTCTGCTATTCGCATCGCCATTTCTTCACTTTCAATGGCACAAGGGCCTGCCAAAATAAAGAAATTGCCACTGTTTGTATGCCTTATCTGGGGAATGCTGTTTATATCCATTGTTTTATAAAATGCAAAGGTAATAATAAGTTGTGCTACTCCAGTTTTTTCACGGTAAAGCCTACCGGAGCCATTAGCGCTCCTTTTTCATAGATATTCATATAGAGCAGTACAGGCTGCTTTTGATTCACCCATGTAACTTCATATATGTCAAGAAACCCAGCACCCATTTCGCTCCGTTTGGTCGGGAAGGGGCAACAGCTTTCGAGTTTGGTGTAAAATATTTTTTCTCCATTTGGACCAGCCAGCGCATTTAGAAAACGCTGTTGGTTAATTGATTCATCTTTTGAATTTCTAAAAAAAACATTTATCGGATAATCCGGGTCGTAGCCATATTTTGGATCAGTTGACACTGCGGTTATCACGAATGTATTGTTTTTTGTTAGCTGCGGAACCGGCGCATTGTCATCGATGTTGCGAATAGTCGACTTAGTACTGACGCATCCGATCACAATCAGCAACAACAAAATCATCATAATCTTTTTCATAACACATTTTCTTTAGGTGTCTTCACAAATAACGATACAATTGCCGCTGTAACAACACCCATAGACAATCCTCCAAAAATGCCTTGCAGAATATATCCTTTCAGGGTAAAGAAGCTTTCAGCAGCTTGACGGGTATGGATCTTTTTATCAACAGTATATTCGATTATATTTTTAAAATAATCAGGTGAGATATACTTAAACGTAATATACATTGCCAGCGGCGCCAGCAGTGCAATGATAACCGACATTATCAGGCCTGAAAGAAAGCCCTGCGTCCAAGTCATTTCTCCATGGTAATGATTTTTCTTTTTGTCTTTTATCGCCACAACATACGTTATGACAGCCACTATTGCGAATAAATTTGTATAAATAGGGTGATCAGCAATGTGCTCATCATGCAATCCGACAGATTTCTCGAGCAGGCTCCAAAGCATTGAAATTATGGTGAAAATTATTCCCCATTTGAATTCGATTTTGAAGTTTCTCATGTAGTTTGATTTGATATTCCAAATTTAGGTGTTTATTTCCTACATCGGAATGGCTGCCGTTAATCCATTTGCTATTTTTGTTTAAAATTAAATAAATGGAAATCCTCTCCCAAACATGGCATTGGTCAATTTCGGGCTTTTTAATCGGACTCGTAATGCTTCTGCTGGTTTACTTTGGTAAAACATTCGGAATGTCGTCCAACCTGCGCTCGATGTGTTCCATCGCCGGCGCCGGAAAGTTTGCTCCATTCTTCAACTTTGACTGGCGGGCGCAACGATGGAATATATCGGTAATTATCGGCGCAATGATAGGTGGATTTGTAGCTGTACATTTTTTAAGCAGTCCTTACAATGTTCACATTAACCCACAGACAATTAGCCAGCTTAATGATTTGGGTTTCGACACACCAAATGGCAAACTGCTTCCCGACTTGTTGTTCAGCTACGAGGCGCTGGAATATCCCAAAATGGTGTTCATACTGCTCATGGGCGGCGCACTTGTTGGCTTTGGCAGCAGGTATGCCGGCGGATGTACTTCCGGTCATGCGATCTCGGGATTGAGCAACCTGCAAATTCCGTCGTTGAAAGCTGTTATTGGCTTTTTCGTGGGCGGACTTATAATGGCACATTTTATTCTCCCAATAATCTTCTGATATGAAAATAGCAAAATACCTTTTGGTCGGTTTCCTGTTTGGAATCGTAATCACAAAATCAGAAGCCGTGTCGTGGTATCGAATTTACGAAATGTTCCATTTTCAATCTTTTCATATGTATGGAATCATTATGACAGCAGTCGTGACAGGTTTAATCGGACTCCAGATCATGAAGCGCAGCGGAATGAAAAACATCGAAGGAGAACCTGTCGTTGTTCAGGATAAAGAAAAAGGATCTGCGAGATATTGGATAGGCGGACTCTTTTTTGGACTAGGCTGGGCGCTGTGCGGAGCTTGTCCGGGACCGATTTTTATTTTAATAGGAGCAGGCTTTCTACCTGTGATCTTTGTGTTGATCGGAGCATTGATAGGAACCTTCATATACGGTGTCATCAAAGACCGCTTACCGCATTAAAAAAGCCGATGCGCTATACACCGGCCTTTCAACTAACAAAAACCTAATTTTATTGATATACTCTGATGTAGTCAATGATAAACTGTTGCGGAAAAATCTTGTCATCCACTTCAGGACCGCCAAAATTTCCGCCAATCGCCATGTTTACAATGATGTAAAAAGGCTGGTTAAACGGCCAGACATCTTCAGTGCGTTGTTCCGGATTGAAGGTGTAAACCAGCTTCCCATCAACGAAAAAGTCAATTTTTTCCTTCGTCCATTCAGCCGCATATACATGAAAACCTTCTTCAATGTCTTCAAATTTTGTTTTCTTGGTGTTGATCGTATTTCCGTGGCTGTCCTTCGTATGAAGTGAAGTAAAAACCATGTCAGGCTCGCGTCCAACATATTCCAAAATATCTATTTCTCCGCATTTCGGCCACCCAACTTCCGATATATTTGCACCCAACATCCAGAATGCAGGCCATATTCCATGTCCGACCGGAAGTTTAGCTCGAGCTTCAAATCTGCCACATTGGAATTCTTTCTTGTCTTTTGTCGTGATGCGCGTTGATGTATATTTATCGCCGTCTTTTTTCGCTGTAATTGTCAGCATGCCATTGTCGACCTGATGATTTTCCCGGGTATATAACTGGCGCTCATTGTTACCCCAGCCACAGTTCGGACAACCGTCACCCATTTCGAAATTCCACGTCTTTTCGTCGAGTGCTTTACCATCAAAATTTTCTTCCCAAATAAGTTTTCGAGCAGTTTGAGCCTGAGAAAAGGTTGTTGCAAATAGCAAAAAAAGCAGTTTTTTCATAGTTCTTTATTTTTTGGCGTTGCCCAAGGGCCAGGCTTTTCGCTGCAAGTCCTCGCGCTGCTGCGGGCTTTTCGCTGCAATCCTTAACGCGGTTTCACGCTTCGTTGATGTTTAATCGTTGCCTGATGTATTTTGATCCGTCGTTAATGTAAATCCTGCTTCCATAGTAGCATCCGAACTTCCTCCAACATATACTTTAAAATCGCCCGGTTCAGCTTCCCACTTGTTATTAGCTGTGTAATATTCAAGCAGCTTTCTGTCGATCCTAAATTCAACAGTCTTCATTTGACCTGCTGCAAGTTCAACCATTTCAAATCCCTTTAATTCCAAAATTGGCCGTGTAGACGAACCCACAATGTCGCGGATGTACAATTGTGCAACTTCTTTTCCGTCAACTGTACCTGTGTTTCTTAGATCAACGGAAACCGTAATAATTTCATCCGCAGTCATCGTCGCTTTATTTAACCGCAAGTTTGAATACTCAAAAGTCGTATAACTTAATCCGTAACCGAAAGGGTAGAGCGGCGTATTAGCAACATCAGTGTAATGTGACCAAAAAACGCTTTCTGGTCCGTTCATTGTCGGCCTGCCTGTGTTCTTTTGATTGTAATAAATCGGAACCTGACCAACATTTCTTGGGAAGGACATCGGTAGTTTCCCACTCGGGTTATAATCGCCGTAGAGAACCTGAGCAATTGCGTTTCCACTTTGCGTGCCCAGCTGCCATGCTTCAACTATCGCAGGGATATTTTCATCGGCCCACGAAATCGTAAGTGGGCGTCCATTATTCAATACCAAAACAATATTCGGATTGGCTTTGTAAACCGTCTCCAAAAGTTCCTGCTGAACTCCCGGAAGATCGATGTTAGTCCTGCTTCGGCCTTCACCTGTTTGAAATCCGACTTCACCCAAGACCATGATTACAACATCTGCCGTTTTAGCAACATTGACAGCAGCAGCAAATCCACTTTTATCTGTCATATTGATCTTCGTTTCTGTCATAAAAACCGGGGTTCCAACGGCAACGTCGGCACCTTTTTCATAAATGATCCGATTGCCCGTGTATTTTTGCAGTCCTTCAAGAACAGATACTGCCGATCCGTCTTTTGACGCAGCGCGCCAGCTTCCAAGCGGACTGCTTTTATCAGCTGCAAGCGCACCGATAAGTGCTATTTTCTGTCCGGACTTTTTCAGCGGTAATAAGTTGTTCTGATTCTTTAAAAGTACGATCGACTTTTTAGCAACATCGAGTACGCCATCATGAAGTTTCTGTTTACCTACAGTTGCCTTTTCACGAGCTTCATCGCAATATTTATATGGATTTTCAAATAATCCCATTTCGAATTTTACACGAAGCACACGTCTTGCAGCGTCATTAACCATGGCTTCGGAAACTTTTCCTTCACGCACGAGAGCCGCCAGATGTTCAACGTAAAGTGACGATTCCATATCCATATCCGAGCCGCCTTTTACTGCTAATTCGGCTGCATGTTTACCATCTTTTGCATGTCCGTGGGCGATCATTTCACCGATCGATCCCCAATCTGAAACTACAAAACCATCAAATCCCCATTCACCTTTAAGAATGTCCCGTTGAAGAAAACTGCTGCCAGTTGCCGGAACGCCATTAATTTCATTAAACGAATTCATAAAAGAACCTACGCCTGCATCGATTGTTGCTTTAAAAGGCGGGAAAACCACATTATGAAGCGTCGAAGTACCAATGTCTACAGTATTATAATCCCGACCTGACTCGGCAAATCCGTACGCTGCAAAGTGTTTAGCGCAAGCAAGGATTGTTTTTTCAGTAAATGCATCGCCTTGAAAGCCTTTAACACGTGCATAGGCAATTTTGCTTCCCAGAAACGGATCTTCACCGGCGCCTTCCATCACACGGCCCCAGCGGGCATCGCGTGTAACATCGACCATTGGGGCGAATGTCCAGTTTATTCCGACTGCCGAAGCTTCTTCAGCGGCAATTTCCGCCGAACGCCTTATGGCTTCAAGATCCCAGCTCGCGGCTTCAGCAAGCGGAATAGGGCTGATCGTCTGATAACCGTGAACAACATCATATCCAAACAAAAGCGGAATCTTAAGCCTTGTTTCTTCAACCGCAATTCTTTGCAAGGCACGTACATCCTTAACGCCAACAACATTGAGCATCGAACCAACATAACCTTTTTTTAGATGCTCGTATTTCCGCGCAGCCTGACCATCCTTGGGAGCCGGGCCGGTTACTTCCCAAAAGCCATTATACTGATTCATCTGGCCTATTTTTTCCTCGAGCGTCATTATGTTCAGCAAAGAGTCGACTCTTGTTGTAACGGCGTCTTTTGCTGCTTCAGGCCGTGAGGCACCCTGAGTGATTTTATTGTTGCAGCTTATGTTTGCTAGGGAAAATGCAAGTACAAGCTGTAAAATAAATTTTACTTTCATAGTCTGGTTTTGGTAATTGAAAAGAAAAAGGCCGGCCATTAACCAGCCTTTTCATTAAAAGTGCATTAGATCTATTGATAAACCCTGACGTAGTCAATTTCCATAGTTGATTGCGTAAATGCAGGATCTATGGCACCGCCAAAAGTTCCACCCATAGCCACGTTCAGAATCAGGAAGAAATCTGCATTGAATGGCGTGGAGGCAGAGTTTGCGTAAGAGTGAAATTGCGTTCCATCGACAAAGAATCGAATTGAGGTTGCACTCCATTCAACAGAATAGATATGAAATTCTGAAGATACGTTTGTTGCATTAGTGCTTCCCGTTACTCCGTTTCCACCACTGTTTCCCGGTAAATGTAGCGTTCCATGAATAACTCCAGGTGCGCTTCCGCGATGTTCCATAATATCTATTTCACCAGTCGTAGGCCAGCCTACCTGTTCGTAGTTGGCGCCAAGCATCCAGATTGCCGGCCATGTACCTGCACCTTCAGGTAGCTTTGCGCGGACTTCAACTTTGCCGTAGGTGAATTCAAATTTATTCTCAGATTTTAAGCGTGCAGAAGTATATTGGCTGCCGTTGAGATTTTCTTTTTTTGCTGTTATTTTTAGGACACCATTTTCAACCACGGCATTGTTTCCGTTGTTGGTATAATATTGAAGTTCTTGATTTCCCCAGCCGCCTGCGCCTGTTTCGAATGTCCAGTTAGCTGGATCTGGTGCGCCGTTTACTTCAAAATCATCTTCGAAGACAAGATCAGTAAATCCTGCTCCAGGCTGAACCGGTGGCGAAGTGCTGAAAGTGTGATACCATGCTAGGCCGGCATCATTGCCCATAATGGCTCTTACGACCATTCTGTTTTCAGTAATTGAAAGGATTTCATATGTGCTTGTTCCAATATAATATCCAAGGAACCCACCATCTGAAATTGTCATTGTAGTTCCTGTCGTACGCGTTGGATTTGTAGTTACCAGCACAGATTCTGATGGACTCAATGCCACTGTTTTTTCACCGCTTGTATTAAAGTCATAGCAATTATCACTACCGGCCGAACCTCCAACTACACCTTCATAAGATGCATTGAAAAATGTTTGACCACCATTGTCGAGATTGTAGCTAATCTCAGAACCGTCTAGGGAGAACGTCAGGACATTTTCATAAAGACAGCTGCTTGAAGGCGATCCCGCTTTTTCAAAAGGTGTAGCCTGATAGTAGTTGCCATAATAATTGACAGCAGGATCGGTGTTATTTGGCCCAACGCCTAAATGTCCGAGTTCTGCAGCCGCCCAATACCATGTTTTTGAATCTCCGCCTGTAAGAAATGCTACAGTTTCAGGGTCAGAAAAATTGCTTTTTACAGTAATCTCAAATGATGTGCTGGTACTGATTCCTCCTGTTCCATGTGCAACTACAGTAACCGTGTAAGTATTCGTGCCATTTTGGGTGAAACGATGTTCAACAATTCCACTGGGTGAATTGATTACGGTCGAACCGATTATGTATTGATAGCTGATCGCATTGTCGGCTGTGGCAGTGAAATTGACAAGACCTGAACCGTCTCCTGCAGGATTTTCGGTAGTGGCGCCTACAATTTCGCGTGTCACTTGGAGATTTGTTGGAGCCTTTAGGTCACCGAACTCATAGTTTTCTTCCTGGCATCCAACAAACGCAAGAGCCAAAACTACGGCCGCCGTTAATTTATTTAGTATCTTTTTCATTATATAAATTCTTTAATTTGATAATTGAATATCATCGAAATAATAGGTTGCGCCATTGCCAGGCGATCCAAATCCGAAGAAGAGAACCAAGTTTTGGTAGTTGTTGCTGTTGTTGATTCCAGTGAAATCAAATGTCAACTCTTCCCATTGATTGGCCACTGTAGTTGTAGCCGGCACCTCGACAAATATCGTTGAGCTTGCCGCATTTTCAAGTTTAAGCAGAACCGTTACGCCAGCTTGTGGCGACCAAACCTTCATCTTTATCTTCTGTAAAGCAGAGAAATTAATTGGCTGATCAAGAGCAAGTACAGCTCCAGCCCATACTTCGGCACCATTTGGCTTAGTAAGCGACCCCACCATTGAACTTGTATTAATACCTGTTTGATTTGGATTGGCAGCAGCGTTTGCATTAGCTCCACCAAAACTGATGAACGAGTAGGTGAGTGCATTATCCTGAAAGGTAACTGGCAATATAAGTTGTGGCTCGCCTGATGTCTGCATAATGTCGTCAAAGTGCAGGCTTGTTCCGTTGCCAGCGTTGCCAAAATCGTAGAACAATACTATCCTTTGATAATTGTTGGCATTGTTGATTCCAGTGAAGTCAAAGGTTAATGTCTCCCACTGATTAGCGACTGTTGTCACTGCGTCGACTTCAACGTTAATGGCAGCATTGGTAAGGTTTTCAAGTTTCAATTTAACCACAGCACCAACAACCGGTGAATATGTTTTGATCGTCATTTGCTGCATTACAGAAAAATCGATAACCTGATCAAGTGCGAAACTTGTACCTGCCCATACTTCGGCACCAACATTTTTAGTTAGCTTTCCAACTTCGGCACTAACATTTTGACCAGATATTGATGGGTTGTTTACCACTGAAGTGGATGCGTTACCAAAATCACCAAAAGAATAGTTTAAGGTAGCAGATTCAAATGTTATTGGTAGCACAACAGGATCAAAAATTGTGACTGTCTCCGTCTCGGTACTTGTGGCAACACCACCACTGTAAGCAATTACAGTTATTTCGTATGTTCCTGTGGATGTGTACGTATGCGAAACTGTCTGGCCCTGATTAAAAGATTCACCGGTCTCACCTTCTTCGTCTCCCCAAAATACATCGAAATAAGTTTCATAATCAGCCTCGGCACTTAAATTAATTTGGTAGGGATTGCCAACCTGCGCATTAACATCAATAGCAAAATTGATTGGCTGTACGAATGTTACTTCAAGCGGTTGTGTGTAGACGGTTTCCAAACCGTTTATTCCCATTGCGGTGATCGCTACGGAATAAACACCTTCAGCATAAACGTGTTCTACAGCGTCCCCTGGATTTACAATAGCTTCAGCGGCAGTGTTGTCGCCAAAGTTTACCGTATACTGGGTAACACCTTCACCATTTGGAATAATTGTCACCAGTCCTGTGTTGTCTTGCGTAATTGTAAACAACGCAGATAAGTTTGTGGGCGCCGAAACATCGTCAATGAATCCCGTTCCGTTTTCATCCTCTGAACAACCTAAAACAGTTGTCAGAAGGAAAAGGCTAAAAATGTATTTTATATTTTTCATGTCTGATTATTTAGTATCCTGGATTTTGCTGCCAGTTGCCGTTTGCAAACTGGATTTCTTCAATTGGAATAGGAAATAGCTCATGTTTCCCCGGTGTAAAACCTTCAATCTCCTGTGGTGCCTGGCCTGTACGGACAAGATCAAAGAAGCGGTGGCCTTCGCCAACAAATTCCAATCGTCTCTCGATCCAAATTAAATCTGTAAGTGCCGCGCCAGCTGCAGTAATATCGTGGTTCGTGTCGCCAAATGCTCTGCGACGAACCTGATTGAGATATAAACGCGCTCGTGTGTCATCTATTCCTCCGCGATTTAGTGCTTCTGCTGCCATCAGCAGAACGTCAGCATACCTTATAGCGCGATAGTTGTTG